>DASYKV010000013.1:0-30354 GCA_035994965.1 Allosphingosinicella sp.
AATGGCCGCATCTGACCACGTCGATCTCGAACGCTTCATCGCGGGCGTCACGAAGCGCAATCCGGGGCAGCCGGAATTCGTCCAGGCCGTCACCGAGGTGGCGGAGGATATCTTCGACTTCATCCAGGACAAGGAAGCCTATCACAAGGCCCAGATCCTGCGCCGCATCGCCGAGCCGGACCGCGTGGTCAGCTTCCGCGTCTGCTGGCAGGACGACCAGGGCAACATCCGCGTCCAGCGCGCCTGGCGGGTCCAGAACAACAACGCCATCGGCCCCTACAAGGGCGGCATCCGCTTCCACCCCTCGGTGACCGAGAGCGTGCTGAAGTTCCTGGCCTTCGAGCAGACCTTCAAGAACGCGCTGACCGGCCTGCCCATGGGCGGCGGCAAGGGCGGCTCGAACTTCAACCCCAAGGGCAAGAGCGACGGCGAGGTCATGCGCTTCTGCCAGAGCTTCATGACCGAGCTCTACCGCCATATCGGCGCGGACGTCGACGTGCCGGCCGGCGATATCGGCGTGGGGGGGCGCGAGATCGGCTATATGTTCGGCCAGTATAAGCGCATCACCGGCCAGTTCACCGGCGTGCTGACCGGGAAGGGCATGGAATATGGCGGCTCGCTGATCCGGCCGGAGGCGACCGGCTACGGCGCCGTCTATTTCCTCGAGAACATGCTGAAGACCAAGAGCAGGGACCTGACCGGCCTGCGCGCGATCATCTCGGGCTCCGGCAACGTCGCCACCCATGCGGCGGAGAAGATCGTGCAATTGGGCGGCAAGGTGCTGACCCTCTCCGACAGCCAGGGCTTCGTCCACGATCCCGACGGCATCACCCAGGAGAAGATCGACTGGGTCAAGGCGCACAAGACCAAGCGCCGCGGCCGGATCAGCGAATATGCGGACGAATATAAGAACGCGACCTTCCACGAGGGCAAGACCCCCTGGGGCGTCGAATGCGACGTCGCTTTGCCCTGCGCGACCCAGAACGAATTGCTCGGCGAGGATGCGCGCACGCTGGTCCGGAACGGCTGCATCGCGGTCTCCGAAGGCGCCAACATGCCGACCGACCTCGAAGGCGTCCACGTTTTCCGCGACGCCAAATTGCTCTACGCGCCGGGCAAGGCGAGCAATGCCGGCGGCGTCGCCGTCTCGGGCCTCGAGATGAGCCAGAATAGCGAGCGCCGCTCCTGGAAGGAGGCCGAGCTCCAGGCCCTGCTGCGCGAGATCATGGACGGCATCCACCAGCGCTGCCTCGAATATGGCGACCGCGGCGGCGGCTATACCGACTATGTGAAGGGCGCCAACATCGCGGGGTTCAAGAAGGTCGCGGACGCGATGCTGGCCTTCGGGGTGGTGTGACTTTCTTTCCTCCCCGGCATTTGCCGGGGAGGGAGACCGCCCGCAGGGCGGTGGAGGGGGTTCTTACGACCAATCTCCAAAGGGCTCGCCAGCTGCGCCGAAAAATGTCGCCGCCAGTGGCGCGGTTGTGGCAGCTTCTCCGCACCCGACCGGATGGTCACAAGTTCCGGCGCCAGCACCGAGCGGCCCCCTATACGCTGGATTTCTATTGCCACGCCGCGGCGCTGGCGATCGAAGTCGATGGCGCGAGCCATGATATGGGCGACAACCCGCGTCGGGATGAGCGGGGCGACGCCTGGATGACGGCGCGATGGGTCAGAACCTTGCGCTTCCTGGCCACGGACATTCGAGACAATCTTGAGGGCGTAGCTGCGCTGATTCTGGACGAGTGCGCTTCGCGCTCCCCTCCACCGGCTACGCCGGTCCTCCTCCCCGGCAAAGGCCGGGGAGGAGAATGGGGACTCTAGCCCCGCCCGCGATGCGGCTTGGGGCCCTTGCGATAGGGCTTGGCCTGGTGACGGGGCGGGGGGGGCGCGCTGCGCTTGTTCCCGCGCGCCGCGTCCCGGGGCTTGCCCTCCACCGCCTCGATGCGGATGCCGCCTTCGCCGTCGGAATCGCCGCCCGCGGTGCGCTTCAGCGCGGCGGCGAACTTGCCGGCGGCGGCGCGGGGGACCTCGAACAAGGTCTCGCCGGCGGCGATGCGGATCGCGCCGATCTCGTTCTTGGTGATGTGGCCGCGCCGGCAGAGCAACGGCAGGAGCCAGCGCGGATCGGCATTGTGGCGGCGGCCGATGTCCATTCGGAACCAGATCGTATCCTCGAAGCCGGGGCGGGGGCCGTCGGGCCGTCCCTGGGGGGCCGTGCGGGCATCGGCCAGCTCCTCGGCCGCCGGCATTCGGGCGCGGTGGACCCGGACCAGAGCGGCGGCGATCTCCTCGGGCGTCTTGCGCTCGAGCAGGCGGGCGGCGAGCGCGCGATCCTCCTCCTCGATCTCGGTGGGTTCGAGCAAGGCGGCCAGCAGCCGCTCATGGTCGTTGCGGCGGATATCTTCCGGCGTAGGCGGCTTGATCCATTCGGCCTCGATGCGCGCGCCGCGCAGCACCGATTCGACGCGCTTGCGGCGCGGATAGGGGACGACGAGGACGGCGATCCCCTTCTTGCCCGCGCGCCCGGTGCGGCCGGAGCGGTGCTGCAAGGTCTCGGCGTCGCGGGGCAGCTCGACATGGACGACCAGCGAGAGGTTGGGCAGATCGATGCCGCGCGCCGCCACGTCGGTCGCAACCAGCACGCGGGCACGGCCGTCGCGCAGCGCCTGCAGCGCCTGGTTGCGGTCGCTCTGGCTGTGCTCGCCCGAAAGGGCGACGGCGTTGAAGCCGCGCTCGGTCAGGCTCGAATGAAGGCGGCGGACATTGTCGCGCGTGGCGCAGAAGAGGAGGGCCGAATCCGCCTCGTGAAGCCTGAGCAGATTGACCACCGCATGCTCGATCTCCGCCGGCGCGACGGTCATGCACTGATAGGCGATGTCGCCATGGCCGCGCTCCTCGCCGACCGTGGAGATGCGCAGGGCATCGCGCTGGTAGCGCTTGGCGAGCGCGACGATCGGCCGCGGCATGGTCGCCGAGAACAGCAAAGTGCGCCGCTCCGGCGGCGTCGCGTCGAGTATTTCCTCGAGATCCTCGCGAAAGCCCATGTCGAGCATCTCGTCGGCCTCGTCGAGCACGACCGCCTTGAGCTGGGTGAGATCGAGCGCGCCGCGCTCGAGATGGTCGCGCAGGCGCCCGGGCGTGCCGACCACGATATGGGCGCCGTGCGAGAGGTTGCGGCGCTCCTTGGAGGGATCCATGCCGCCGACGCAGGTGGCGATGCGCGCGCCGGCCTTGCCGTAGAGCCAGACCAATTCGCGGCTGACCTGCAGCGCCAGCTCGCGGGTCGGCGCGATCACCAGCGCCTGGGGCTTCAGCGCATAGGGAAGGGCGCCCGATGCATCGAGCAATTGCGGGGCGATGGCGAGGCCGAACGCGACCGTCTTGCCCGAGCCGGTCTGGGCGGAGACGATGAGGTCGCGTCCCTCCGCTTCGGCTTCGAGGACGGCGGCCTGGACGGCCGTTGGCGTGGCATAGCCGCGCGCGGCAAGGGCTTCGCCGAGAAGCGGGGGGAGCGTTTCGAATGTCATATAGGGTCCAAATGGGGGGCGCGGCCTGCCTCGCAAGGGTGCGCGGCTAAAGAACCTGCCCGGCCGCCCACCCACTAGCCCATGCCCATTGGAAATTATAGCCGCCAAGCCAGCCGGTGACGTCGACCGCCTCGCCGATCGCGTAGAGGCCGGGCACGGCCTTGGCCTCCATCGTCCTTGAGGAGAGGCCAGCGGTGCCGATTCCGCCGGCGGTCACCTCGGCCTTGGCGAAGCCTTCGCTGCCATTGGGGGTGAAGCGCCAGTCGGCGAGCCGTCGCTGCGCCGCCCTGAGCTTGTCGTCGGAAAGATTGGCAAGCTCGCCCCACAGGCCGATTCTCTTGGCGAGCGCCTCGGCCAGCCGGCCGGGCAGCATTTCGCCGAGCAGGGTGTGGAAATGCGTTTTCGGCCGCCCCCGCTTCGCCGCCAGCGCCCAATCGGCGGACTGGCCGGGGAGGAAATCGATGCCGATCTCCTCGCCTTCGCGCCAGTAGGAGGAGATTTGCAGGATCGCGGGCCCGGAAAGGCCGCGATGGGTGAAGAGGGCCGCCTCGCGGAAGGCCGCCTTGCCCGCGCGCGCCTCGACATCGGCCGACACGCCGGAAAGCTCCCGGAACAACCGCTCCTCCTCGCTCAGCGTCAGCGGGACCAAAGCGGGCCGGGGCGCCACCAGAGCGAGCCCGAATTGCCGCGCCAGATCGTAGGCGAAGCCGGTCGCGCCCATCTTCGGGATGGATGGGCCGCCGGTGGCGATCACCAAAGCCGGTGCCGTGGCCGTCTCCTCGCCATAGCGGACGGCGAAGCGGCCATCGGCGTGGGTCACGTCCGCAATCGGCTTGCCCAGCGAGATCCGCACCCCTCCCCTGGCGCATTCCTCCATCAGCATATGGACGATCTGCCGCGCCGAGCCGTCGCAGAAGAGCTGGCCCAGGGTCTTTTCGTGCCAGGCGATCCGGTGCCTGTCGACCAGGGCGATGAAATCCTCCGGCCGGTAGCGGCCAAGCGCCGATTTGGCGAAATGCGGGTTGGCCGAGAGGAAGCGCTCCGGCACGGCGTTCACATTGGTGAAGTTGCAGCGGCCGCCGCCCGAGATCAGAATCTTCCTGCCCGCCCGCTCCGCATGGTCGATCAGCAGCACGCGGCGCTCGCGCTGCCCCGCAACGGCGGCGCACATCAGTCCGGCCCCGCCGGCGCCGAGGACGATCGCGTCATAGGGAGCGGGGGCGGAGGCCGGCATCGGCGAGGCCATGGCATTGTGCCGGGCGCTTGCCAATCGCGCCGACTCCCCCGTTGACATGGATGTCACCAAATCCTACATGGCCCTCATCCCGCTCACCGGTATCCGGCGGCGCATTCGTGCGCGCGTCGGCTTTGCCTGTTTTCGGGGACCACGAAGCGCTGAGATGGGCCGTTCGCCACGGGCGGCCCGTGGAGCAGGAGAAAAAATCCATGGCACGCATTGCTGGCGTAAATATTCCTACGAACAAGCGAGTTGAGATCGCGCTCACCTATATTCACGGGATTGGGCGGACAAAGGCCAAGCAGATCGCCGACAAGCTCGGCATCCCCGCCGAGCGCCGGGTCCAGGACCTGACCGACCAGGAGGTCCTCCAGATCCGCGAGACGATCGACGCCGACCACCAGGTCGAAGGCGATTTGCGCCGCGAGACCGCGATGAACATCAAGCGCCTGATGGACCTCGCCTGCTATCGCGGCCTTCGCCACCGCAAGGGCCTCCCGGTCCGCGGCCAGCGCACGCACACCAATGCGCGCACCCGCAAGGGCAAGGCCAAGCCGATCGCAGGCAAGAAGAAGTAAGGACGGGCTTCGACAGCCCCGGATCAGGTCCGGGGCCGAACGGTCTTCTTCTTGGAATTTAGGTAGGATGAAAGAGATATGGCACGCGAACCTCAGCGCATCAGACGGCGCGAGCGCAAGAACATCACGGCGGGCGTCGCGCACGTCAATGCAAGCTTCAACAACACGATGATCACCATCACCGACGCGCAGGGCAACGCCATCGCCTGGTCGTCCGCCGGCATGATGGGCTTCAAAGGGAGCCGCAAGTCGACCCCTTATGCCGCTCAGGTCGCCGCCGAGGATGCCGGCAAGAAGGCCGCCGAGCATGGCGTCCGCACCCTGGAAGTCGAGGTGAAAGGCCCCGGTTCCGGCCGCGAGTCGGCCCTCAGGGCCCTCCAGGCGGTCGGCTTCCAGATCACCTCGATCCGCGACGTCACCCCGATACCGCATAACGGCGTCCGCCCGTCCAAGCGGCGCCGCGTGTAACGATCCGGGGACACGGTATTCCGTGTCCCCCCGCAGCAATGGGGACACGCAATAGCATGTCCCCGAGAAATTTCCGGGAAGCCCTTTCGCTTCCCCAACAGCCAAGGGACCATCATGGCCGTCAACGCAAAGAACTGGCAGGAAATGAAGAAGCCCAACGCGCTCGAGAAGAAGGTCGGCGGCGATGCCCGCCGCAAGGCCACGTTCGTCGCCGAACCGCTCGAGCGCGGCTTCGGCCTCACGCTCGGCAACTCGCTGCGCCGGGTGCTGCTGTCGTCGCTCCAGGGCGCCGCAGTCACCGCGATCAAGATCGAGGGCGTGCTGCACGAGTTCAGCAGCCTCGCCGGTGTCCGCGAGGACGTCACCGACATCGTCCTCAACGTCAAGCTGATCGCGCTCAGGATGGAGGGCGAGGGGCCGAAGCGCCTCCAGCTTTCCGCCACCGGCCCCGGCGAGATCACCGCCGGCCAGATCGCCACCACCGGCGACATCGAGGTGATGAACCCCGATCTGGTCATCTGCCACCTGGACGAGGGCGCGACGCTCAACATGGAGCTGACCGCCGAGACCGGCAAGGGCTATGTCCCCGCCGCCTCCAACCGCCCGGCGGACGCGCCGATCGGCCTCATCCCGGTCGACGCGCTCTACAGCCCGGTCCGCCAGGTCAGCTACAAGGTCGAGAACACCCGCGTCGGGCAGGAGCTCGATTACGACAAGCTGACGCTCACGGTCGACACGGACGGTACGATCTCGCCCGACGACGCGATCGCCTACGCCGCGCGCATCCTCCAGGACCAGCTCCAGCTCTTCGTCCACTTCGACGAGGGCATGGTCCAGGTCCCGACCATGGCCGGCATGGCCGCGCCGTCGGCGGCGGAGACCGAGGCGGACGCCAACCAGCTCAACCGCTATCTGCTCAAGAAGGTGGACGAGCTGGAGCTGTCGGTGCGTTCGGCCAACTGCCTGAAGAACGACAACATCATCTATATCGGCGACCTGGTCCAGAAGACCGAAGCCGAGATGCTGCGGACGCCGAATTTCGGGCGGAAGAGCCTGAACGAGATCAAGGAAGTGCTTGCCTCCATGGGTCTGCGGCTTGGGATGGATATCCCGGGCTGGCCGCCTGAGAATATCGAGGAGATGGCGAAGAAGCTTGAGCAGGAATTGCTTGGATAAAGCTGAGGCCACGTTTATTGAACAAGGAAGGGCCGCCGTGAGGCGGCCCTTTTCTTTTGAGTGGAATCACCTGCGTTACCGGGCTCGTCAGTCATTTCTCTTGATTGGTGGCCGGTCCCCGATGGTAAGGCTATCCGGCCCACCAAATCGGAGTCTAGTCTGCTGACCCGTCGAGCGCCGCCGTCGCCTGCGCCGCGTTCCTCAGGCCCAGCCACTGCACGAGGCGCCCCGCCGCCCAGGTGCCGACTCCCATGATGATCGCCGCGAGCAGCTGCATCAGCGCGCTCGTCACCGGAGTGAGGTCAATCGCCGTCGTCATAGCCCACCTTCCTTCCTTGCCATCTGCTTCGTGGGGACCCAACCGAGGAGCCGCCACCGGAAACCGGCCCGATCATGGGGGACGAACACGGCGCCGCCCGTGACAGCGATCACGCGAAGGCAGGCGTGGATCGCGGACGAGATCAAGGACGTGCTGGCGAGCATCGGGCTGCGGCTTGGCATGAATATTCCGGGCTGGCCGCCGGAGAATGAGCGGAAAAGCCCCGGCAGTCCGGGGGACTGACGGGCCCGCTCACCGAGGATGAAACAGCGCCCCGCGCTGTTTCATGGCCAAGAAGCTGGAGCGGGAGCTTCTGGGGTAAGAGGCCTCGGATTCATCCAGGTTCAAGTCACGAGAGGGCCGCCGCGAGGCGGCCCTTTTTTGCGACCGCTGGCTACCGGCTAGAGCTTGGCGAGGAGCGCATCGGCTCGATCTTCGAACAGCTTCGCGGAATGGGGTGGGCCGTCGCAATAGGCCAGCTTTCGGGCATGGAGCGCGTCGGCCCGCGCCTCTTCGACAACGCCGGCAAGCGTCCAGGCTTCCGCCGCTTCGATGCGCGCCTGCGCGGCCATGATCACGCCGCCATCCCGCTCGATCCCTTCGGCGAGCTCGCGCAGATCGCGGGCGGCGCGAAGAGCCGGCGCGCCGCCGGCCCTTGCCTCCGCCACCGCGGCGACGGTTGTCGCGTCGGCGACCCATGCGAAAAGCCCCATCGCGACGATGCGCGTCTGCACCTCGCGCGCTGCCGAGGCGATTTCGGCGCACTCGCGGGCGGTCAGCGGCTCGGGGCGCAACTGCAAGGCGCGGAGGCGTTCCAGCTCAATGAGCGTGAGGTCGATTTTGCGGTCGGCCTCTTTGGCGGCGGCACGGTAAGCGAGCGCAGCTTCGGCGTGAAGCGCTGCGTCGCGGAGAATCCCGGCCATCAGGCAGACTCGATAGGTTCCGTCCGAGCGGAAGTCAGGCCGCCATATTTCTCCGGCGCGCGCCAGCAATTGCCGGCCAAGGTCCCGCGCTTCGGTGCCCCGACCGAGCACTGCCTCAAGAGTCGCTCGTTCGGCGTCGAGCAGGAACAGCCACCACTTGTCGGCTCGATCGGCCACACGGGAATGAGCGGCGCGGACGGCGTCGGCGAGGTGGCCTGCGTGCGTTGCTCCGTTTACGATTCTGGTCAGCGCAGCAGCCCGTATCGTCGGGTCGTTCGTTTGCGGCACAAGAGATTCGAGCTGTCGGGCGGCTCGCCACGCATCTCCGTAGCGGCCGGCCTGGTTCAAGGCAGATGCCAATTGTCTGACCACCGAGGTTTGCATCGATTCATCAGTCGACAGGGGGACGAAGTCCGGCCCGCAGAGCTGACTGAGCAGCTCGATCTTACGTCCCGCCATGCCTTCGTTTATGAAAAGATCTTGCAATCGCAGGCGATAGACCTGGAAGGCGGCATCGAAGCGCCGGGACCGGATGAGCACCAGAAAATGGTCGATCGCGGGCTGGGCTTCTTCGATCGTTGCGTAATGCCGGCCGGCACCGAGCTTCCGGAAAGCGTCGATCGCGCGTTCGATGCCCGCGCCCGCAATGTTGCGGCTCGCCACTTCGCGCACCACGGGATGGAGTTCATAGACGAAGGCGTCGTGGGACGGCGCGAGCAGCCCGCAGCGGCGCAGCTCGTCGAGCGCACGCGGGATTGCCGGGGTCGGCAGATGCGAATTGAGTAGAGCGAGAGTCGCCACGCTCGGCGGCTTCTCAACGAGAGTGAAGCTCTGGAGGACGTCCCGTCCCGGTTCCGAAAGCGCTTCGACCGCCTCCGTCAGGACCCGGAGCCGACGGTCCGCCGCGGCTTCAAGCGCGGACGCGTCGCGCCCGGGCGGTGCCGAATGACGCAACAGGGCGTCGTCGCTCGCTTGGCGCTGCGGCTGAACCAGATCCGTTACGCCGTGACGCTTCAGCGTCCGCGCATAGACCGACAGCGTCAGCCCATGCCCGCCAAAACGCGCTCCAAGCTCGGCAAACTCGGCATTTGTCCCGGATACGCCCTGCTCCGCGAAAAGCGTGCGCGTGGCCTCGCAGGTCAGCCCGGCAAGCTCGACTTCGCGAACGCCGTCGAGATCGAGGAGAATCTCGGGAGTGACCCGAGTGGTCATCAGCCATCGGCTGAAGCCCCGCGTCGCCGCGATTCGGCCGAGGAAAGCGTCTGTCTCCTGATTGACGCAGGCGTCCGGCCGCATCGCGCCGGACAAGGCGGCTGCCTTGGCCGCATCGTCCGGAGCGTCGCCGCGGGCATAGCGCCGCAACTCCCGCTCGAAGCCGTCGAGAATGAAAATCACGGCGCGATCCTGCGTCAGCTCCGCCAGCAGATCGAGCCGCGATCCAAGCTGCTTCGGCATGTCCTTCTCGGCGATGCCCATGAAGATGAGGGCGGCATGGGCGAAGGCCCAAATGTGAAAGCCCGGTGCGTAGAACGACCACCAGAAGACGCCTTCGAATCCGGCCTTGGGCCCAATCTCCGCGGCATGCCCCTGGGACCAGTGCCAGGCGAGCGCGGACTTCCCCATTCCGCCGAGCGCCCTAAGCACCACGACCCGTGCCTGGTCGTGCGGCGGCCGACCCGACAGCCAGACGTCGAGATCGGCAAGCTCCTTCTCGCGTCCGAAGAAGCCGCCGCGGGCAAGGAGCGGCGCGTGCACGCTTCGACGGAACCGGATCGGCGCCGGCACCCTTTCTGCCGAACGCACTGGCACGAGCGGGTCCGCCGCCGCGGGCCGGCGCGCCTCGGCGGCGGCCTCGGCCGTCGCGATGAGCCGTCGCACCACTTCGACCCAGGCCTGGTCGCGCCTGGCCGGGCTTGCCAAGAGGCCGATCGGGCTTTCCGGGTCCCACAGCGCCTGCAATGCGCCAAGCCAGGTCTGATCGATCAGGCTGTGCAGGATCGGCACCGCGAGCACATCGATCTCGCCGCGCGCGCGTCGCTCCCGCGCGATTTCCATTTCGACGTCGTTGACGTACTCCGAGGCCACCAGATCGCTCGACACGAGGAATACCACCGCGTCACAGGATCGGATCTCGTCGCGGATGATCCCGTCCCACTCTCCTCCCGGCGGAATCATCCGGTCCGACCAGACGGCAAGCCGGCCTTCGCGCACGGGGTGCGCCAAGTGGGTCACGAAGCGATCGCGATATGCGCGATCCTTGGAGGCATAGGAAATGAATAAGCGGTATGGCATCGTCAGTCTGCGCTCCCATAGCCGCTGTAGATCCGGGCGGTCCGGACGATATCAACTTTGATACGGCGTTACAAACCGCCGCATCGGCACATGCGAATGTGTTGTCCACTGGCTGAAGCGTCGATTCGAGCTGCGCTGCCGGCGACGGACAAGGCGACTTCTAGATCATTTCGAACGTGGGGGCCGCGGCTTGCGGCGAAGCCGTTGACAGCTCCTTCGCGTTCACTTCTCGACCCCCCTCAAGGCGGCGGCAAAGGCTGGCAGGGCAAACCGGCGACGTGCTGGAATGGCATGTCGGCAAAGGCGGGGCGCAATATCGCCTGACACAAGATTGCAACCAAAATGGTTCAATTCTTTCCGATTTTTCTCCCAAATGTAGGAAATTTCCTGTCATCCTGATTCTCTTCTGATCAGAGAAGGGAGATCCAGCTTTCGCTGGAATGACCCTTCGACCCGGATCATGTCCGCGGCAGGCACCTCAGGTCGGGCGGAGGCAGCATGGCAGGCACGAAGAATCCCCCCAAATGGCGCAAGGTCTTCCTGCGCGCGCTCGCGCGCACCGGCAATGCGCGGCCGGCCGGGCGCGGGCGGCGCTGCCGCCGCCGACCTTGCTCCACACGGCAGCGGTGGTCAGCCTCGGTCCAGATCCCGGCGCCGGCGCCCGCGGCGACAGGAAGCGGCGCGGGCGCGGGCGGCTGCCGCGCGTCAATGTCGACCAGGCTATAAGGATCAGCCGGATCAAGGGGGCGGGCGCGGGCGACGGGCGGCGCGGGGGCATCGGGCCCGACCGGCGCGTGGCGACGAAGGAGGAGCTGGAAGAAGAGCTGGTGAAGCTGCTCGGCATGATGAAGCGGCGCAACCGCAAGACGCGGCTGGTGCAAGGGTGGACCGAGGCCGGCGAGGACGTTTGGATCCCGCCGGGCTGGGTCTTCGTCGGACCGGGCGAGGCAAAGGCGGGGGCGGAGACCGGCGACGCCGGCGACGGGAGGATCGCGGCTCCCTCGAAGACCTGGTCCGCAGCTTCGGGACAAGCGGACATCCGCGCGACCGTGGCGCGGCCGTGGAGGGGGACGGTCGGGGCGAAGAAGAAGGGCGCGGTGGGGCGAGGAAAATGGGGACGGTCCCGAGAGGCCATCCCCGGAGGCCAATGGGGGCAGTGACGGGTAATTGTCCCGGGCGTGCATCGGCGGATCAGGCGGGACGAAGCCGGAATAAAACCGGAGCCATATTTATTTCCTCCGTCCCGTGTCATGATCGCGGACCTCACGACTCGGAGGGGAAGATCATGAAAAAAGCCGCTCGTATCTTTGCCGTTCCTATCTTCCTTTCAATGATCTGGTCGGCGGCCGCGGAGGCGCAGCGGCAGCCGCCGCGGATCAACTTCAGCGGCTGCGTCAGGCCCGGCGTCGAGAATGGCTGCCTGATCGTTCATTCGGGCCAGGTGCTCTTCGACGTCACCGGCGCGCAGCCGCGCCCGGGCCTCAACCGGTGGATTGCGGGCTACGGGACCAGGGACAACGGGATGACCACGTGCCAGCAGGGCGTGAGGCTGAGGGCGATCCGCTGGAATTATGTCCGCCGGCCCTGCCCGCGGATTCCGCGGCCGGGGGAGCGGTGACCGGCGCGGTGAATGGGGACAGTTAGCGAGTAACTGTCCCCGCTCATGCCTCAGGCGTCGGCGGCTTCCATGCGGTGCTTGAGCGCGCTTGCCGTGTCGTGGCCGGCGCGGACCGACTGGTAGGCGGCGCGAATCGCCTCGCGCGCGGTGTCGGAGAGCGCGGTGTCGGCGAGCGCCTCGTCATATTTGCCCTTGATATAATCCTCGCCGCGCTCGACCTCGGCGATCACCGCCTTGTCGCCGCCGTCGCCGGCAAGCGCGGCGCGCAAATCGAGCCAGCGCCGATGCAGATCGGCCTTGAGCGAGCCGTCGTCGTTTGGCGTGCCGCCGAGCAGACTGACGGCGCCCTGGAGATCGATGACGGCGCGGCGGCGCTCGGCGGAGAAAGTGCGGAACATGGTGACGAAATTGCCCGCCTTGGCGTCTTCGGCGGCGCGCTCGAAGCCCGTTGCGCTGTCGATGGTGGTGGTGATGAGGCTGTTGAGGATCTTGATGTCGTGGTCGCTGCCCATGAGGGTTTCCTTGCTTTCGAGGGACTTGGCGCACAACGCCCAGGAGCCGCGAAAGGTTCGGCGGGGTCGGTGAGGCGGTTGCGGGCAGCGGCTGGGCGGGAAAGCGGACAGTTATGATAGCTGTCCGTTCATCGCCCGCCGTGCCCGATCAGAACCTGAAGGAGATGCTGGAGCCCGCATTGACGACGAAATAGTCGCGGTCGGCGACGTCCGAGCGGTTCCATTCGACGGTCACGTCCAGCGCATTGAACGTCCAGGACGATTCGGGGGTGGGCCGCCAGGAGATCGTGCCGTTGGTCGAAACGTAAATGTCGGTTCGCCCGTCATTCGTGCCGCCTGTGAAAAACCGCGCCTCCAGGCCCTGGGTCGCCGACCAGCCCCAGTGACTGGCGGCGGCCAGCGGACCTTCGAGCGCAACCTGCCCGCCAAGCTGGAATCGCTCCGCGTTTGGATCCGTTGATTCCCGGCGCGTAACGAACAGCCGCACGGTGCCCCCGGCGTCGCCGACCTTGAAGCTGTTCACCCCGCCGATCGAGAAATCGTGCTTGGTCTTGCTGTAATCGCCAAGGTGCGCGTCGGAAAACTCGACGACGGGCTGATAGCGGGCATAGGGCACGAAGTTGAGCGGACCGGGTTCCACGCCGCCGATCTCGAAGCGAAAGCGCAGAAAGGAAAGGTTATTGTCCTCGACCCTGGAATAATTGTCGGAGGCGATGGTGGCGCGCGCTTCCAGCCTCAGCCCGGGGGACGTGCGGCTGGCGCGCATCTCGAACGAGGGCGTGGCGTGAACGGCGGTCTCGCCATCGTCCTCGGCATAGCCCGCATTGTTCGTCCAGCTGACCGGCAGCAGGACGATGAAGTTGAGCTTGCTGACCGGTTGGGGAGCGAGACTCTCCAGCCCCGCCCTTTCCGTCTCCTCCTCCGCCCGGGTCTGGGTGGCGACGCGGTCGATCTGCCGCTCTAGGCGGTCCGTCCGGGCATCACTTTCCTGGGCCGACAAAGCGGTCGGCCAGGCGAGGCAGGCCGCAGCGGCCAGCGCCGTCCTCACGATGCCGCTCCGAATCGCGCAGGTCCACCCGATCGCGGGCGCGCCGCTCGCAACGCCGCCACTCCCATTTGTCACGGCCCTCAAGGCGCCGGCTTTCGGCATCGATCGAGGCAGCGATCCTGTCCGCTCGCGCGTCCGATCCATCCTGTCCGGCGACGGACGCCCGCGCGGCACCGGCCGGGCCCAAAGCACACAGGAACGCGATCGCTGCGATGGAGGGCCTGAACATGGATCGATCCTCTGACTGGAATTGCGCCCCCCTATAGCATCTTGCGTACCGAGATTCGAGAATGTCTCCGCCATGTTCTGATCCTCCCCGTTCCGGCACGGGGTAGCGCGCGGCGGGGACGCTGCGACGTGACGGCCGTCACGCACGGGAAAATCGGAGCCCGCCCACCCGACAGGCCGATCGAAGCAGTCGCGGAGGGCGGTGGGGCGGGTCCGCCTAGGCGGTCCCACCCCTGCCGGACGCGCGCGTAGCCTAGGCCGTGGCACCCTGCATCGAGCATAACGCGAGATTTGGGCGGAAGGTTCAGTGTTGGGGATTGGTGGTTGGGGGTTAGGGGTTGGGGCGCCAATCCCAACCCCCAACCCCCCCCCGGTGTTGACTTTCCGGCCCCGATCCGCTTTGGGAGCGCCATGCGGCGGGCCACTGGCCCGCTCTTGCGTTTTGGGGTTTGGGCTGTCCCCCACATGACCGCCTGGCCCGGAGTGCCTGATACGGCTCCGGGACGAACGAAGGACAAGACCATGCGCCATCGCGTCGGCGGCCGGAAGCTCGGCCGCACCTCCTCCCACCGCACCGCCATGTTCCGCAACATGGCCGCCGCGCTCATCAAGCACGAGCAGATCACGACCACGCTTCCCAAGGCGAAGGAGCTTCGGCCCTATGTCGAGAAATTGATCACGCTCGCCAAGAAAGGCGGCCTCTCCAACCGGCGGCTCGCCCATGCGCGGCTGCTCGACGACGCCCAGCTGATCAAGTTGTTCGACGTGCTCGCCAAGCGCTACCAGGAGCGGGCCGGCGGCTATACCCGGGTCATCAAGGCCGGTATCCGCGCCTCCGATGCCGCGCCGATGGGCGTCATCGAGCTGGTCGACCGCGACCCCGACGCCAAGGGCCAGGATTCGGGCCCGGTCATGGGCCAGGACGAGGACGCGCTCGAAGCGGCCTGACGCTGTTGAAATGGTGACAGTTACGTAACTGTCACCGTGACAGTTACGTAACTGTCACTGAGGAGGGGACGATGGCGGAGCGGTTCGAGCGGCATCGGCAGGCCTGGACCAGCGACGAGATCCAGAAGCTGCATCTGCTCGCGGGCAAGGGCATGGCGCTGAAGGCGATCTCGAAGGCGATGACGCGCTCGGAGGATTCGATCCGCGACCGCGCCAAGGCCGACAAGCTCAAGATCTTGAAGCTGCGCTAGGCGCGCGGAATGTCCCTTGGTAGCGCCATGAACACGGTCTTCGCGGCAATTCGCTGACAGAGTTCATGGATCCTGACTTTCGTCAGGATGACTCAGCGAGCTTCCTTATGCCTGCGCTAGGCTCCGCCTTCAAAGACCAGCAAATCCCCCGGCTGGCACTCCAGGAACTCGCAGATCCGCTCCAGCGTCTCGAAGCGGATGCCCTTGACCCGGCCGGACTTGAGCAGGCTCAGATTGGTCTCGGTGATGCCGACGAAGGCGGCGAGGTCCTTGGACTTGGCCTTGCGCAGCGCAAGCATGACGTCGAGGCGGACGACGATCGCCATCTTCAGACGATCTGGCTGTGGTCGTCGGCGAGGCGCTGGGCCTCGTCGAGCAGCCGCGCCACGAAGAAGAGCAGGCCGGTGACGAGCAGCATCAAGGCCGCGCCGCTGCCCAGCGACAGATCGATCCGGCGCGCGCCCGCCGCGGCGTGGAGGACGGGCGGGGCGAGCACGGTGGCGAGCACCGCCAGGAACAGATAGCGGGCGAAGCCGCGCAGGCCGGCGGCGGCGAACGGCGCGCCGCCCTCGATCTGGCGGAGCATCGCGACCAGCTTGAGCAAGGCCAGGCCGAGCAGCAGGCCGAACAGGAGGAGGATGCCGGCGGCGGGCCAGGGCGCGAGGCCCTCGGTCCTGATCTCGAGCGCCGGGAAATCGGCGGCGCGGCCCGCGGCCAGCACCCAGGCGGCGAACAGGATGAGGAGCTCGACCAGGGCGATTCCGAACAAAGTGACGAGGCGCAGCCGGCGCGCGGCGCGGCGGATATGGGGAGGCGTTTCGCTCATCGCTTGACAGCCATTTCTTATCGTTATACGTAAAAATATAGTCGCGCGGCGATGTTATGCCTTATTCGCGCCACGGGCAAGCTCTTATCGAAGGGATTCGACCCTCATGATCCGGACCGGCCTGCCCCTCTTGGCCTTCCTGCTGGCGCTGAGTCCCGCCGCGCGGGCGCAGGCGCCCGCTTCGCCGCCGGCGCTCCAGGCGGCGATCGAGGCCGCCGACCGCGGCGATCTCGGACCGGCCGAGCGGGCGCTGAGCGCGGCCGAGGGCGATGCCGCGATCTTGCTGCGCGCGCGGCTGGCGGCGGCGCGTTTCGATCCGGCGGTGGCGCGCGATCCGGCGCTGGCCCGGCTCGCCAAGACGGGCGAGGGAGTGCTGCGCGACGCGGCGCTCTCGATCCTGATGTCGGCGAGCTTCGCCAGCGGCGATTATCGCGCTGCCGAGGCGTGGGGTCGGAGGCTGGCGCAGGCGCAGATTGCGCGCGGCGACGCCGAGGGGGCGGCCGAGACCGAGCAGGCCTGGCGGCTCGCCGCGATGCTCGCCGGAAGCCCGGCCTTGGCGGTCGAGGGCGCGATCGGCGAGGGCAGCGCGGCCGCGCGGGTCGACCGGGTCGGGCTGCCGCGAATCGACGTCGCCGTGAACGGCATTGCCCAGGAGGCGGTGTTCGACACCGGCGCCAATCTTTCGGTGCTCTCGGCGGAGAGCGCGCGGCGGCTTGGGCTGCGGCTGCTCGACGGCGCCTCGAACGTCGGCAACGGCGTCCAGGGAATTGTGCCGATCCGGGTCGGCATCGCCGACCGCCTGGCCATCGCCGGCGCGACCTTGCGCAACGTGCCCTTCCTGATCATCGACGATGCCCAGCTCACCTTCCCGGTGCCCGGCGGCTACGACATCAAGGCGATTGTCGGCCTGCCGGTGATGCGGATGCTCGGGCGGATGCGAATCGAGCGCGCGGGACGGTTCGTCCTGCCGGGGCCGGCCGAAGCGGGGCCGGCGGCGGCGCCCAACATAAGCGCCGGCGGCAACGATCTCTTCGTCACGGTCGCGGTCGACGGACAGGCGGTGCCGATGCACCTCGACACCGGCGCCAACAAGAGCAGCCTGAGCGCGCTCTACGCCCGGGCCCATCCCGAGACGGTCGCCGCTCTCGCGCGCCGGACCGCCGGCATGGCGAGCGCTGGCGGGGCCCGGCTGGCGAGCGTGGCGACCTGGCCCAATGCGCCGCTGGCGCTGGCCGGGCGGACTTTGCTGCTGCCGTCGCTGGAGATCGGCCTGCCCTCGGCCGGCGGGCCGGCGCCGCGCTTCATCGGCGTGCTCGGCTCGGACGTGCTGAGGGCGTTCGAAAGCTACACGCTGGATCTCCACGCGATGCGGCTGGAGCTCGGGGCGCCGGTGCAGGCGGCGGCGCCTGCGCAATAAGGACAATTCGCCATTCCCGCGAAAGCGGGAATCCAGATGGCGGAGTGCCGATAGGGACGCACAGCTTTATATCCCCAATGGTGCAGCCCTCTCCCGCTTCGCGTCTTCGCGTTGGAAAAAGGAAGTTCGGGTTCACGCGAAGGCGCGAAGGACGCGAAGGAGAAAAAAGTGAAGGTGGATTCCCGCTTTCGCGGGAATGACGGGAGGGGCTTCAGCGGAAGCGGGCGGGGGTCAGGGCGACCGGCACGGGCAGGTCGAGCGGGGTCCAGCCCAAGGCGGCGATGACGTCGTTGCTTTCCTTCGCCCGGCGGCCGTCGGCGAGCGACCAGGTGATGTGATAGATCGAGCCGTCGGGGCGGCCCGTCGTGCCCATGATGCGGACCACCATCGCCTCGACGCCCCGGCCGTCGTCGGCGCGGCCGACGATCTCGCAATCGCGTTCGTCGGGCAAAGCGGCGTCGGCGGCGGCCCTGCTCCTGAGGGTGACGTGGTCGGCGACCGCTTGCGGATAGGCCGGCGGGAACATCAGGAGCAATTCGGCGCGCTGCTGGGGGTCGAGCTTCCAGCCGATGACGCTGTCGCCGGAGCCGGCGCTGGCGGAGGCTTCGGGGGCGGTCGGCATAAGGGCTGAACGGCGATGTCGCAGGGTCGTTCCCAGGATTCCCTTCCCCTGGAGGGGGAGGGCAGGGAGGGGGTGTCGAGCGTTCGGGATGGTTCGCGAACGCCGAACCCCCTCCCCCTACCCCCTCCCCGCGGGCGAGGGGGATTTGCCGCGCAGCCAGGTGGCCAAAGCTTTCTGCTCCTGCCGGGTCATCTCAAGGCCGAGCTTGGTGCGGCGCCAGATTATGTCCTCCGCGGTGCGGGCGAATTCGGTGTCGACGAGGTAGCGGACCTCGCGTTCGTGGAGACCGGCGCCGAAGTCGCGGCCGAGGGCCTTCATCGAGGTCGCGCCGTCGAGCAGCCTGGCGAGCCTGGTGCCGTAGGCGTTGGCGAGGCGCCGTACGAGGGGCTCGGGCATCCAGCGGGCGAGATCGGCGAGGCTTGCGTTGAAGGCGGCGTCGATAGTGCCGCCGGGAAGGGTGGAGCTTGCGGTGAACTTGAAGCCCTTGACGCCCAATGCGTCGAGCGCCTCCAGCCCCAGATGGCGGGCGGTGGTGATCTTGCCGCCGAAGACGGAGAGCAATTTGGGCCCGGGCGTGTCGTCGAGCTCGAGGCGGTAATCGCGGGTGACGTCCTTGGCGTCGCGCGCCCCGTCGTCGTAGAGCGCGCGGACACCCGAATAGGACCAGATCACGTCGACGGGCGCGATCTGCTTGCGGAAATAGGAATTGGCGGCGGCGCAGAGATAGGCGATCTCCTCCGGCGTGATCACGGCCTCCTCGGGGCTGGCGACCGGAACGTCGGTGGTGCCGATCAGGCTGCGCGCGCCATAAGGCAAAGCGAAGACGACCCGGCCGTCGCCCTGCTGGAGGATGTAGGCGTGGTCGCCCTCCCAGAGGCGCGGAACAAGGATGTGGCTGCCCTTGATCAGGCGGACCTTGCTCTCGGCCTCGGTTTCGAGGCGCCTGTTCAGGGTCTCGGCGACCCAGGGGCCGGCGGCGTTGACGATCATCTTCGCGGTGACCGTGCGGCCGCCCGAAAGTAAGGCGGTCCAGGCTTCGCCGTCGCGGCGGGCGGAGATGAATTCGGTGCGGGTGGCGATCTCGGCGCCGCGCTCGTGCGCGTCGAGCGCGTTCAGGACCACAAGGCGGGCATCGTCGACCCAGGCATCCCAATAGGTGCCGAGCCTGAAGCCGCCGGGCTTGAGCGCCGCGCGGAATTCGTTGTCGCCCTTGCCCAGGCCCTTCGAGCGGGGCAGCGCGCCGCGCCGGGCGAGGAGGTCGTAGAGCAGGAGGCCCAGGCGGATCATCCACCAGGGCCGGCCGCCGGGCGGATCGGGCAGGACGAAGCGGAGCGGGCGGACGATATGGGGCGCGGTGCTGAGGAGGATCTCGCGCTCGTGCAGCGATTCGCGGACCAGCTTGAACGCATATTGCTCGAGATAGCGAAGGCCGCCGTGGATCAGCTTGGACGAGGCCGCGCTGGTATGGCTGGCGAGATCGTCCTTCTCGACCAGCAGCACGTCGAGCCCGCGCCCGGCGGCGTCGCGCGCGATCGCCGCGCCGTTGATGCCGCCGCCGACGATGAGGAGATCGAAATTGTCCATTTCAGGTCCCTACGTCATTCCCGCGAAAGCGGGAATCCAGGTTCCGGCCCCCGCGCGCGAAGAAAAAGCTGGATTCCCGCGTTCGCGGGAATGACGATGGGGGCGGAAGGATCACTGCATGGCCGGCGAAACCATCCTCGTCATCGATGCGGGCACGACGAGCACACGAGCGATGCTGTTTGGAGCGGACGGGGCGTGCCTCGGGGCCGAGCAAAGGGAGCTGGCGCAGCATTATCCGCGGCCCGGCTGGGTCGAGCATGATGCCGAGGAGATCTGGCAATCGAGCCTGGTCTGCGCCCGGGCAATGGTCGAGAAGGCCGGCGGGCCGCAGGCCATCGCCGGGATCGGCATCACCAACCAGCGCGAGACCATCGCCTTCTGGTCGCGGCGGACAGGGGCGCCGCTGGGGCGGGCGATCGTCTGGCAGGACCGGCGCACCGCGGATTTGTGCGCGGCGCTGAAGGTGCAGGGCGAGGAGCCGGGGCTGCAGGCGAAGACCGGGCTGCTGCTCGACCCCTATTTCTCGGGGAGCAAGATCGCCTGGGCGATGGCGAACATGGACGAGGTCGCGGCGGCGGGCGAGGATCTGTGCGTCGGCACGGTGGAATCCTGGCTGGTGTTCAGGCTCACCGGCGGCCTTCACATCTCGGATGCGACCAACGCATCGCGCACCGCCTTGATGGACATTCACAAAGGGGGCTGGGATGCGGACCTGGCCGCCTTGTTCGACGCGCCGCTCCACGCTTTGCCCGAGATCGTCGATTGCGCGGGGCGCTATGGCGAGACATTGCCCGCGCTGTTCGGCGCCCCGATCGCGCTTTGCGGCATGGCCGGCGACCAGCAGGCGGCGGCGATCGGCCAGGCCTGCCTTTCGCCCGGCGAGACCAAGGCGACTTACGGCACCGGCGCCTTCGTGCTGACCCATAGCGGCGCGGCGGCGCCGGTCTCGCAAAACCGGCTGCTGACCACCGTGGCGTGGCAGCTGGGGGGTGAGCGCCGCTACGCGCTCGAAGGCTCGGTGTTTGTCGCCGGCAGCCTGATCCAGTGGCTCAGGGACGCGCTCGGGCTGATCGTCACCGCGGCCGAGACCGAGGCGCTGGCGCGCTCGGTCGCCGATACCGGCGGCGCCTATCTGGTGCCGGCTCTGGCGGGGCTCGGCGCGCCTTATTGGGCGCCCGACGCGCGGGCGGCGATCTCGGGGCTGAGCTTCGCGACGGGCCGTGCCCATATCGTTCGCGCGGCGCTCGAGGCGCAGGCCCACCAGACCCACGATCTGATGGCCGCCTTCGCCGCCGACGGCGCCGCCTGGCAATGCCTCAAGATCGACGGCGGGATGAGCGCCAACGACTGGCTGGCGCAGGATCTGGCCGACATGCTCGCGCTTGAGGTCGAGCGGCCCGATTTCGTCGAGACCACGGCCCTCGGCGCGGCGATGCTGGCGGGGGTCGGGGCCGGGCTGTTCGGATCGCTGGAGGAGGCGGCGGCGATGCGCGGCGCGGTTCGGCGGTTCGAGCCGGCGATGGCGGAGGCGACTCGGTCGGGCCGGCTGGCGGGCTGGAAGAAGGCGGTCGCCGCGGTGCTCGGCTGAGCCCTTGCAAAAGTGGCGGCCGGGCGTAAGCAGCTGTCTTCCAACGCTTGCGGAGAGCCGAGGCATGAAGAGATTGACGATCGCATTCGCCTGCGCGGCGCTGGCCGCCGTGCCGGCGCTGGCCGGGGACCATCAGCCGGCGGCCAAGGGGAGCGGGCAGGCGACCGGCCAGCCGCGCACCTATGCCGGCCAGATGGGCCTCTATCAGGAGCCGCGCTACGGGGGCGACGACGTCACCTTCCTGTCGCCCCGGACGACGATCGCCGTCGACTGGCCCATCCGCTCGATCCTCATCCATCCGGGCGAGCGCTGGCAGATTTGCGAGCGGGCGCGGTTCCGCGGCGAGTGCATGATCCTCGACCGCTCGGTCCCCGACGCCCGCGAGGCCGGTATCCAGGGCTTCGGCTCGGCCCGGCTGGCGCCGGCGGGGCAATAATCCACCTGCCGTCATTGCGAGGAGCGTAGCGACGAAGCAATCCAGCCGGCGCAACGCTGGATTGCTTCGCTGCGCTCGCAATGACGGAATGGGGTTATTCCGGCCGCTCGGGCTTCGGCCAGCTGTCGTCGATCATCCGGATGATCGCGGAGAAATCCTTGCCGCCGCCGCCCAAGTCGGCGAAGCGGGCGTAGAGGGTCTCGGCCTCGGCGCCCATCGGCGTGTAGGCGTCGACGCTCTGCGCCGCTTCCATGGCGAGGCGCAGATCCTTGAGCATGAGCGCGGCCGCGAAGCCGCCTTCATAGTCGCGGTCGGCGGGCGTCTCCGGGCCGACGCCGGGGACCGGGCAATAGGTGGTCATCGACCAGCATTGGCCCGACGCCTTGGAGGAGATGTCGAAGAAGGTCTGCAAATCGAGGCCGAGCTTCCTGGCCATGACGAAGGTCTCGCAGGTCGCGGCCATCGAGGCGCCCAAGAGCATGTTGTTGCAGATTTTGGCGGCCTGGCCCGAGCCCGGGCCGCCGGCATGGATCACCGCCTTGCCCATGATCTCCAGCAAGGGGCGGGCGCGCTCGAACGCCTCGGCGCTGCCGCCGGCCATGAAGGTGAGGCTCCCCGCCTCGGCCGCGGCGATGCCGCCCGAGACCGGGGCGTCGACCATCTGGTAGCCGGCGGCATCGGCCTTGCCGATCTCCTCGCGGGCGGTGGCGACGTCGATGGTCGAGCAATCGATCAGGATTGCGCTGGCGGGGGCCTCGCCGATCACGGCGCTTTCGTAGACGTCGCGGACATGGCTGCCGGCCGGGAGCATGGTGATCACCGCTTCGGCGTCGCGGACCGAATCGACCGCCGAGCCCATCGGCAGGCAGCCATTGGCCTTCGCGCGGTCCAGCGCCGCCTCGGCAAGGTCGAAGGCGCGGACCTCATGCCCCGCTTTGGCGAGGTTCGCGGCCATGCCGCCGCCCATGTTGCCGAGGCCGATAAAGGCGATGCGTGTCATTTCAAGCTCCTTCGCGCTCCTGCGAAAGCAGGAGCCCAGTAATAACGCCCTCCGGGCTCCTGCTTTCGCAGGAGCACATGTCTTCGGCTATTTCCCTTTCCAGTCCGCGGCCCTTTTCCCGACGAACGCGGCCATCCCTTCTTTCTGGTCCTCCGTCCCGAACAGACCGTGGAAGAGGCGGCGCTCGAAAAGGATGCCTTGGGCCAGGCCGGTCTCGTAGGCGGCATTGACCATCTCCTTGGTGGCGATGGCGGCGAGCGGGGCCATGCTTGCGATCGCCTGGGCGGTCTCGAGCGCCTCGGCGAGCAGGTCGGCGGCGGGGACCACCTTCGCCACGAGCCCGCTGCGCTCGGCTTCCTCGGCGCCCATCATCCGCCCGGTCAGGCACATCTCCATCGCCTTGGCCTTGCCGATGGCGCGGGTGAGGCGCTGCGAGCCGCCCATGCCGGGGGTGACGCCTAATTTGATCTCGGGCTGGCCGAATCTGGCGCTGTCGGCGGCGATGATGAAATCGGCCATCATCGCGACCTCGCAGCCGCCGCCCAATGCGAAACCCGCCACCGCCGCGATCCACGGCTTGCGGGTCGCGGTCACCCGCTCCCAGCCGGCGAAGAAGTTGGAGGCGTACATCGAGGCGAAGCCCTGGCCCGACATCTCCTTGATGTCGGCGCCGGCGGCGAAGGCCTTTTCCGAGCCCGTGAGGACGAGGCAGCGCTGGCTCTCGTCCGCATCGTAGGCGGCGAAGGCGGCGATCAGCTCGGCCAGCACCTGCGAATTGAGCGCGTTCAGCGCCTGCGGGCGGTTGAGCGTGACGAGCGTGACGGCGCCCTGCCGCTCGACCAGGATGGTTTCGTATTCGGCCATTTCCGTCTCCGTGTTCCTGCGAAAGCAGGAGCCCAGTCCCACCTCCGAAACTGGGCTCCTGCTTTCGCAGGAGCGCAGCGTTACTTCATCCGCACATAGCTGCCCGGCGCGGGCTCGATCTCTTTCTTCGGCTTGCGGGCCTTTACCCGGTCGCTGCCGTCGCGGACCAGCCATTGCTGCCATTCTGGCCACCAGCTGCCTTCGTGGCGGGTGGCGGTTTCGAGCCATTGCTCCGCCGTTTCCGGCATCTTCTCGTTGGTCCAATAGCCGTGCTTGTTGGCGCTGGGCGGGTTGATGACGCCGGCATTGTGGCCCGAGCCGCCGAGCAGGAAGCGGGGCTCGGGCCCGAGCAGCTTCGCGCCGTCATAGGTCGCCTGCCAGGCGGAGACGTGGTCGTCCTTCAGGGAGATCACCATGGCGGGCGCGTCGAAATCGAGGGCGCCGGGCGCGGTCAATTCGTTGTCGCGCAGGATCTTGCTGGTCCAGTCGAGCAGGAAGGCCCTGGGGATATGGGCGCCGTCGGCGAACCAGTGGAGGATGTCCGACGGCGGCACCTCCTTGTCGAGCAGATAGTGGCTCACCACCGAGGACCAGATCAAATCGTTGGCGCGGACGACCGAGAACAGGGCCTGGAGCTCGTGCGCGGCGAGCACGCCCTTGGCCTCGAGATGGCGCTCCATCGCCTCGATCTGCTTTGGCTCCTTGAAGGTCGACCATTGGCCCATGCGCGCGAAATCGAACATCGAGCCGATCGTGGTCAAAGAGGCGATGCGGCCGGGCTCGGCGCGCGCCGCGGCCATGGCGGCGAGCGTGCCACCCATGCAGAAGCCGAACAGGTCGATTTCGGTTTCGCCGGTCGCCTTCGCGATCGCGTCCATCGCCGCGGCGGGGCCGAGGTCGAGATAATCGTCGAGGCCCTTGCCGGCGAGCTCCGGGCCGGGGTTGACCCAGGAGATGACGAAGAGACTGTGGCCCTGCTCGACCAGCCAGCGGATCAGGGAGGATTTGGGCTGGAGGTCGAGCAGGTAATATTTGTTCACCAGCGGCGGCACGTAGAGGAGAGGGCGCTTGTGCACCTCCTCAGTCATTGGCGCATATTGGATGAGCTGCATCAGCTCGTTCTGGAAGACGACGCTGCCCGGCGTCGCGGCGATGTCCTTGCCCAGTTCGAACTGCGCGCTGGCGCGGCGCTGGGGGAGCTTCGCGTCGGTGGCGGCGTCGGCGAGCAGATTGGCGAGGCCCGAGAGGAGGCTGATCGAGCCGGTGTCGATGGCGCGGCGGATCGCCTCCGGATTGGTGAAGGCGAAATTGGCCGGGGAGAGGGCGCCGAGATAGGCGCTGGTGAAGAATTCCGCGCGGCTGCGGGTGTCCTCGTCAATGCCCTCGGTCTTCGCGACGAGATCGGTCGCCTGGCGGCTGGCGAGCAGATAGGCCTGCTTGAGATAGTCGAAGACCGGGTCCTCGCTCCAGGCGGCGTCGCCGAAGCGGCGGTCACCGCGCTCGGGCGCGATCAGGGGCTCGACCTCCTGGCCCGCGGCGCGGCGCGCGACACTGCCCCACAATTCCGCCCATTCCGACGCGGCCGCCTGGCTCGCCTGCAGGACGGCCATCGGATTGGACCAGAGCTGGACGGTGAAATCGGCCATTGCGCGGGCCGGCGCGCTCGGATCGAAGGCGAGGCTCGGCGCGGCGCCGGCGCCGGCGCGCATCGCGGCGATGCCGTTCTCGACGACGCGGGTCCAGGCCCTGGCCAGCTCGGCGGGGTCCGGCGCGGATTCGGGGAGCTTCCAGACGCGAGAGTCGGTCATCGATTACCCTTGCTCTCCTGCGAAAGCAGGAGTCCAGTCTTGGGGCGGGGCGGCTGGGCTCCTGCTTTCGCAGGAGCACGGAGAGCATGTCACGGCAGCGGACTCCATTCTTCCTCCACCGGCAGCGGCTCGAAAATCCGGTCGATCATCTCGTCGGTTACGCCCTTGGGCGTCGCCGGATTCCAGCGCGGCGCATTGTCCTTGTCGATCAGCAAGGCGCGCACGCCCTCGATGAAATCCGGATGGCGGAACATGCGCACGACGATGCCATATTCCAGCCGCATCTCGTCGAGGAAGTGGAATTGCCTTGGGCTTTCGACGAGCAGGCGGAGCGAGACCTTGCAGGCGGTCGGCGATTTGGCGCCGAGGGTCGCAAGCTCCGTCGTCGCCCATTCGGAGCCCTCCGCTTCGAGCGCGGCGAGGATGTCCTCCAGCCGGTCGGACGCGAAGCAGCGGTCGATGAGCGCGTAATGGCCGACGATCCGGGCGGACGGGGGCTCGACGCTGGCGGCGCGCAATGTCGCCTCGACATGCTCGGGGATTTCGATCAGCTTGCGCTTCACCTCTTCGAGCCGGTCCGAGGGGATATAATGGGTGGCGAGGCCGAGCGCGACGCATTCCGCGCCGTCGAGCCGCGCGCCGGTCAGCGCCAGGAACTGGGCGATGCGCCCCCTCAGGCGCGAGAGGTAGCGCCCGCCGCCGACGTCGGGGAAGAGGCCGATCGAGGTTTCCGGCATGGCGAAGATCGTCCGCTCGGTCGCGATCCTGTATTTGCACGGGCAGGAAATGCCGACGCCGCCGCCCATCACGATCCCGTCCATGAACACGACCCCGCGCTTGGGATACGTGTACATGAGGTGGTTCATCCGATATTCCTGGAAGAAGAAGGCCTGCCCGGCCGCGCCATGGCCCTGGCTCGACTGGGCGATGGTCACGACATCGCCGCCGGCGCAGAAACCGCGCCCTTCCGCATGGTCGATCAGCACGAGCTTCACCGCCGGATCGTGCAGCCAGGCCTGCAGCGCGGCGGTCATGGCGCGGACCATGTCGAGATCGAGGGCGTTGAGCGCCTTTGGGCGGTTCAGGCGCAGGCGGCCGGCACGGCCTTCGATGGTGGCGATGACGGAATCGGTCATTTTTTTCCCTCCCCCTGGAGAGGGAGGGCGGGGTGGGGGTGTTCGGTGTTCGAGACCATTCTCGGCCACCGAGCCCCCTCACCCCAACCCTCTCCCCGCTGGGGAGAGGGAGCGCTGCTTACATCCTTCTCAAAGATCACTGGCGGGTCAGCTCGCGGCCGACGATCATCCGCATGACCTGGTTGGTGCCCTCGAGGATCGAGTGAACCCTGAGGTCGCGCCAGAAGCGTTCGATCGGGTAATCCTGAAGATAGCCGTAGCCGCCATGGAGCTGGAGCGCGCGGTCGACGATGGAGGAGCCCGAATCGGTGGCGAGGCGCTTGGCCATGGCGGCGAACTTGGTCTTGTCGGGGGCGTTTTCGGTGACCTTCACCGCAGCCGCGTAGAGCAGCATGCGGGCGGCCTGGAGCTCGGTCTCCATGTCGGCGAGGGTGAATTGGGTGTTCTGGAAATCGGCGATCGCCTGGCCGAACTGCTTGCGCTCCTTGGTGTAGGAGACCGCTTCGTCGAGGCAGCGCTGGGCTCCGCCGAGGCTGCAGGCGCCGATGTTGAGGCGGCCGCCGTCGAGGCCCATCATCGCGATCCGGAAGCCCTCGCCCTCGCCGCCGACCAGATTCTCGGCCGGAACGCGGACCTCGTCGAAATTGACCTGGGCGGTGGGCTGCGAGTGCCAGCCAAGCTTCTTCTCCTGCGCGCCGAAGCTGACGCCCTTCATGTCCTTCTCGATCACCAGGCAGGAAATGCCCTTGGGCCCGTCGACGCCGGTGCGGACCATGCAGACGTAGATTTCGTTCTCGCCGCCGCCCGAGATGAACGCCTTCGAGCCCGAGACGACATAATCGCCGCCGTCCCTGACCGCCTTGGTCTTGAGCGCGGCGGCGTCCGAGCCCGAGCCGGGCTCGGTCAGACAATAGGAGCCGATCTTCTCCATCGTCACCATCGACGGGAGATATTTGTCCTTCACCGCCTGCGCGCCGAAGCGGTCGATCATCCAGGCGGCCATGTTGTGGATCGAGATGAACGCCGAGGTCGAGGGGCAGCCATAGGCCATCGCCTCCATGATCAAAGCCGCCTCGAGCCGGCCGAGGCCGATGCCGCCGGCCTCCTCGGAGACGTAGATCGAGCCGAAGCCCAATTCGGCCGCCGCACGGATCGTGGCGCGCGGGAAGATATGCTTCTCGTCCCATTCGGCGGCGTGGGGCGCGATCGCATCGGCGGTGAATTGCCGCGCCATCTCCTGGATCTGGCGCTGCTCGTCATTGAGGTCGAACTGGCTCATTGGGGCGCTCTAGCGCGGGCACGAAAAATCGCAACGGGAGCGTTCAGGAAAGGGAGCGCAGCAGGATGCCGATCATGGCCACGGACAGCGCGAGGTTGAAGCCCGCCATCCATTTCAGCGGCGTCACATCGCTCCCGAGCGTCGAGAGCCGATGCTCATAATTGGCGACCGCCTCCACTGCGGCGCGCAATCGCTCCTCCGAGGCGCCGGCCTCGCGAAGGGCATCGCAGACTTCCATCAAGGCTGTCGTCATCGTGGCAAGCTTAATCTTTCATGCCCTATTCTTGTCATCAGCAAGCCAAGGACGCGGATCCTGCGAGAGTATTCAGGTGAGAGTGGTCACTGCGCCCAGAATGGCGATCGTCGCTCCAAACATCATCCCCATGCGAATTGTGAGGCGCAATTCGAGATCTTTTATTTCGCCTTTGAGTTCGGTCTTGACGGCCTGAACTTCGGATTTCAGGCGGGTTTCCAGGCCTTCGAGATCGGGTCTCGTGACAATCTCATTGAATGCATTGGCAGTGAGCGCCTCCGCCAGGGCCTCCGCTTGGCGCGCATCCCAGCCTCCGGCTGACAGCCGATTGACGAAGGCCAAGGAGTCGAATCCGAACTGGGCGATGCAGCGCTTATAGCAGGTTTCATTTTCGTTGAAAGAGGCAGGCAGTTCCATTCTTTTCGCTTAAAGCGATCATTGTGCCGCCGCCTCCCGCAGCACTCGCTCGTTAAACAGCCGCAATATGGTCGCTTCCTCGTTGAGCGCCGGGACGAGCTCGCTCGCGGGCCGGCCGGCGGCATTGGCGATGGCGGCGAGGCGGCCGCCACCGAGATAGCGGGCGTCGGGGATGACCCTGGCGATCGGGTCGCGATAGGCCTGGTCCATGGTGGCGACGCGCCAGCCGCGGCGGCGCAGGGCCGCGATCGCGTCGGGCAGGAACATCGCCTCCAGGTCGGTCTCGTGCATCAGCGCGACCTGGATCGGGCGGCGGCCGAGCGTCCGCACCGCCAGTGCGTCGGCGAACTCCGCGGCGTCGACGACCATCTCGACATAGAGATCGCGCAGCGCCGCCATGTCCATCGCCCGGCCGGCGGCGCGGGCGCGGTTGGCGAGATCGTCGAGATACCAATCGTAGCTGTCGATTGTGACATAGCCGTTGGCGAGGCCACGCTCGGTAAGGCCGGCGCGGACCGCGTCGCGGGTGCCGGGCTCGGCGCCCTGGCGATTGCCTTCGTCGAGATAGGGGTAGCGGAACCAGGGCCGGGCGCCGCGCCGGCCGGCGAGCCACGCCGCGGCGCGGTCGAGATCGGCGAGATAGGCGGCCGCGCCGATCCGGCTCAGCCAGCGGTGGGACCAGCTGTGGTTGGCGATGACGTGGCCGGCGCGGACATAGGCGGCGATCCGCGCCTCGCCGCCGGCGCCATAAGGCTCTTCGAGATGGCCGGGGGTGAGGAAGAAGGCGGCCTGGCGCACCCCCGACCGGCGCAGGGCGGCGATCAGCCTATCCGTGCGCTGCCCGGAGGTCATGAACGCGCCCGGGCGGCGCGGCACGTCGTCGAAGCTGAAGGCGATCCTTTTCTGCGCGGAGGCGGGGGCGGCCAAAGCGAACAAGACGAGGAGCAGGACGACCAGCCGGCGCATCACCGCGCGGCCGGAGCCGGGCAGGCTGCGGGGAAGGCATCGCCAACGAGCAGCCGGTCGCGGATCCGCCCCTCTCGCCGCGCCGCCGCGCCGCGATTGTCATGGATCGCGACGAGCTGCGGCCAGCCGAGACGGGTCCTGACCTCATCGTCATGGGCTTGCGGGGCATTCCCCTCGTAGAGGACGAAGCTGCCGTATCGGCCCTCGACATAATAAGTGAGGAAATCGATCCGTGAATCGCGCTTGATGGCATGCTCGCCGGTGCCGATCTCGATCGCGAATGCCACTCCGCAGACAAGGGCGGGGCCATCGAAACGCTGCTCGATCACGCCATCGGGGCGAGTCACGGGCGGCGCCGCGACCGAGCTCAAGGCAAGCGAGGCGGAGATGAACAGCATGACGGAGCGTTCTTAGCGCCTGGGCCAATCGGTTGCAGCCCCGATTCGAGGGCTCAGCCGAGCTCGCGTCCGGCTTCGGCGAACGCCGCCACCGCGCGCTCCAGCTCCTCGCGCGTATGGGTCGCGGAGATCTGGGTGCGGATCCGGGCCTTGCTTTTGGGGACGACGGGGAAGGAGAAAGCGATGACGTAGACGCCTTTCTTCAGCAGCGCGTCGGCAAGCGCGGCGGCGCGGCGGGCGTCGTGGAGCATGACCGGGATGATCGGGTGCTCGCCGGGGAGCAGCTCGAAGCCGGCGTCGGTGAGGCCGTCGCGGAAGAAGCGCATATTGTCGCGCAGCCGCGCGCGCAGGTCGTCGCCCGCGGCGGCGAGCGCGACCGCCTTGGCGGCGCCGGCGACCATCGCCGGGGCGACCGTGTTGGAGAAGAGATAGGGGCGCGAGCGCTGGCGGAGCAACTCGACGATCTCTCTTTTCGCGCTGGTGAAGCCGCCGCTGGCGCCGCCGAGCGCCTTGCCGAGCGTGCCCGTGACGATGTCGATCCGGTCGATCACGCCGCAATGCTCGGGCGAGCCGCGGCCGTGCGCGCCGACCACGCCGGTGGCGTGGCTGTCGTCGACATGGACGAGCGCGCC
>DASYKV010000014.1:0-26741 GCA_035994965.1 Allosphingosinicella sp.
GCGCATTGCCCTCATAGAGCAGGAAGGGGCCGTCGGCGGCCTGCGCATAATAGAGGATGAAATCGATACCGGGATCGCGGCGGATCAGGCTCTCGCCCGCCTCGAAGCGCAGCGCGAAGGCCTCCCCGCAGACCAGAGCCGGGCCGGTGAAGCTCTGCTCTCCTCCAGCGGGCGCGGCCGGCGGCGTGGCGGCGAGCAGGAGTGCGGCGGCGAGGATCATGCGCCTGCTTTAGCCCATCGTGGGAATGACGAAAGCATTCTCGCCGATCGCCGATCGTCGATCAGTGCCGGGCTAGCCCAGTTTCTCGATCACGTCGCCGAACAAGGCCTCGTCGCTCGGCAGCGTCTTGGGGGTCGCCAGCGGCCTGGAGACCCAGGTCTCGTTGATCAGGTCGCGCCAGGTGATGTTGTTGTTGGTGCCGTTGCCGCCCCATGAGCCGCAGCCGAGCGAAAAGGTCTGGCGCATGCCGTTCCACAAATTGCCGCTGTTCGACGCGGCCTGGGGCTGGTTGACCATCACCCGGCAGGTGCGGGTGGCCTCGGCGAGCTTCAGGATGTTGGCGTCCGAGCGCGAATAGATGCCGCAGCTGTGGCCCTGCCCCTGATAGGCCTGGATCTCGTTGGTCATCGCGATCGCCTCGTCGATGTCGGCGACGCGGTAGAGCGTCATGGTGACCGTCAGCTTCTCGCCGGAGAACGGGTAGTCCGGGCCGGTGCCTGTTTCGGGGACGATGAAGAATTGGGTGCCGTCCGGAATGTCGAAGCCGGCCATCGCGGCGATCGTCGCGGGCGGCTGGGCGACGATCTTCGGGTTGAGCGCGCCGTCGGCCCAGAGCACGGCCTGGAGCTTCGCCTTCTGCTCTCCGTTCAGGATCAGGCCGCCTTTCTCCTGCAGCTTGGCCAGCATCTCGTCGTGGATCGCGTCGACCAGCAGCACATTATTGTCCGACGAGCAGGAGGCGGCCATGTCGAGCGTCTTGGAAATGCGGATCTTCTCGGCGGCGTCGTCGAGGTCGGCGGTCTCGTCGACGGTGATCACCGCATTGCCTGCGCCGACGCCGAGCGCCGGCGTGCCGCTCGCATAAGCCGCCTTCACCATCGGGCTGCCGCCGGTGGCGAGGATGCGGTCGCATTGCTTCATCAATTCGTTGGTCTTCTCGAGCGTCGGCGTCTCGATCGCGATGACGAGGTCCGCCGGCGCGCCCATTTTGACGAGCGCCGCGCGCATCTTGTCGACGACCAATTTGTTGGTGAGCTTGGCGCGGGGATGGGGGGCGATGACGATCGCGTTGCGGCCCTTGACCGCGTTGATCGCCTTGATCACCGGAGTCGCCTCGGGGTTGGTCGACGGCGAGAGCGCGCCGATCACGCCCACCGGCTTGGCGAAGACGACGATCTCGCGCTCGGGATAGGCCTCGATGATTCCGACCGACTTGTCGTCGATGATGTCCATCAAGGCGGCGCGGGTCTTGCGGAAGATCTTGAGATATTTGCCGTCGTAATTGCCGAGCTGGGTCTCCTCGACGGTGTGGCGGGCGATCTCCTCGGCGACGCCCGGGCGGGCGACCGACCAGACCATCGCGCGGATAAGCTCGTCCACCCGCTCCTGCGACGCATGCTCGATCTGCGCCTGCGCCGTGCGGGCGCGTGCGATCAGAGCCGCGATTTCGGCGGCCGGCGCGGCGGCGTCGTCCGCGATGATGGTTTCGTGCTTGCCCATGCGAAAGCTCCTGGCGGCGGCCAACATCGCCGCGTTCGATACGTAGGGCGCCCCTAGCCAAGCCGCCACCGAAATGCCAGTTGGACCTTTCTCCGTCATTCCCGCGAAAGCGGGAATCCAGGCGGCGGTCGTGCGGGACATGGACTCAGTCTGGACTCCCGCTTTCGCGGGAGTGACGAGGTGATTCGATGAAATTGGGTTCCCTGAAAGGCGGCCGCGACGGCCGTCTCGTGGTGGTGAGCCGCGACCTTGCCTGGTGCGCCGAGGCCGGCCATCTCGCGCCGACCTTGCAGGCCGCGCTCGACGATTGGGAGCGGATCGCGCCGCAGCTCGAATTGCTCGCCACCGATCTCGAGCACGGCACCATCCCGAGGGACCGCTTCCACGAGCGCGCCGCCGCCGCGCCGCTGCCGCGCGCTTATCAATGGGCGGACGGCTCGGCGTATGTGAACCATGTCGAGTTGGTCCGGAAGGCGCGCGGCGCCGAGATGCCCGAGAGTTTCTGGACCGACCCGCTCATGTATCAGGGCGCGTCCGACGAGATGCTCGGGCCGCGCGATCCGATCCCGCTCGCCGATCCGGCCTGGGGCTGCGACCTCGAGGCCGAGATCGTCGTCGTCACCGGCGACGTGCCGCGCGGCGCCTCGCGGGAGGAAGCGCTGGAGGGGATCCGGCTGGTCGGCCTGGTCAACGACGTCTCGCTCCGCAACCTGATCCCGGCCGAGCTCGCCAAGGGCTTCGGCTTCGTCCAGTCCAAGCCCGCCTCGGCGCTGTCGCCGGTCTTCGTCACCCCCGACGAACTGGGCGGGGCCTGGGCGGACGGCAAGCTCTCGGGCGTGCTCAAGGTCGACCTCAACGGCCAGCCCTTCGGCCGCGCCGACGCGGGCGAGGACATGACGTTCGATTTCGGCACGCTGGTCGCCCATCTGGCGAAGACCCGCAATCTCGGCGCGGGCACGATCATCGGGTCGGGCACGGTCTCCAACCGCGACGCGGACGGCGGGCCGGGCAAGCCGGTCGAGCGCGGCGGCAGAGGCTATTCCTGCCTCGCCGAGGTGCGGACGGTGGAGACCATTCTCGACGGCCAGGCCGAGACGCCCTTCCTCAAGGCCGGCGACCGGGTCCGGATCTGGATGGAGGACGAAGCGGGCCGCTCCATCTTCGGCGCGATCGAGCAGGAGGTGGTGGCGGCCTGAGTGCGGATCAGGCGCTGAAGAGACCTCAGATTTCCCTCAGGTCGTCGAGAATCCGCACGTCTTTGCCGTACGGCAAGCCACACAGGCGCGCTGCGATCCTGACCCGCTGTGCAACCTGGACCGTCGAGAGATTCGTGTCGAAGAACCATCCGTCGACGAGCGGCTTGGCATGTTTGCCGGCAAGGTGCGGCGCGGTGCCGTACAGATGGAGCCCGTTGCGTGCGACGAATCGGCGTGAGCGCGCCTTTTCGTGCGAGAATCTCTCAAGGAAATCCGGGAAGCGCTCGGCGAGGCGTCGCAGCAGGAGGCCGTAGGCGTCCCTCAGGTTCGCGGCGGATTCGCGTGCCCCTGAAAGCTCGACGGTCCAAAGACCGCGTGCGCGTGGCGGTCCTTGAGGCGAGGGCGGCGCGGGCGCTCGCGCGTGGATCGCCGTCTTCGCCACGCGCGACTTGAGCAGCAGCCGTCGAAGAATCTCGTTCTCGGATTCTGCGAAGGACAGGCGAGCTTGCTCGATCGCGCGGTTCACTTCGACATCAATTTCAATCTGCTTGAAACGAGGCACGTCGCTATCGCCTTATAAGGAGTCATAGTTACCTTATAAGGCGGAGATGGGAGTTCGATCAATCGTCGGAAGCGTAAGGCTGGACGACGGGCCGGGTTGGGTGGAGCTGGGGGGCACTGCGCGGCTCTCCGCCTTATTCCGCCACGTAGCGCCACGGTGCGCCGGGCCGGTCGCGCCTCCACACCGTGAAGAAAGGGAAGCTTGCGGCTTGGCCGTCGGCGGCGGGGCCGTTGCCGCGGATGATGCCGATCGAGACTCCGAGATCGCCCGAGGAGGCGATGAAGCTGCGCTCCGTCCCCCAGGAAACGGGGCTGATTGTCTCGCCCTCGGGGAAGCCGGCGGTGACCGCGTCGAGGCCGACCTGGATCGGGCCGGGGCCGCCCATGTTCATCGCGTCGGCGCGGCCATATTCGCGGAAGGCGGCGCGCAGGCCGATGCCCTGGGCGCGGTCGGAGAAGGCCTGCTCGGCAGCGTGGAGGCTGGCGCGGTGCGCTTCGATCGCCGCCCGGCTCGCGGTCGGGCGCGCGGCGAAGGCGGGGAGCGAGGGCGGCAGCATCGCGGTCGGGACCGCGCCGGGCGCGCGCGGCAGCTGGCGGTAGGCGACGACGCGCCAGCCCTCGGGCCGCCGGATCCAGTAAGCGAGATATTTGCGGTTGCGCCGCGCCGGATCGCCGCCGGTCAGGGTCAGATAGCCGTAGGTGAAGCCGTGCAGGCCGTCCGCCGAGACGCCGCCGCGGATCGGCGCCCAGGAGAGGCGGCCCTCGCGAAAGGCCGGGCTGTCGCGGAAGGCGGCGATAACGGCGTCGCGGCCGGTCGCAAAGCCGGCGCCCGCGCCGGGGGCGGGGCCGGGAACGGGCATCACCGCCTCGGCGTCGAACATCGGCGCGAGGCCGTCGGCGGCGCCGGGCGCGCGGGCGGCGGCCGCGGAGAAGGCGCGGTCGGCGGCGAGCAATTGCTCGACCTCCGCCTGCCGGGGCAAAGCGAAGGCCGGGCCGGCGAGGAAGAGCAAAGCGAAAGCGAGGAGGCGGGTCATGCAACGCGGCTAATCGGGCCGGGCCGGGCGGTCGTGCGCGCTTCGACCAAGGCTGGACGCGGTTCGATCAGGCGCTTCCAATCGGGGGCGAAGGGAGTATCGGTGCTGGCTATGATCATGTTGCTCCTGCTCGCCGCCGCCGCGTCAGCCCAGCAGACGCCGCCTCCGCCCACTCCGCTTCGCACGATCGCCGGCGAGGTTTCCGAGACGCGGCTTAGGGCCACGGTGGAGCGGCTGGTCGGCTTCGGCACAAGGCACACGCTGTCGGCGCGCGACCATCCCACGCGGGGGATCGGCGCTGCGCTCACCTGGACCCAGGCCGAGCTCGAGCGGATCTCGCGCGACTGCGGCGGCTGCCTGACGATCGTGCGGACGCCCGACACGGTGACCGGCCGGCGCATCCCCAATCCGACCCTGGTCGAGAATGTCGTCGCCATCCAGCGCGGCACCTCCGATCCCGACCGCGTCGTCATCATCACCGGCCATATCGACAGCCGCGTCACCGACGTGATGAACGTCACCGCCGACGCGCCCGGCGCGAACGACGACGGCTCGGGCACCGCGGCGGTGATCGAGGCGGCGCGGGTGCTCTCGCGGCACCGTTTCGCGGGCACCATTGTCTATGCCGCCTTGTCGGGCGAGGAGCAGGGGCTCGTCGGCGGGCGGATCCTCGCCGATTACGCCAGGGCGCAGGGCTGGCGGGTCGAGGCCAATCTCAACAACGACATCGTCGGCAACAGCTGCAGCTCCGACGGGGTCTGCGACGACGCCCATGTCCGCATCTTCTCCGAAGGTCCGCGCTGGCAGGGGCGCGAGGACCTTGCCGCGCGCCAGCGCAGCCTGGGCGGCGAGAATGACGCGCCCGGGCGCAACCTCTCGCGCTTCATCGACACGCTCGCCGACCAGCTCAGGATCGGCCTCGACGTCCGCCAGATCTGGCGCAACGACCGCTTCGGGCGCGGCGGCGATCACACCGAATTCCTCAACTCCGGCTTCCCGGCGGTGCGCTTCTCGGTCGCGATCGAGAATTACAATTGGCAGCACCAGGACCTCAGGACCGAGAACGGCACCGTCTATGGCGACACGATCGACCATATGGATTTCCGCTATCTGCGCCGGGTGACCCAGCTCAACGTCGCCGCGCTGGCCGCGCTGGCCCGCGCGCCGATGCCGCCGGCGCCGGAATTGGAGGGGGCGGTCTCGACCGACACGACGATAGGGTGGCAGTCCACTCCCGACGCAATCGCCTATGTCGTCCGCTGGCGCCGCACCGACGCGGCGCAGTGGGAGCATAATCGCCGCGTTCCCCACCAGACCGCCTTCGTTAGCCAGCATGTCCGGCTGTCGCATTCGTCGCCTGTCAACCAGACGGTTACCCTCCCCGGCATCCGCGTCGACGATTGGGTGTTCGGCGTCTCCTCGGTGGCGGCGGACGGGTCGGAGAGCCCGGTTGCGTCCGCGGTGCCGGGTGGTGCGTTCGGGCCCTACACGCCGCCGCCTCCGGCGCCGCGGTAGGATTTGATGGCCAAGCGACCATCCCGGCAGGACGGCCTTCCAAGCCGCGAGCAGGTCCTCGACTTCATCCAGTCGTCGGACGATCCGGCGGGCAAGCGCGAGATCGCCCGCGCCTTCGGGCTGAAGGGCAATGAGAAGATCCAGCTCAAGGCCCTGCTCAAGGACATGGCCGACGAGGGGCTGATCGATTCCGCCCCGGGCCGGGCCTTCCACAAGATGGGCGGGGTGCCCAAGGTGACGGTGCTTCGGGTTGCCGACGTCGACGACAGCGGTCGCGCCTTCGCGGTGCCGGAGCGCTGGGAGGCCGAAGGCGAGCCGCCGCGGCTCAGGGTGATGGAGCGCAAGGGCCGGGGACCGGCGCTCGGCGTCGGCGACCGCATCCTGGCGCGCACCGAGGACGGCAAAAGCGGCTGGATCGCGCATCCGATGAAGAAGCTGCTCAGCGGCAGCGAATTGGTGCTCGGCGTCGTCCACCAGGAAGGCGCGTCTTACTGGCTTCGGCCGGTCGAGAAGAAGGAAAGGCGCGAGCTTCCCATTTCCGATCTCGGCGAGGCGCAGGCGGGCGATCTCGTCCTGGCCGAGAAGACGGGCCGGCCGCCGCGGCTGGCGGCGCGGGTCGACCGGGTGCTTGGCGATCCCTTCGCGCCGCGCAGCTTCAGCCTGATCGCGATCCACAAGCTCGGCATCCCGCATGAGTTTCCGGACGGGGTGATCGAAGAGGCGGAGCGGGTGGCGAAGCGCGATTTGGGCGACCGCGAGGACCTCACCCATATCCCCATCCTTGCGATCGACCCGGCCGATGCGCGCGATCATGACGATGCGGTGTGGGCGGCGCCGGACGGGGACCCGAAGAATGCGGGCGGCTGGACGGCGATCGTCGCCATCGCCGACGTCTCCTTCTACGTCCGCCCGGGCTCGGCGCTCGACAAGGAGGCGCGGCGGCGCGGCAACAGCGTCTATTTCCCCGACCAGGTGGTGCCGATGCTGCCCGAGACCCTGTCGGCCGAGATCTGCTCGCTGAAGCAAGGCGAGGACCGGGCGGCTTTGGCCTGCCATCTCCAGATCGCCAGGGACGGCCAGCTCAAGAGCTGGCGCTTCACCCGCGCCCGGGTGAGGATCCGGGCGAACATCGCCTATGAGGATGCGCAGGCGGCGATCGATGCGGACGAGGCGCGGGTGGAGGTCTCGTCCTCGCCCTGCTCGATGCCGGAGATCGAGTCCGAAATCCTCGATGCGCTGAAGCCGCTCTGGGCGTGCTGGCGGGCGCTTTACGCGGCGCGGGAGAAGCGCGGGCCGCTCGAGCTCGATCTGCCCGAGCGGCGGGTAGTGCTCGACGAGAAGGGGCGGATCCTCTCGGTGGCGCCGCGCGAGCGGCTCGACGCGCACAAATTGATCGAGGATTATATGATCGCCGCCAACGTCGCCGCGGCCAAGGCGCTCGAGGCGAAGAAGGCACCGGTCATGTACCGGGTCCACGAGCCGCCGAGCCGCGAGAAGCTGGTCGCGCTCAAGGATTATCTGAAGACCTTCGGAGTCGAATTCGCGCTGGGGCAGGTGGTGAAGCCGGCCACGTTCAACCGGATCATCGAGCGCGTCGGCGAGGCGGAGTTCCGGCCGCAGATCATGGAGCAGATCCTGCGCAGCCAGACCCAGGCTTATTACAGCCCGGTCAATCAGGGCCATTTCGGGCTGGCGCTCGGCTCCTACGGCCATTTCACCTCGCCGATCCGCCGCTATGCCGACCTTATCGTCCACCGCGCTTTGGTCCGCGCCTACAAGCTCGGCGAAGGCGGGCTGACCGACGAGGAAGCCGCCGCGATGGAGGTGACCGGCGAGCTCATCTCCAATCTGGAGCGCCGGGCGATGATTGCCGAGCGGGAGACGATGGACCGCTATGTCGCCGCCTTCCTGTCGGAGAAGGTCGGCGAATTGCTCGCTTGCCGGATCACCGGCGTGCAGCCGTTTGGCTTCTTCGCCACGGTCGAGCGTTTGGGCGGCGACGGCCTGGTGCCGGCGGCGACCCTGGGCCGCGAATATTTCCGCTACGACGAAGCGAGCCAGACCCTGATCGGCGAGGAGAGCGAGACGGTTTTCGCGCTCGGCCAGCGCCTCACCCTCAGGCTCGCCGAGGCCAATCCGGTCTCGGGCGGCCTGCGCTTCGAGCTGCCGGACGCCAGCCGCGCGCCGTCGCCGCGCGACGAGCGGCAGGGCCGCCGTCCACCGGCGCGGCGCGGGCGGCCGCCGAACATAAGGCATCAGAGCAAGCGCCGCTGAGCGTTTGATCGGCCTGAAGCCTTCTGCCATGGTCGTCGCGCCAGTTTCGGAGAATTGTCGCGATGCTGAGTCTTGCCGCTCTTCTCCTCCTTTACATGTCCGCGCCGACGCCCGCCGCCGGGCCGGGTGATGTCGATCCCATGGTCGCGGATGTTGCGCGGCATGTGCAGTCCACGTCCGCCGGGACCGGCGACGTCAGACGAATCGCCGCTCGAGGCGAGGGACGGACCCTGGTCTGGCAGGCCGAAATCGCCCCGGACATGGTTGGAGCGATACGCCCGGACGACCTGGCCGCCGTCATCGCGAACGGCATCTGCGCGGGCCTCGCCGGGCCCGCCTTCTTCACGGAGGGCCGCACGCTTCGCGTCGAGATGCGGCCCCCGGGAGGCGCATTCAGCAGCGCAACCGCCGATCATTGCTCGGTGCCGGCCGGCCGGCGCTTCAGCGCCGCACGTTTCGCCAGCATCATGCAGCCGCTCGTTGGCAGGGAGGTGGACGGTGTGACGATCGCGTCCATCCGCGCCGAAGGCGATTTGGTGATCCTTGTCCTGGATGGTGGGGTTGGCTGGCGCCGGGGGATCACCGCCGAGATGATGGAGGGGGTTTTGCTTGGCAATTTCTGCGACCCGGCGGCAGCGAACCATGGCTTTTTCAACGGAACCCGCAGGATGCGCGTCGACACGCTGGAAGGCGGACGCGAGCCGATCCAGGGCCAGCCGATCGCCAGCTGCCCGGCCCGGTGAAAATCTCCGAGGCTGGTAACGCGGGGCAGATATAGGTCTTTGGATCGGCGGCGGCCTGCGCGTCGACACGCTCGAGGACGGGGCCAATCTCGAGCGCGGCACCGTCATGAGCGAATGCCCGCCGGCGCGCGCCCGCTAGGACCCCGAACGCGCGCGTTGCAAAGCCGGCCGCCCGCCCGCAAGATGGTTAACAACCATCGGGCGAGTCGCGAAACATGGGTCCTTTCTCTTTAGCCGCCGTCGCTCTGTCGCTGCTGGGACCGCCGGCGCCCGGCGCGTGCGGCGACAGCTACACCGTCGCCCGCCACGACACGCTCTACAGCATCGCCCGGCGCTGCGGCTTCGGAGTCGGCGAGATCGCGCGCGCGAACCGGCTCGATCCGACGCGGATCGCGGCCGGGCAAAGGCTGGTCCTGCCCCAGGGGGGCGGGGACGGGGCGGGGCCGAGGCGGCGCGAGGGGCGAGTCATGGTCTACCGCTTCCGGCATGGCGACACGCTTTATTCGCTGGCGCGCTGGGCGCGGGTCGATCTGCGCGCCTTGCTCGCGGCCAATCCCTGCATCGACCCGCGCGACATCGACGCCGGCACCGCGATCCGGCTGCCGCCCGGCGCCGTGGCGCCCGAGCCCGCCCGGCTGAGCGAGCGCGGTACCCCGCATCTGGGGATGCCGTTGCTGATTCGCACGGCGCCGCCGCCTCCGCTCCGCCCGGCGCCGCCGCCCCGGCCGCCGCGCGCCGTCCCGCCGCCGCCCCCGCGCGATGACGCTGCCGATGAGGACGAAGGAAAGCCCGCCGGCGATGCGAATATTCCCGAAGAGGAAGAGCCCGAAGGCCTGTAGCCGGCGCTACAGTTTCGGCAGGGTCACGCCCTTCTGGCCCATATATTTGCCGGCGCGGTCGGCATAGCTGACCTCGCAGGGCTCGTTGCCCTGGAGGAAGAGGAACTGGCAGGCGCCTTCATTGGCGTAGACCTTGGCCGGCAGCGGCGTCGTGTTCGAGAATTCGAGCGTGACATGACCCTCCCAGCCGGGCTCGAGCGGCGTCACGTTGACGATGATTCCGCAGCGCGCATAGGTCGATTTGCCGAGGCAGATGACGAGCACGTCGCGGGGAACGCGGAAATATTCGACGGTGCGGGCGAGCACGAAGCTGTTGGGCGGGATCACGCAGACGTCGGTCTTGCGGTCGACGAAGCTGTTGGCGGCGAAGTCCTTGGGGTCGACGATCGCCGAATCGACGTTGGTGAAGATCTTGAACTCGTCGGCAACGCGCGCGTCATAGCCGTAGGAGGAAAGGCCGTAGCTGATGCAGCCGTCGCGGCGCTGTGATTCGACGAACGGCTCGATCATGGCGTTGGCGAGCGCCTGCTCGCGAATCCAGCGGTCGGAGAGGATGGACATCTAGCGCCCCGCCCCGCGCTCGAGCATCCGGCCGCCGCAGCCGCGAAATTCGCCGCCGTCGCCGAACCGCACGACGACCTGATCCTCATAAGCCCGGTCGCCCTCGCCGGCGCAGGGGCCGGCGCGCGCTTCGACGATGATCCGCCGCTCGCCTTCGCCGCTCTCCCAGATGCGCGCGCCGTCCCGGGTGCGCGGCAGCGTCCGCTCCCAGTGCAGGTCGCCGTCGCGCCGGCTGATCCGGAAGACGATCCGGTCGCCGCCGATGGTCAGCATCCAGAAGGGACGGGCGCCCATCGCCTGATAGGCGACGTCGCTCACCGGGGCGTAGGGCCGGGAGCTCGTCGCGCAGCCGGCGGCGAGGAGGAGCGGGAGCGGGAGCGCGAGGACGAGTCGTTTCATCCCGTTCTCGATGCGGGGCCGGGCTCGTGGCTGTCAACCGCGCTCGTCGATTGCTTGATGTGGAGGACGCAGATCAGGGTGAACAGGCGCCGCGCGGTGTCGAAGTCCATCTCGACCTTGCCGTCCAGGCTGTCGCGCAGGAGCTCGGCCGCCTCGTTGTGGAGGGCGCGGCGGGCCATGTCGATCGGCTCGATGCCGCGGGCGCCCTCGCTCCGGACCGCCCGGAAATAGCTCTCGCAAATCTGGAAATAGTCGCGGATCGGGCGGCGGAAGCGGGCCAGGCCCATTCGGATCGTATCGACCGCCGCGCCCTCCTCGCCGAGCAATTCGATGGCGAGCCGGCCCTCCTCGACGCGAAGCCGAACGCGATAGGGCCCATCATGGCCGGCGACGGCGAAGACGTTCTTCTCGATCAGGTCGAAGATGGCGATCTGCCGCTCCTGCTCGATATCGGCGTTGCGGCGCAGGATCGAGCGCTCGTCCAGTTCGATGTCGATGATCCGGGGGTCGGCCATGGCGGCCTGTTAGCGGGTGCAGCATCGCTTATCCACATCAGTTCCACAGGGTTGCTGGCTTGAGCGGGCCGGCGGATGGGTTCAGAGACTATCAACCATGCTTCAACCGCTCAGCCTCGTCGACACGCCCCCCGCCGCCCAGTCGCTGCCCCAGAATGTCGAGGCCGAGGCCGCTCTGCTCGGCGCGCTGATGATCGACAACCGGCTGGCGGAGGACATCCAGCTCAAATTGCGGCCGGAGCATTTCTTCGAGCCGCTGCACGGGCGGATCTACGAGCAGATCTTGAGGCTGCTCGACAAGAACATGATCGCCTCGCCGGTGACCTTGCGGCCCTTGTTCGAGGCGGACGAGGAGATGAAGGAGCTGGGCGGGCCGGCCTATCTCGCGCAGCTGACCGGCAGCGGCGCCGCGATCATCGGCGCGCGCGACTTCGCCGAGCAGGTCTACGATCTGGCGCTGCTGCGCGCGCTGGTCGGCGTCGGCCGCGAGATGGTCGAGCGCGCGCTCGACACGTCGGACGAGGTCGAGCCCAAGGCCCAGATCGAGGAGGCGGAGACGGCGCTTTACCGGGTCGCCGAGGAAGGCGGCGGCGAAAGCTCGGTGAAGAGCTTCGCCCAGGCGGCGACCCTGGCGGTGAAGATGGCCGAGAAGGCGCTCAACGCCGGCGGCGGCCTGTCCGGCATCACCAGCGGGCTCGAATCGCTGAACGCCAAGACCGGCGGCCTCCACCATAGCGATCTCGTCATCCTCGCCGGCCGCCCGGGCATGGGCAAATCCTCGCTCGCCACCAATATCGGCTTCGCCGCCGCCTCGCGCTACCTGAGCGATATCGAGGACGGGATCGAGCCGGAGAAATCGGCGGGCGCGGCGGTCGCCTTCTTCAGCCTCGAAATGTCGGCCGACCAGCTCGCCACCCGAATGCTCGCCGAGCAATCGCGGATCAGCTCGGAAGTGCTGCGCATGGGCAAGATCACGCAGGAGGAGTTCCGCAACCTCGCCCGCGCCTCGGCCAAGTTCCAGAACCTGCCTTTCTACATCGACGACACGCCCGGCCTCACCATCGCCGCGATCCGCACCCGCGCACGGCGGCTGAAGCGGCAGAAGGGGATCGGGCTGATCATCGTCGATTACCTCCAGCTGCTGCAGGGGGCGGGGCGTTCCAGCAACGACAACCGGGTGCAGGAGATTTCGGAGATTTCGCGCGGGCTGAAGACGCTGGCCAAGGAATTGAACGTGCCGGTGCTTGCGCTTTCCCAGCTCAGCCGCGCGGTCGAGCAGCGCGAGAACAAGCGGCCGCAGCTCGCCGATTTGCGCGAATCGGGCTCGATCGAGCAGGACGCCGACATCGTCATGTTCATCTATCGCGAGGAATATTATCTCGCCTTCCAGAAGCCGACCGAGACCACCGACGGCGACGATCCCAAGGACGTCGCCGCCTTCCAGAAATGGCAGGAGGACATGGCCAAGAAATACGGTCTCGCCGAATTGATCATCGCCAAGCAGCGCCACGGCTCCACCGGTACGCTCGACCTGCACTTCGAGGCGCGCTTCACCCGCTTCAGCGACCGCGCCGACCAGAACCGCATGGCCGAGCCGCGGGGCTGACTCCCAAAAAAAGCAATTGCGGCCATTTCCTTTCCCCGTTCCGCCCCCTAGCCTCCCGCCCGCAATGGGACGGAGGGACTTATGGGTGCGCGTGCGATATTCGTTGCGGGGCTGCTGGCGGTGACGGGCGTGAGCGGGATCGGCGCGGCCCAGAACGCCCAGGTGGCGCAGCCGGCCGAGGCGCCGGCGGACGATCCCTTCACCTGGCTCGAGGAGGCCCAGGGGGAGCGGGCGCTGGCCTGGGCGCGCAACGAAAATACGCGGACGCTCGGCGCGCTTCAGGGCGACCGCCGCTACCAGCAGAATTACGACCGCGCGCTCACCATCCTCCAGGCGCGCGACCGCATCCCGATGGTCCAGTTCCGCCCCGACGGGCTGTACAATTTCTGGCAGGATGCCGAGCATGTCCGCGGCATCGTTCGGCGCACCACGCTCGCCAGCTACCGCACCGACACGCCGGCCTGGGAGACGGTGCTCGACATCGACGCGCTTGCCGCGGCCGAAGGCAAATCCTGGGTCTATCAGGGCATGAACTGCCGCCCGCCCGAGGAACGCTATTGCCTGGTCAGCCTCTCCGACGGCGGCCGCGACGCCAATGTCGTTCGCGAATACGACCTGCGCGAGCGCCGCTTCGTCGAAGGCGGCTTCGCGCTGCCGGAGGGCAAGCAGAACGCGACCTGGGAGGATGAGAACACGATCCTGGTCGCGCGCGAGTGGGGGCCGGGGACGATGACGGCGTCCGGCTATCCGTTCGTCGTCAAGCGGCTTCGGCGCGGCCAAAGCCTCGATCAGGCGCAGGAGGTGTTCCGCGGCACGCCGCAGGACGTGCGCGTGGCGCCGACGGTGATGCGCGACACCGACGGCCGGGTGCATGGCGTCGGCGCCTTTCGCGGCGTCGATTTCTTCCACAACCAGTTCGTCCTGTTCCGGCCCGAGGGCAACGTCATCCTCAACATCCCGCAGCGCGCCTCGCCCGCCGGAATCGTCGACGGCCGCCTGCTGATCACGCTCGACGAGCCCTGGGACGCGGGGCCGCGGCTGCGCTTCCCCACGGATTCGATCGTCTCCTACGATCTCGCGGAATTCAAGCGCGATCCCAATGCGGCGCGGCCGAGCCTGGTCTGGGCGCCGGGGCCGCGCCAGACCCTGAGCGGCATCGCCACCACGCACGGCAAGCTGCTGGTCTCGGTCCTCGACAATGTCCGCGGCCGCGCCTTCGCCATGGATTATGCGGGCGGCGCCTGGCGTTCGACCGAGATCGCCCTGCCGCGCAACGCGACGATCGGCATCGCTTCTGCCTCCGACCAGGACGAGCAGGCGATGTTCAGCGTCACCGATTATCTGACGCCGACGACGCTCTACCATTATGACGGCGCCACCGGCGCGCTCGCGGTGCTGAAGACCTCGCCGGCGCGCTTCGACGCCTCGCACCATGTCGTCGAGCAATTGGAGGCGACCTCGCGCGACGGCACCAAAATCCCCTATTTCCTGATCCGCCCGCGCGAGATGCGCCGCGACGGCTCCACGCCGACCCTGCTCTACGGCTATGGCGGCTTCCAGAGCTCGCAGGTGCCGAATTATTCGGGGACGATGGGGCGGCTGTGGCTCGAGCCGGGCAATGCCTATGTCGTCGCCAATTTGCGCGGCGGCGGCGAGTTCGGGCCGGAATGGCACCAGACCGCCCAATTGGCCAACAAGCAGCGCACCTGGGACGATTATATCGCGGTCGCCGAGGACCTGATCCGGCGGCGGATCACGAGCCCGCGCCGGCTCGGCGTGGTCGGCGGCAGCCAGGGCGGCCTGCTGGTCGGCACTGCGATCACCCAGCGGCCGGAGCTGTTCAACGCCGCGATCATCCAGGTGCCGCTCTTCGACATGCTGCGCTACCATCTGATCGGCGCGGGCGCGTCCTGGATCGGCGAATATGGCGATCCGCGAATCCCCGAGCAGCGCGCCTGGATCGCGGCTTACTCGCCCTATCAGCGGCTGCGCGCCGGCGTCACCTATCCGATGCCGTTCATCGAGACCTCGACCGCCGACGACCGGGTCCATCCCGCCCACGGCCGCAAGGCCGCGGCCCGGCTCGCCCAGCTCGGCGCGCCTTATTATTATTACGAGAATATCGAAGGCGGCCACGCCGCCGCGGCGAACCTGCAGGAGACGGCGCGAAGGCTGGCGCTGGAATATACCTACGCGACGCGAAGGCTGGTGGACTAGGATCGGTGACAGTTACCTAAGTGTCACCGTGACACTTAGGTAACTGTCACTAGCCTTCCAGATTGTCCGCCGAGGCGGCGTAGGGGTCGGCCAGCCCGACGGCGATGGTGGCGCGGGGGCTTTCGGCTTCCGAGCTGGTCACCGGATAGGCGCAATAATCGGCGGCGTAATAAGCGCTCGGGCGGTGGTTGCCGCTGAGGCCGATGCCGCCGAAGGGCGCCGACGAGGGCGCGCCGTTGGTCGGCTTGTTCCAGTTGACGACGCCGGCGCGGACATTGGCCCAGAAGCGGTCGTAAAGCTCCGGGCTGCCGCCGACCAGGGAGGCGGCGAGGCCGTAGCGGGTGGCGTTCGCCTCGGCGATGGCGGCGTCGAAATCCTTGACCCGGACGATCTGCAGGACCGGCCCGAACATCTCCTCGTCCGGCCGCCGCTCGACGTCGGTGACGTCGATCATCGCCGGCGTCAGAAACGGCCGCTCGTCCGACTTGCGGTCGAGCCGACGGATGGCGCGGCCGCCCTTGCCGAGCAGATCGAGAAAGGCGTCCTGGAGATGGTCGGCCGACGCGGTGTCGATCACCGGGCCCATGAAAGGCGCCGGGCTGGCATGGGGATGATCGACGATCAGCCGGTCGACGAGCTTGCCGATCGTCTCGATCAAGGGCTCGTGCTGGCCGTCCTCGACGATCAGCCGGCGCGCCGCCGTGCAGCGCTGGCCGGCGCTCATATAAGCGGATTGGACCGCGATCGCGGCGGCGGCGTGGATGTCGCGCGCATGCCAGACGACGAGCGGGTTGTTGCCGCCCATTTCGAGCGCGAGGATCTTGTGCGGCGTCTCGGCGAACTGGCGGTGAAGCGCGAGGCCGGCGCGCGCCGAGCCGGTGAACAGCAGTCCGTCGAGCCCGGCATGGGCGGCGAGCGCCTTCCCGGTCTCCGGCCCGCCATGGACGCAGCGCACCGCGCCCTCGGGCACGCCCGCCTCGTGATAGAGCGAGACCAGATATTCGCCGACCGCCGGCGTCTTCTCGCTCGGCTTGAAGACGATGGCGTTCCCCGCCAGCAAGGCCGGGACGATATGGCCGTTGGGCAGATGCGCCGGGAAATTATAGGGGCCGAGCACGCCGAGCACGCCGTGCGGCTTGTGGCGGACGGCGACGCGCGCGCCCAATGCGCCCTCGAGCCGGCGCTGGGCGGTGCGGTCGGCATGCGCGGCGACCGAGATGTCGACCTTGTTCATCACCGCGTCGACCTCGGTGCGCGCTTCCCAGAGCGGCTTGCCGGTCTCCCGCGCGATCAGGTCGGCGAAGGGCTCGGCCTTGCCGCGCACGACATTGGCGAAGCGCCGCAGGGTCTCGACCCGGAAGGCGAAGGAGCGCGCCGCCCAGGGCGCCCAGGCGGCGCGCGCGGCGGCGATTTCGGAATCGACGTCTCCGGCCGCGCCCGTCCACAGGATCGCGCCGGTGGCGGGTTCTTCGGAGGTCAGCGTGGCGGCCATGCGCGCCCTACATGCCCCGGCGGCGGGATTTTTCAAGCATTGCGTGAGCGAGCGCCTCGCCCATCCGGCGCATTGCGGCGATCTTGGCGTATAGCGGGGACCAGTCGTCGCGCTCGTCGATCGCCGCCCAGATCGCCTCGACCTCCTCGATAGGCATCGAGCAGGGTTCGGGATCGGACCAATAAGGATGATCGAGCGCACCGGGCACGGGCTGGTAGCCGGCGATCATCGCGGCGATGTCGTCGAACCCCTCATAGCCTTCGGGCCGGCGTCCGCCGCGCCAGTCGAAGAAGAAGCGGTCGATGGTCGCGATCTGCCGGGCCAGCGCCTCTTCGATCGCGGCGACGAGCTTCATGTCGTCGGCGAGCGCGCCCGGGCGGAGGCCGAGGCGGGCGAAGAGCGCGTCGCGCAGCGCCTGCTGGAACAGGTGCGGGAAGGTCTCCAGCCGCGGCGTCAGCGCCTCGGCCTCGGCGACGGCGCGCAGCGCGAGCGCGAGCTGGACGAGGTCCCAGTGGATCGCCTCGGGCTGGCGGCCGAAGCTGTAGAGGCCCTGATGGTCGAAATAAGCGGCGGTGAAATGGCCGTCCCAGAACGGGGTGAAGCGCCACGGGCCGTAATCGAAGCTCTGCGCGGTGATCGCGATATTGTCCGAATTGAGCACGCCGTGGACGAAGCCGGCCGCGATATAGGAAGCGGCGAGCCTGGCCGCCTGGGCGGCGACATGGCCGAGCAGGACGGCGGGGTCGCCGCTCTCGTCCGCATAATAATGGCGCAGGCAATAATCGGTGAGCGCGCGGATATTGCCGGTCTCGCCGAGCGTGGCGAGGCGCTGGAAGGTGCCGATTCGGATATGGCTGTGCTGGAGCCGGACCAGCACGGCGGCGCGGGTGGGGGAAGGCTCGTCATTGCGTTCGAGCGCCTCGCCGGTCTCGATCAGCGAGAAGGTCTTCGAGGTCTCGACCCCGAGCGCCTCAAGCATCTCGGTGGCGAGGATCTCGCGAACGCCGCCCTTCAGCGTCAGCCGGCCGTCGCCGAAGCGGCTATAGGGCGTCTGGCCCGAGCCCTTGGTGCCGAGATCGAGCAGGCGCCCCTCCGCATCCCGCATTTGCGCGAACAGGAAGCCGCGGCCGTCGCCGATATCTGGATTGTACACGCGGAACTGGTGGCCGTGATAGCGCAGCGCCAGCGGCGTCTTCAGGTTGTCCGGCAAGGGCTGGAAGCGGGCGAAATGACGGATCCACGCGTCGTCGCTCAGCCCGTCCAAGCCCACCGTGGCCGCCCATCGGTCGTTGCGGAAACGCAAGATCGCCTGGGGGAAATCCGCCGGCGCCACCGGATCGTAAAACGCCTCCCCAAGTTCGAGGATGCGTGTCTCTGGGCGGTACGCGCCGGGTTGCGGATCGTCCGTCATCCGTGAATAGGAGGCCGAGCGTCAGGGGGTATCGACATGGTCGCGTGGTCCGATGGTTATTGGGAGTCGAGCGATGGCCTCAAGCTTCACTACCGGGATTATGCCGGCGACGCGAGCCGGCCGCCGATCCTCTGCATCCCGGGCCTGACCCGCAACGCGCGCGACTTCGAAGGGGTCGCGGCGCGGCTTGCGGGCGAGTGGCGGTTGATCTGCGTCGAGCTGCGCGGGCGCGCGGAGAGCGCTTATGCCAAGGATCCGATGACCTATGTGCCGTTGACCTATTTGCAGGATCTGGAGGCGCTGATCTTCGCTCTGAAGCTGGAGCGCTTCGTCCTGTTCGGCACCTCATTGGGCGGCCTCATCACCATGCTTCTCGCCGCAGCTGGCAAGGAGCGGATCGCCGGCGCGCTCCTGAACGACATCGGCCCGGCGATGGAATCGCGCGGGCTCGAGCATATCCGTTCCTATGTCGGCCGCTCGCAGAACTGGCCGACCTGGCTGCACGCCGCCCGCTACCTCGCTTCGGCGCAGGCCGACCGCTATCCCGATTGGGAGCTCGACCAGTGGCTGGTCTACGCCAAGCGTCTCGCCAAGCTGACCCCGACCGGGCGCGTCGTCTTCGACTATGACATGCGCATCGCCGAGCCGTTCAAGCAGCCGGCGGGCGAGGCCGGCTTCGACCTGTGGCCCATCTTCCGGGCGCTCTCCGGAATCCCCTCGCTCATCGTCCATGGCGGGATTTCGGACCTGCTCAGCGCCGAGACGGTCGAGAAGATGAAGGCGGAGGTGCCGTCGATGGAGAGCGTCACGGTCCCCCGCGTCGGCCACGCGCCGACGCTCGAGGAGCCGGAGGCGGTGAAAGCGATCGACAAATTGCTGAAGCGGGTGGCGGGGAAGAAATAGAAACCTCGCTCATTCGCCCCGGCTGACACGCTCAGCGCCGGCGGGCCAGCCGCCGGCGAGGAAGGTCTCGACCGCGGCGAAGAAGGCGTCGGGCTCCTCGATGTGCATGAGATGGCCGGAGCGGCGCATCAGCAGCAGCCGGGAATTGGGGTAGCTTGCCGCCCAATCGCGCGCGCTGGCCTCCGGTATCACGTCGGCGACGCCGTGAAGGACCAGCACCGGCGCGGTGACCCGCCGCACCGCCGGCCTCAGGTCGAACTCCCCCAAGGAGCGCATGATAACCTCGTTGACCGCTAAGGAGCGGCGCACCGCCTCGGGCGGGCCGGCGCAGAGATTGCCGCGGAAGCGCAAGGCCGCGGCCGGATCGAAGACGTAGGTCCGCAAGATGAAACGGCCGAAGTCCGAGCAGACGGCGATCGGATCGGAGGCGGCGAGCCAGGCGTCGGGCTGGAAGACCTCGGCGAAGCGCCGCTGCTCCGCGGCGCTCAGCCGCTCTCGCGAGCGCGCCCCGACGCGGCCTCTCATCTCTCGCACATAATCGAGTGTCGGCGACGCCGAGGCATCCAGGACCAGCCGCTCGACCCGGTCCGGATGGGCCGCGGCATAAGCGGAAATCAGGAGGCCGCCCCAGCTGTTGCCGAACAGGCTCATCTTCTCGAGCCCGAAATGCCGGCGGATCGCCTCGAGATCGGCGATATGGTGGGACACGGCCAGCGCGGCCGGATCGTCGATCAGGGTGGAGAGGCCATTGCCGCGCTGGTCGTAATAGATGACCCGCCGGTGCGCGGCGAGCGGCGCGAGATCGGCCCGCACCGATTCCAGCGAGAAGCCGGGACCGCCATGGACGACGACCAGGGTCCGCGGCCCCTCGCCCTCGATCCTATAGTGGAGGCGGACGCCGTCATCGGCGGCGACGAAGCCCTCGCGCGCCTCCTGCGCTGGCGCCGCCAGCAGTAGGGAGAGGAGCAGGAAGAGCCCGTTCATGCGACCAGTGTAGCATCTCGCCATCGAGGCGCGAAGCGCGTTTCCCTGGGAAGCCCGCTGCGCCATAAGGGCGCATGGCCGTCCGTATCCTCCATTGCCATTCGACCTTTTCGCTCGGCGGCAAGGAGGCGCGCTCGGTGCGGCTGATGAATGCGTTCGGGGATGCGGCGGAGCATGTCGTCATCAGCGCGATGCCGGACAAGCTCGCCGCGCGCGACGCCATCGCCAGGGGGATCGCGGTGGATTTGCCCGCCGACGCGCCGCCGCTCACCGGCACGCCGACCCCGCGGCGGCTGTGGCGGCTGGCGCGCTACATGAAGACGTTCGATCTGGTGCTGACCTATAATTGGGGGTCGTTCGACGCGGTCATGGCGCGGCGCTTCTTCGGCGGCCCGCCGCTGATCCACCACGAGGACGGCTTCAACGAGGACGAGGCCGAGCGGCTGAGCCCGCGCCGCAACCGCTATCGCAGGCTCGGGCTGGGCGCCGCCCACAGCCTTGTCGTCCCATCCGAGCGGCTCGAGAGGATCGCGCGCAAATATTGGGGCCGCAACCCGGTGCGCATTCCCAACGGCGTCGCGGTCGCCGATTTCGCCGGGCCGCCCGAGGCGGGCGCCATCCCCGGCTTCGAGCGCCAAGGCGACGAGGTGGTGATCGGCACCGTCGCCGGGCTGCGCGCGGTCAAGAACCTGCCGCGCCTGGTCCGCGCCTTCGCGAAGATGAGCCACCGGCCGGCGCGGTTGGTGATCGTCGGCGAGGGGCCGCAAAGCGAGCGGATCGCCGCCGAGGCGCGGGCGCGGGGCGTGGCGGCGCGGCTGCTCATGCCGGGCTTCCTGAGCGAGCCGGCGCGGTGGATCGGCCATTTCGACATTTTCGCCTTGTCGTCCGATAGCGAGCAATTCCCCCTATCGCTGGTCGAGGCGATGGCGGCGGGGCTGCCGGCGGTCGCGACCCAGGTCGGCGACATCCCCTTCATCGTCTCCGACGACAACAAGCCGTTGATCGTCGATGCGGCCGACGAGGCGGCTTTCGCGGCCGCCCTCGATGGGTTATCGGACCGTCCCGACCTGCGCAGGGCGATCGGACAGGCCAATCGCGAAAGGGCCGCGGCGGAATTTGATGAAAAGGCGATGATCGCGCGCTATGGGCGCCTCTACGGTGAGGCGATTGGCCGCCCGGACGCGTTCATGGTGCCGCGTTAGTCTGATTTGATGACTTATGTTATGATCCCGGAACGGGCCGGCTCGGAGGAATGATGTTCAAGGGTATCAAGCCGATCCTTTATGCGGGCCGCGAGGTGCTGCCGCTGATCGAGGGCGGCAAGGGCGTCTCCGCCACCAACGGCTTCAGCTCCGGCGCCTGGGCGGCGGCTGGCGGCATCGGCACCGTCTCGGCGGTCAACGCCGACAGCTACGATCCCGAAGGCCGGATCGTCCCCCAGATCTATCATGCGCTGACCAGGCGCGAGCGGCACGAGGAATTGATCCGCTACGCGATCGACGGCGCCGTCGCGCAGGTCCAGCGCGCTTATGAGATGGCTTCGGGCCGCGGCGCGATCAACATCAACGTGCTTTGGGAAATGGGCGGCGCCCAGCGCGTCCTCGAGGGCGTGCTCGAAAAGACCAAGGGCCTGATCGCGGGCGTCACCTGCGGCGCCGGCATGCCCTACAAGCTCTCCGAGATCGCCGCCTCGCACAAGGTCTCCTACCTTCCGATCATCAGCTCCGCGCGCGCGTTCAGCGCCTTGTGGAAGCGCGCCTATCACAAGGCCGCCGAATGGCTGTCGGCGGTGGTCTACGAGGATCCCTGGCTGGCCGGCGGCCATAACGGCCTCTCCAATGCCGAGGATCCGCTCGTCCCGCAGGATCCCTATCCCCGGGTCAAGGCGCTGCGCGAGACGATGCGCACCGGCGGAATCTCCGATTCGGTGCCGATCGTCATGGCCGGCGGGGTTTGGAACCTGAGGGAATGGGACCATTGGATCGACAATGAGGAATTGGGGCAGATCGCCTTCCAGTTCGGCACCCGGCCTTTGCTCACAAAGGAGAGCCCGATCCCGGAGGAGTGGAAGGCGCGGCTGATGACGCTGGAGGAAGGCGACATCCTCCTCCACCGCTTCTCGCCGACCGGCTTCTATTCGTCGGCGGTGCGCAACCCGTTCCTCAGGAACCTCGAGGCGCGCTCGCACCGCCAGATCGCCTTCACCAAGGAGCCGCTCGGCGACCACGCCTTCCCGCTCGACGTCGGAGTCGCGGGCAAGAAGAATTACTGGGTGACCAAGGGCGATCTGCTCCACGCCCGGACCTGGTATGCGCAAGGCTATACCGACGCGCTCAAGACCCCCGACGAGACGCTCGTCTTCGTCACCCCCGAGGAGAAGCACCTGATCCGCAAGGACCAGTCGGACTGCATGGGCTGCCTCAGCCAATGCGGCTTCTCGTCCTGGGCGGACAATGAGAAGAACACGACCGGGCGGCTGGCCGATCCGAGGAGCTTCTGCATCCAGAAGACGCTGCAGGACATCGCCCATGGCGGCTCGACCGAGGAGAACCTCATGTTCGCCGGCCATTCCGCCTTCCGCTTCCGCAAGGACCCCTTCTATTCGAACGGCTTCGTGCCGACCGTGAAGCAGCTCGTCGAGCGCATCCAGACCGGCGACTGAGCAGGCGCGCCGAATGGGGACAGTTGCGCGCAACTGTCCCCTGCCGACCTTGAAGAGGCGGCGCCAAGCGGCTTAAGAAGGCGGCGAAGGGGATTCAAATGCCGCGTCGCATCGCCGCCGCTCTCATCGCCTGCGCGCTGTCGCTCTCCTTCTCGGCCGCCTTGGCGCAGCCGCCGCGCCCAACGCCCTATATGGCCTCGATCGCGTCCGGGCGGGCGATGATGCGCCGCGGCCCGGGCCAGACCTATCCGGGCGTCTGGCTCTACGTCCGCCGCGATTTGCCGATCCGGGTCATCCGGATCCATGGCGACTGGCGGCAGATCCAGGATCCGGGCGGCACCACCGGCTGGATGCTGGTCAGCCTGCTCTCCGACCAGCGCACCGCCATTGTCCGCGGCGAGGGGCTGGCGCCGATGCACGAGGCGCCCGACGAGGCCAGCCCGACCCGCTTCCGCGCCGAGCCCAATGTCGTCGGCCGGGTGTCGCGCTGCGGCGGCGGCTGGTGCAATTTCGACGTCGGCGGCCGCGCCGGCTATATCAGGGTCGACCGGATCTGGGGCGTCGATCCTGGGGAGACGATTCGCTGATGGACCTTTCGCGTGAGATGGTGCTCGACGATTTCTCGGGCCGCGTCGGCAAGATGTTCAACGTCCACGTCGCCGGCCAGGTGGTGCCGCTGCGTCTCGAGGCGCTGCAGGAATTGCCCGGCTCGAAGCGGCCGGGCGGCTCCTTCCGGCTCGAGTTCATCGGCCCGCTCAACCCGCAGCTCGGCCAGGGCGTCTTCCCGTTCCTGATCGGCACCGATCAATATGCCATCTTCATCGTGCCGCTCGGCCGCGGCCCGCTCGGCGTGCGCTACGAGGCGATCTTCTACTAGGGTCGTGGGTGACTCGAGATTAGGATGCTTGGTCTTCCGCCCTCCACACCATGCGCAGGTGGAAGGGCATTTCCTCCTCGATCCGGAAGCCGAGCCGCAGATAGAGGGCGATCGCCGGATTGAAGCGGTCGACGTGGAGCGTGACCGGCTTGCCCACCGCCCGGGCCGCGGCGATGGTGTCGCGGAAGATGGCGCTGCCGACCCCGGCGCCGCGCTGATCGGGCATCAGCGACAGATCGATCATCAGCAGGCCGTCATCGTCGTTCCAGTCGAGATAGTAGCGGCCGACCGGCACGCCGTCGCGCTCGACGATCAGCCATTCGGCGCTCTTGTAGGTCATCCTATATTGGGCGTGCTGGATCCGGTGCTGCTGCTCGCAAAAGGCCGCCTTCATCTCGGCGGGCCAGCCGCTCGGCTCGAGCTCGCGGTCGCGGGTGGTCGCGTAGAGCGCGACGACGAACGCCATGTCGTCCTCGCCCATCTCGCGATAGGCGATGCCGAAGGGAGCCGCGGCCTCGACCGGCGGCGGCATCAGCGCGGGCTCGTTGCGCGGGGGCGGTCCATTTTCCGCCTATAGACCGTCCCCGATATCAGTTGAAGACGGCGAGCATTCGCCCGGGCGCGCGCGAGTCGCTCGCCGCCGACAGGAAGAGCGGCAGCGGGCCGTATTCGGCATGGGTCGCATTGTGGATGAGGTCGGGGGCGGGGCTCCGGCCCCGAGCCGGATCGAACAAGGCGGCGAACGCGCGGTCGCGGCCGAGGCCGCGGGGCCGGGCTCCGGACGATGGAAACGCCCTGACGCCAGCAAGGGTGAGGCGGGTGCCGTCGCCGAGCGTGAACACCGAGCCGACCTGGCGCCCCCATTCCTCATATCCGGCATCGGCGAGCGACACGAGGCCGCGCCCGATCGGCGTGCTCGTCAGCACCTGCCGGGCGGTGGCGGCGATCTCCTCGCGGAACGGCGCGGCGATCAGCGCGCCCGCGCCGGCGATGGCGCCGCCGGTGATCAACATCATCCGGCGCCTGGTCAGCGCACTTTCACTCTTGTCCATGATTTCAATCCCCTTGCAGGCGTGTCGGCGTTGGCCGTCGTCGATGGCGCCTACGTATTGCTACGGTAGCCGCAACGCGGGGCAGGTGAAACATCCGTTTTGGCGGAGTCCCGCGACGAAATGCCCGAAAAGAGACGCGAACGGCCTATTTTTCAGCCGGTGCTTGAGCTTTGCCGCGCCGCTTGCCACGGGGGTCCATGGCCAGCACGCTGCCACCGCCGCCCGCCCTGCCCGACAAGGCCGCCTTGTTCCTCGATTTCGACGGCACCTTGGTCGAGCTCGCCGATGCTCCGGACAGGATCCGCGTGCCCGCCGGCCTGGCGCCGACGCTGGAGCGGCTGCGCCGCCGGCTCGGCGGCCGGCTCGCCATCGTCAGCGGCCGCTCGCTCGCCGATCTCGAGCGGCATCTGCCGTTGCACGGAATCGCCTTTTCTGGCTCGCACGGGCTCGAGCTTCGGCTCGCCGACGGCACTCGGCTGCCATTGAGCGTGCCGATCGGCCTCGACGACGTCCATTCCAGGGTCGAGGCCTTCGCCGCCGCCACGCCGGGCCTGATCGTCGAGGAGAAGCCGGCCGGAATCGCGCTCCATTACCGGCTGGCGCCGGGCGAGGCCGCGCGCGCCGATGCGTTCATGGCGGCGCTCGCCAAGGAGCGCGGCTTCCAGGTCCAGCGCGGCGCGATGGTGGCCGAATTGCGCCCGACCGGCGCGACCAAGGGCGATGCGCTGAAGGCGTTCATGACGGAACCCGAGTTCATCGGCGCGCGTCCTTTGTTCATGGGCGACGATCTCACCGACGAGCACGGCTTCGCGGCGGCGGCGGATCTGGGTGGCGCGGGCATCTTGGTCGGGCCCGAGCGGGACAGCGCGGCGCTCTACCGGCTCGATTCGGTGGGCGATGCGGCACGCTGGCTGGAGGGCGCGGCGCGATGAGCAGCCTCGATCTGTGGCCGATCGGCAATTGCCAGGTGAGCGCGCTCGCCGACGGCGCCGCCGGCCTGGTCTGGGCCTGCCAGCCCCGAGTCGACGGCGATCCGATGTTCTGCTCGCTGCTCGACCCCAAAGGCGAGAGCGCCGTGCCGCGCGGGGAATGGCGGATCGCCGTCGAGAACCAGGTCTCGGCCGAGCCGCGCTATCTCAAGAACACGCCCATCCTCGCCACCCGCCTCACCGACACCGACGGCGCGGTCGCGGAGGTCTTCGATTTCTGCCCGCGCTTCGAGCGGTCCGGGCGGATGTACCGGCCGGTCGCCTTCATCCGCATCGTCCGGCCGCTGGCGGGGACGCCGAGGGTCAAGGTCTCGCTCAACCCCGCCGCCGATTGGGGCGCGCGCGACGCGGAGCGGACCAGCGGCACCAACCATATCCGCTTCCTGCTCGATCCGCAGCCGATGCGGCTGACCACCGACGCGCCGGTCCTCCATCTGCTCGAAGGGCGCAGCTTCCGGCTCGAGCAGCCGCTCCATTTCTTCCTGGGCCCCGACGAACCCTTCGTCGGCAACGTCAACCAGACGCTGGCGATGATGCTCCACCAGACCTCCGATCATTGGCGGGACTGGGTGCGCGGCCTGGCCATCCCGCTCGAATGGCAGCGCGTCGTCATCCGCGCCGCGATCACCCTGAAATTGTGCCAGCATGAGGAGACCGGCGCGATCGTCGCGGCGATGACCACCTCGATCCCGGAGGCGGCGGATTCGGGCCGCAACTGGGACTATCGCTATTGCTGGATCCGCGACGCTTATTACACCGTCCAGGCGCTCAACCGCCTCGGCGCGCTCGACGTTCTCGAAAATTATCTCGGCTATCTGCGCAACATCGTCGACACCGCCCGCGACGGCCATATCCAGCCGCTTTATGCCGTGTCGGGCGAGAAGAAGCTGGAGGAGGGGTTCGCCGAGAGCCTTGCCGGCTATCGCGGCATGGGGCCGGTGCGCGTCGGCAACGCCGCTTACACCCAGGTCCAGCACGATGCCTACGGCCAGATCGTGCTGTCCAACGCCCAGGCCTTTTTCGACGAGCGATTGCTGCGTCCCGCGACCGCCGAGGATTTCGCGTCGCTCGAAAAGGTCGGCGAGCTCGCCTGGGAGCGCCACGACGAGCCCGATGCGGGCCTGTGGGAGTTTCGCACGCGGACCAGCGTCCACACCTATAGCGCGGTGATGAGCTGGGCGGCGTGCGACC
>DASYKV010000015.1:0-43024 GCA_035994965.1 Allosphingosinicella sp.
CTCGTCGAGCGCCTCTGGTGCAGGCTTAAGGACTGGCGACGCGTCGCGACACGATACGACAAACTCGCCAGAAACTTCCTCTCAGGCGCACTCATCGCTGCCACCGTCGCCTTCTGGTGCAATTGAGTCCGGACCCTAGGGGCGGACCGCTTCGACCGCCGCGATCGCCGTTTCGATCGCTTCGCCGACGCCCATGTCGCTGGTGTCGAGCAGGATCGCGCCGTCGGCCATGACCAAAGGCGCGGCGGCGCGGCCGATGTCGCGCTCGTCGCGGGCGTGGATGTCGGCCAGCACGTCGGCATAATGGACGTCGAGCCCGCGCGCCTTCAGCTCGGCATGGCGCCGCTGCGCGCGCACCTCCGGGCGGGCGGTGACGAAGAGCTTGGCCCGGGCTTCGGGCGCGATGATCGTGCCGATGTCGCGGCCGTCGAGGACGGCGCCGCCGCTCTGGCCGGCGAAGCGCCGCTGCCGCTCGAGCAGGGCGTCGCGGACCAGGGGATAGGTCGAGATGCGCGATGCGATGCCGCCCACCGTCTCGCTCTTCAATTCGGGGTCGCCGAAATCGATCTGCGACAAATCGCAGGCGCGCGCCGCGGCGAACTCGCTCTCCGGATCGCCGCCGAGCCCGAGCAGGTTCAGGGCGGCGGCGCGGTAGAGCAGGCCGGTGTCCATATAGGGCAGGCCAAAGCGCGCCGCGAGGGCGCGGGCGATCGTGCCCTTGCCGCTCGCGGCGGGTCCGTCGACGGCGATGATCATAGTGGAAGCTGCCTCATGCGGGGGCCAACGCGCCGAGCGCCGAAAGGAAGCCCGGAAAGCTGGTGTCGACGATCGCCATTGAGGCGACCCCTATGGCCTCGCGGGCGTGGAGGCCAGCCACCGCGAAGCTCATCGCGATCCGATGGTCGAGCCCCGGGTCGATCCTCGCGCCGCCGGGAAGGGGCGCGCCGCCTTGGCCGTGGACGGCCAGCGCGTCGCCCTGCTCCTCGACGCGGACTCCGATCGCGCGCAGCCCCGCCGCCATGCCGGCGATGCGGTCCGATTCCTTGAGGCGGAGCTCGGCCAGCCCATGAGCGCGGGTCTCGCCCCGGGCGAAAGCGGCGGCGACGAACAGGATCGGATATTCGTCGATCATCCGGGGCGCGATCTCGGGCGGCACCGCGATTCCGGTCAGCGCGCTATGGCGAACGATCATGTCGGCGACCGGCTCGTTCGAGGCCTCGCGCCGGTTCACCAGCGCGATGTCGGCGCCCATCTCGCGCAGCATGTCGTAAAGGCCGGTCCGGGTCGGATTGACGCCGACGCCCTCGATCAGGATCTCCGATCCCGGCACGATCAGGGCCGCGACCGCGAGGAAGGCGGCTGCCGAGGCATCGCCGGCTATGGCGAGATGCCGGGGCGTCAGCGCCGCCTCGCCGCGCAGCACGATGCGGCCGTCCGCGCTTTCTATGTCGGCGCCGAACAGGGCCAGCATCCGCTCGAGATGGTCGCGGGTCCGCGCCGCCTCGACGATCTGGGTAAGGCCGGGCGTGTTGAGCCCGGCCAGCAGCAACGCCGATTTGACCTGCGCCGAGGGGATGTCGAGGACATGGCTGGCCGGGACGCAGGGATAGACGCCCTCGACCGTCAGCGGCAGATGGTCTCCCTCGATGCGCGCGCCGATCCGTCGCAGCGGCGCCACGACCCGGCCCATGGGCCGGCGCATCAGCGAGGTGTCGCCGGCGAATTCGGCGCGGATCTTGTGGCTTGCGACGAGGCCCATGAGAAGGCGCGCCGACGTTCCCGAATTGCCGAGGTCGAAGGGCGCGGCCGGCTGCAGCAGGCCGCCGACGCCGACGCCGTCGACCGTGCAGGCGCCGTCCGCGCCCGTCTCGATCCGCGCGCCCATCGCCTGGAGCGCGGCGCGCGTCGAGGCGAGATCGCCGCCGTCGTTGAGCCCCTCGATCCGGCTTCGGCCGCCGGCGAGCGCAGCGCACATCAGCGCCCGGTGGGAAATGCTCTTGTCGCCGGGAATGCGCGCGGTGCCGCGCAAGGGTCCGCGAGGCGAAAAGGCGTGCATGGGGCTTGGCTTTGACAGCGCCACACCCATGTGGCAAGGCGCCCGCCGACTGGTGGCCCGTCAGGGCGCGCCTGCTTTTTCATTCATAGACGGAGACTTTTCACCCATGGTGAAACCGGAATGGGGCACCAAGCGGACCTGCCCCAAATGTGCGACCCGCTTCTACGACCTGGGCAAGGACGACCCGATCACCTGCATCGCCTGCGGGATCAACTGGCATCCCGAGCCGGTGCTGAAATCGAAGCAGCCTTTGCCCTTCGAGGCGGCCAAGCCCGAGGTCGAGGTCGAGAAGGAAGATAGCGACCTGGCCGCCCCCGATCTCGATCTCGAGGTCGACGAGGACGCCGAGGAGAATCCCGACGACGAGGTCGATCTTGGTGGCGACGACGATATCGGCGTGCCCGGCGCCGGCGGGGACGAGGAAGAGGTCTAGGGGACCGGCGGAATCGGAAACATGGAGTCATCCCGGCGAAGGCCGGGACCCATGACCACCTCCATCCGAAGTTGGGACGAGGTCTCCGCGAGACTGCTTTCTCCGAGTTCCTGGGTCCCGGTCTGCGCCGGGATGACTCGGTAGGTGAGGGCAGGCTCAACGCCCTTGCGAAGCGCCGCCGCCTTGCCTAAATGCGGCGCTCGCCCGGGACCAGACCGGGTAGGAAAAAGGTTCGGGGCCGTAGCTCAGCTGGGAGAGCGCTGCAATGGCATTGCAGAGGTCAGGGGTTCGATCCCCCTCGGCTCCACCATTCAATGGCAGAATTTTCGCGAAGCGCCCGGCCTGTCAGGTTGGCCGGGCGCCGCCCTTGGCTCCCGCGATCGTCAAGCCGGTCGCCTCGATATGGGTGGGATCGAAGCCGATCCTGATGCTGGGGTCGAAATCCAGTTGCGCGATCGCCGTCTTCAGGAGCTCGCGGCGGGCCGGCGGCTTCAGGTCGAAGAAAATACCGGAGTTCAGCCCGTGCTTCTGCGCGACGTTGGCCAGCGTGATGACGTAGCGGCGGCCGCTGGCGACCGGATTGTCGTCGTCCAGCAGGTCCACGGCAAGCGCCTCGGGCTTCCCGCCCGCGGCCGTGACGTTGTGATATCCGAATTTGACCTTCGAGGCGCCGTTCTCGAACGCTTCGAGCTGCTTCGCGATGGAGCGATGGGCATCCTGGATGCGCGGCCGGAAACCGAGACCCTCCATCTCGGCGATGACCCTTTTCACGCGCGCCGCGAATGTGGGAAAGCATTCCCCGAGACGTTGGACATTGCGTGCTTGTCTGGCAGCCTCTTGCATGACCTCTCCCCTGCTTGCGAGTAACCCGGCGCTCATCGTCGAGTCGGGACTTGCGACTCTGTGGCATGTCCGCCGCGGGTCACGGCGTGACGGCCGTCACGCCCGAACGGCCGGGCCAGCTTCCGCCATGGCTGGCAAGCGGACCCGCGGCGGCCTAACCTCGAGCGATGGAGCATTGCCGGTACACGCGATGCCCGGGCCGATGCGCGTGAAGGCCGGCCGCTAAGGGCCGCGGTCAGGCTCGCGGCCGAACCAGATGACGGCATAGCCTCCGTACAGCCCGACGCCCATGGCGCGCCATGGTTCGCCCCATGGGCCTTGCTGCAGGATAACGCCATTGTGCGCGGCGCTGCCCCGCCATTGCCGGAGCGCGACCTCGGGCGTCATGGCGAAGCCGCCGCCGCCGACGGCGATCTCATAACCGTTGCCGTCATAGGCGCCTCGCGTGATCTCCCGAGGCTTGCTCCACATGAGCTCGCGATAATGATGGTCCTCGGTGTAGCAGACCGGCGTCCAATCGCCGGCCGAGGACCAGCTGTGCGTATTGCAGGGCAAGCCCCTCGAATCGCTGCCGGTGTCGGGCCGGTGGAGATCGAGGTCGCGAACGTGACGTTCGGCGACCAGCGTCAGCGACGCGGACAGCGGCACCGGCGGCAGGCCGTTGGCGCGGCGATAGTCGTTCACCAGATTGGCCAGCCCGATTTCCGGTGGCGTGGACTCGCGCTGGGCGGCCTTGCCGCTCGTCGCCAGAAGAGCAGAGAAGGCGAAGACGAGGAAGGCGTATCGCATGGCCGATCTCCCGCCGCGATCGCGCCGTCCGGCGAGACGGCGTCTTCCCATCCAACGCGGAACCCGAGGGTTGGTGCCGGCGCGCCGGCGGGGATCGTCGTCTAGCGGGACCGGCAGCCGGTCCCCGCCCACAGGGCCGTGACGGTCGCATCGGGGGCGTTGCTGCCGAGCAGGCCGTGAATGCCCTCGGAGTCGAATTCCACGCCGAGCGCCGTCGTCCTGATGATCGAGTCCCCCTGGATGGGGTCGACGTCGGCGCGCGGCGTGCCGATGCCCAGCTCATATTCCTCCTCGATCGGCTCCGCGCTCCGCGGGCCGTCGAGCGACCAGCCGACGAAAAGGCCGTTCTGGATGTTGAGCGTCAGCGTGGCGAAGTGGACGAATTCCATCGGCCCGGCGCCGCAGTCTCCACTGGTCTCGCTCGGCGTCTCCCAGCTGCGCAGCTGGGCGACCGTGGCGACGATCTCCGCCTTGGTCATGCCGAAGCTGAAGCTCTGGATGGTGTGCGCGTGGGGCATCCCGGCGGCCAGGCCGTCGGAGCTCAGCCGCAGGGTCCCGATGATCAGGCCGGCCGGCTCGCTGTCGGCAACCTGTGCCGATTGCGCGGCGGCGGCGGGCTGGGGGGCGGGCGCGGCATGGCCGCACGCGGCGGTCGCCGCGCCGAGCGCGAGCCCGAGCGGGAGCAGGGATTTCAAGGTCATGCGATCTCCTTTTCGAAGCGCAGCATAGCGGCGCCGGTGGGGAAGGCTAGGCGCCGATCGCGGCCGGCGCGGCGGCGGGCCGGCTTTCCCGGGGCACGGAGAAGCAGAAGCGGGTCCGTCCCTCGCGGCCGTCCTCCAGCCAGATATCGCCTTCATGGGCTTCGACGATGGTGCGCGAGATCGAAAGGCCGATGCCCATTCCGTCCGGCTTGGCGGAATCGGTCCATTCGAACAGGCGGGCGGACTGGTCCGGGGGGATGCCGCCGCCCGTGTCGCCCACCGAGACGATGGCCCGGTCCGCCTCGGCCTTGGTCGAGACGATGACCCGGCCGTCCTCGACTCCGGCGGCCGCCTCGCAGCCATTCTTGGCGAGGTTCATCACGACCTGCTGAATCTGCACGCGATCGGCCTCGATCATCAAGGCGCCGTCGCTCTCGCTCTCGATCTGCACGCCGTCGCAGCCGGCCGCGCGGACGACTTCGACCGATTCGCGAACGGCGTCGTTGAGATCGAACAGCTCGCGCTTGGTCGAGCCGCGCTTGGTCATGTCCCTGAGCCAGCGGATGATGGCGCCGGCGCGCATCGCATTGTCCTCGATCGCGGCGAGGCCCTCCGCCAGGTCGGCCTCTCTCTTCCTGTCCGAGGCCAGCAGCATCCGGCAGGCCATGGTGTAGTTGGAAATCGCGGTCAGCGGCTGGTTCAGCTCATGGGCGAGGGTCGCGGCCATGGTGCCCATCGCGCAGACCCGGGAGATGTGAATGAGCTCGGTCTGGCACGCCAGCAGCCGCTGCAAGGCGCGCTTGTGGTCGGCGTGCAGCGCGAGGCGCTCCTCGCCCAGCCATTCGCAATGCTCATTGAGGTCGACGAACGACAGGAAATGGCGGACCACGCCGCTCTCGTCGCGGACCGGGCTGATGCTGATCGCGGCCGCAAAGCGCCGCCCGCTCTTGCTGCGGCAATCGAGCTCGATGGACGCGGCGCCGTCGCCGAGGAATGCGGCGCGAAGGCGCGCCAGCGTGGCGGGGTCGTCCGGCTCCGCCATGAGGGCGGCGAAGTCCCGGCCAAGCAACGCGCCGCTCTCGCAATCGAACAGCGCATCGCAGCTTTCGTTGACGAAGACGATCGGGTGGCCGTCCCTTTTCGCGTCGGTGAAGATGATCGGCGTCCGCACCGCCTCCGCGGCGACGACGAACGGCTCCGCTCCCTGCCCCGGGACTGTCCGCTTCGCATCGTTGGCCCGGGATCCGGGGGGCAGGCGCTTCTTTCGCATCGCGGGACCTAGCGGAAGCGAGCTTGCCCGCTCCAATGATGAGGCGGGAGCATGATGCGCGTCTCTCGGCCGGCAGCGCCCGGATGCCTGTGCTGCCGATGCGACCCGCATATCATCTGAACTCATCGATGGCGACATGGGAAAAATACGAGGATTTCCGCCCGCCGGAACGCGGAAAGACTAGGCCGATTCATTCGTCGTCTTTGGATTTTCTTTGGTTGTTCATATGGTTGACTAGCAATCGCCCTGGCGTGGCGGGTCCAGGCCGAGCCAGCCTGCCATGGAGACGAGCTCCGCCGCCAGCCGCGCCCGCGTTTCGGCCGGAGCGCCGGGCTCGACATGGACGCTCCGCGCCACCAGCCGGCCCTCCTGCCGGTCGCTCTTGAGATCGACCCGGGCGACCAAGTGCCCGTCCATCAGAAAGGGCAGGACGTAATAGCCGTGCACGCGCTTCGCCGCCGGCGTGTAGATCTCGATCCGGTAGCGGAAGCCGAACAGCCGCTCGGCACGGTCGCGTTCCCAGATCAACGGGTCGAAGGGGGCGAGCAGGGCCTGGCCGGCGATGCGGCGCGGCCGGCGCGCCCCGGCATATAGAAAGGCGCCTTGGCGCCAGCCTTCGACCGCGACCGGAAGCAGCATGCCGTCCTCGACCAGGGCGGCGATCGCGACCCTCGTATCCTCGAGGCCGAGCCTGAAATAGTCGCGCAGGTCGCCGGCGGTCGCCACCCCGAGCGCCGCGGCGGCCAGCGCCACCAGCCGGCGCTGCGCGTCGGCCTCGCTTGGCGTCGGCAGCGCCAGGATCGGCCTTGGGATCACCCGCTCGGCGAGGTCGTAGACGCGCTCGAAATTGCCGCGCCGCGTCGCCGTGGTGACCATTCCGGCCCAGAACAGATATTCGAGCGCATGCTTGGTCTCGCCCCATTCCCACCAGCCGCTCCGGCTCCTGCCATGCTCGAAATCGGAGGCCGCCATCGGGCCCTCGCCCTCGATCCGCGCAAGCACCGCCTCGGCTTCGGCGCGGCGTTCGCCCGCATAGGATTTGAGGCGCGCCCAGCCGGCCTCGCCGCGCGCCGCGCGCGCCATCCGCCAGCGCAGCAACGGGTGGAGCGCAAGCGGCAGCAGCGAGGCTTCGTGCGCCCAATATTCGAACAGCCTACGCTCGCTCCCGCGGCCCCACGCGGCGCGGTCGATCAGGCCGGTGTCGTAGGGCCCGAGCCGCGAGAAGGCCGGCAGATAATGGGCGCGGGCGAGCACGTTGACGCTGTCGATCTGATGGAGGCCGAGACGGGCGATGGTCTTGGCGAGCTGGGCCTTGCCGACGCTCGCCGGGCGCGCGACGCCGAACCCCTGCGCCGCCAGCGCGATCCGGCGGGCGGCGGCAAGCGAGAGGGTGTCGGCGGGGCGGGACATGGCCGCATCAGAACGAAGAGCGAACGCGCTGTCAATCGCGCTCGCCGCGCGTGCTCTTCACATAAGCGACCGCTGCTCCCAGGGTGGCGTGTCGAACGCGGCCGTAGGCAAGGAAAGAGGTGCCGTCGTGGACGATGTCATATTCCGCCATCTGCTCTTTCTCACTCAGCGGCGGTGAAGGGACCTCGGCGCTGGAGGCGGGCCGGGGCTCCGCGTCCACGGGAGACACGGGTTCGTTCGATACGGAGGATGCGCTGTCGGGTGTGATAGCGTCTCCGGCGGACGGAGTGTCGATTGGCCCGTCCGGCTCCCGGGTCGCAGGCGCGTCGAGACGCTGGAGCGTCATTCTGGTCACGTCCTCGCCGGCGGCTCCACCGCCGCGCGGCAAATTATCGGCTATTCGCCTCAGCAGCGTCCTGATGTCGTTGGCAGCGAAGCACATGGCTCCAAAAAAGGCGAACGAAACGCCAGCGGCCAGCGTGGCAACAAGGGTAATTCCACCCCCGAACCCATGGTGTTGACTAACGCCAAGATAAACGGCGCCTATCGCCAACAGGTAATAGATGACGCCCAGGAGGCCCAGCACAACCGAGTATTCCTAAATGCTATCCTAGAACCTTCTGCCGACCCTCACGCCGATCGTCCTGGGCGTCGCCACATAAGTGTAGACCTTGCCGCCGATCGCGGTCAGGCCGTCCGGGTCGCCGCAGATGAACTCGTTGCACTGGATCGAGGCGCCAAAGGCGCCGCGGGCGTCGAAGATGTTGCGGGCGAACAGCTCCGCGGTCCAGCCATTGTTCCTGGCGCCGACGCTGAAATCGACCAGATTGGTGCTCCGCAGCCTGCCGTAAATCGCCTGCTCGTCGGGCCTCAGGTCGCGCGTCCGGCTGCCCTCGTGCGAGGCGGTGAGCTGGACATGCCCTTCCCAGCCGCTCGTGCCGACGGGGAATTCGTAGCGCAGTCGCGCATTGCCCTTGAACCGCGCCGTCAGCGGCAGCCTGGTTCCCGACGGCGCGAGCGGGGTCGAGTTGGTGGTCTCGGCGTGATTATAGGCGCCGCCCAGGCTGATGGTGAGGCCCTGGCTCGGCCGCGCCAGGATGTCGAACTCGACGCCGCGGATGCGGGCGTTGCCGGCATTCTGGATTTCGGTCAGGCCGTTGGCGCCGAGGAAGGACAATTGGACGTTGGTCCAATCGAGCTGGTAGATGGCGGCGTTGATGCGCAGCTTGTTGTCGAGCCAGTCGGTCTTGAAGCCGAATTCGTAATTGGAGATGAAGTCGGCGCCGTAGGGGGGCAAGGTGCCGCGCCGGTTGACGCCGCCCGGCCGGAAGCCCCGCGACCAGGTCGCGTAGATCAGGGCATCCTCGTTGATCCGGTAGGTGAGGTTGAGGCGGTGGATGAAGCCTGAATCCTCCGACCGTTTGGGACCGATATTGCCGTTGGAATCGACAACGCCGAGGTTCTGGCACGGCGATTGCGGAACGGACGGCGGCCCGAAGCAGGCGGCCACTCCGGTCGAGCCGCTGAAGCCGTCGGAATAGCCGAAGAAGCCGGTGAGGGTGTTGTCGAATTTGTAGAGGCGCCCGCCGCCGGTCAGGGTCAGATGCGGCGTGATGTCCCAGGCGACTTCGCCGAAGATCGCATAATCGCGGTCGACCCGGAGCTGCTGGGTGAGCCAGATGTTGCTCGCCGTCCCCGGCACGGTGATCGCGTCGGCGATGTTGTCGATGATGTAATTCTGCTCGATCGAATGCTGCTGGCGCTGGTAGAAAAGGCCGGCGATGAGCCGAACCGGCCGGTCCGCGGGCGAGGCGAGGCGAAGCTCGTGGCTCATCCGGCGGAAGCTGTCGTCCGACCGGATATATTGGTTCGGATTCACCAGATTGCCGCCATTGTCGTAGAAATAGGCGCCGTAGCCGGCCAAAGCGTCGTAGAAATAGGCATAGTCGACATAGTCGGTCTGGCCGTCCTGCTGGCGCTGCATGTAGGAGCCGGCATAGGTCAGGTCGAAATTGCCGATCCGGCCCTCGACCGTCAGCGCCGCCTGGTACCAGCGGTCGTTGAACCGTTCGGGGTTGAACTGCTGGACCTGCAGCTCGCCGAGCCCGCGCTCCTGGGTGAACGACCCGTGGCTGACCTGCCGTTGCGCCATGATCGTAGGCGTCACCGTCCAATGCTCGTCGAGCTCGATCCGGAGCGCGGCGCGTGCGCCGACCGTGTCGACGTCGTTATAATCCTCCTCGACCAGGGCGTCGTTGTTGAAGACGATGCCGGAGCTCGGGAAGGTGAGGGTGCCCGGAATATTGTCGATATAGCCAGCGTCGTGGCGGTACCAGCCGACGACGCGGAGCGCGACGTTGCTGGAGATGGGCGCGTTGATGAAGGCCTCGCCGGTATAGCCGAAATCGCCATGGGCGACGCTGTTCAGCTCGAGATTGATCTCGCCGTAGGTGCTGGTCGTATCCGGCCGGTTGGTGATGATCCTGACAGTGCCGGCCTGGCTCGAGGCGCCGTAGAGCGTGCCCTGCGGGCCGGCGATCGCCTCGACCCTGGCGATGTCGAAAATGTGGAGATCGAGCGCTCCGGTGATGGTCGTGATCGGCTGCTCGTCGAGATAGGTGCCGACGCTCGGCAGCGAGGCCGAATGGTTGGCATTCTCGCCCGAGGCGACGCCGCGGAAATAGACGTTGGCCGAGCCCGGGCCCAACGAGCGGAAGGAGAGGCTCGGCACGAGGCGGGCATAATCGTTGAACTCGTCGACCTGCAGATTCTCGAGCGTCTCGGTGCCCATGGCGGTGATCGCGATCGGCACGTCCTGGAGATTCTCGGCGCGCCGCGTCGCGGTGACGACGATGTTGGTCTCGTCTTCCTGCTGCGGCGTCGCGGCGGCGGGCGCGGGGGCGGGCGTCTCCTGCGCGTAGGCGGCGCCGGTGCCACAGAGCATGGTCGAGCTGAGCAGGCCGAGACCGGCGAGGCTCCGGAACGACGAGACCGCCATATCATTCTCCCCCAGGCTGTCTTATTTTCCGCGCAAGCTCTGCTGCTTTTGGCCGTGCGTCAATTTGGTTTTGGGCAAGAAACGATTGCACGGCAGTTCTGTGACGGTTTTGCCACGCCTTCTACTCACTCCATGAGTGGAGCACCGGCCCCAGCGCCTCCTTCAGAGGGCCGAGCCAAGCCTCGAAGGGGCGCCACTGGTCGAGGCCCTCGCGGTTGATCGGGCGGCGGACCTGCTCGGAGCTGGCGGTGCGGACGGCGCGGGCATTTTCGTGGAAGGAGAGGCAGGCGGGCTCGAAGGGGAGGCCGAGATAGTCGAGCAGGCGGCGGACCTCGGCTTCGGGATCCTCGATCATCGTTTCGTAGAGCAGGCGGTGGACCGCGCCCGGCTGGACCGCGTCGAAATGGGCCATCAGCGCGACATAATCGGCATAATAAGCGCCGAGCTCGGCGAGGTCGTAGCTGAAGCCCTGGCCGCGGGCGAAATGCTGCTTGAAGTTGGAGAAGCAGCAGCCGAGCGGGTGGCGCCGCGCGTCGACGATCTTCGCGTTCGGGAGGATCAGGCGGATCAGCCCGACATGGGCCCAATTGTTCGGCATCTTGTCGATGAAATAGGGCCGGCCGGTCTTGCGCTGGATGCGCGTGCCTTCGAGATAATCCCCGCCGAGCGCCGCCAGCGCTTCCGCGTCGAGGCCGGCCAGGCATTCGGGATAAGCGGAGGGGTCGGACTTGAGCCCGCGCGCGCTCAGCCTCTTGGCCAGCGCCGGGATGTCGGGCAGCTCCATCGTTCCTTCGACCTGGCTGTGGCTGGCGAGGATCTGCTCGATCAGCGTCGAGCCCGCGCGCGGCATGCCGAGGATGAAGATAGGATCGGGGGCAGGGCAGCCCCGGCCCTCGAGCAGAGCGGCGGTGAAGAAGGCGCGGCTGCGGCGGACATGCTCTTTTATCTCTTTGGGATCATAGTCGATCTGGGCGCGGCGCAGGCGATTGCCTTGCGCATAATGGCCGAACGCGGCCTCGGCCTCTCCAAGGTCCTCATGCGCCTTGCCGAGCGCGAAATGGAGGTGGAGGCGATCCTCCTCGCCGAGATGCGCGCCCTCCAGAGCGCCCTCCATCGCCCCGATGTCGGCGCCGTCGAACGCGACCGTCTTCAGATTGGCGAGGCTCCACCAAACCTCGCCCAGGCCCGGCGCCGCATCGATCGCGCGGCGATAGGCGGCGACGCTGTCCGCCTGGCGGCCGACCGTCTTCAACAGGTGGCCGTAGCTCATCCACACCTTGGCCTGGCCCGGGAAGCGCTCCAGCACCTGCTCGTATAGGCCGATCGCCTCCTCGTAGCTGCCGATCCGGCCGAGCGCGGCGGCCTTGAGGTTCTGGTTGGCCTCATGATCGGCGCCCTGCAGGCGGTCCAGTTCGGCGATCGCGTCGGCCGGCCGGTTCTGTTTGTAGAGCACGGTGGCGAGATTGGCCCGCGCCGGCGCGAAGGCGGGCGCAAGCTCGAGCGCGCGGCGGAGCAGGTTCTCGGCGTCCTGATAGCGGCCGAGCCGGCCCGCAAGCTCGGCCATCATCCTGATCGCGGCGACGTCGGTCGGCTTGGCCTTGAGGCGCGGGCGCAGGAGATGCTCGGCGGCGGCGAGGTCGTTGTCGACCAAAGCCTCGGCGGCGCGCATCAGCTCGGGATCGCCGACCGAAAAGGCGATTGCGTCGAGCTCGGCGCGCTCGGCCGCCTCCTCGTCGCCGGTCCGCCTGAGGGCCGCGCCGAGCAGCCGCGCGGCGTCGGCATTGCCGGGCGCCGCGCGCAGGATCTCGCGCGCCTGCGCCGCCGCCGCGCGGGGCTGCTCGCGCAGCAGCCGCGCCGCCAGCCGCAACGCCTCGCTCACGGTTCCGGTTGCCGCCCCGCCCATGGCCCCAGCCTATTCGCTTGGCGGGAGCGTGACCAGCACCACGCGCCAATTCCAGACATGGCGCGACTCATCCAGATGTTCTGACGGCGGGCAACTTAGCTATTTCATCAAATCATTTTTTCGTTCCGGGCCTCGAACCCAAACCGGATTGCCTCTTCAAGTATGGATATATTTATATTCTCTAAAGTCTTAAACTTGATGCAATAGCCAGTTATGCTTGCCCTGCCGATCTTTTTCCCATAAGTTTGAGTCAGATATTTTTTATCTTCGATACCAATGATGTAGATAGAGATTCCCGTTGTGTTTGCACTGAGGCCGATCTGGTAAAATTCTCTGGTTTTTCCACCAGCATATTCTATCGTCTGACATCCATATCCTATATTTGGATTGGAGACTATTTTACCTTCGCTGTCTTTACCATCCAAGAACCATAACCTGCATTTTGGCGACACATGAAGCATGAGCCGGTGCAACTCTTGCATCTCATCCCGTTTTCGCTCGGGTTGACCAGCAATATACTTTTCGATTTGCTCTTCTATGTTCATGTCGAGAGCCCCCATTTTACCATCGTCACCCCGCTCGACGCGTCCAGTCAAGGCTGTCGGTCGCCGGCTATAGGCTTTCCATTGATCGCGGTTAAAACCGCAGGCGCAGCGACGCGACGGCGCGGGCCTCATAGGCGTCCCCGCGGGCGCTCCGGGCGCTGTCATTGTAGCGCAATTCGGCGGTGACATGCTCGCCCAACTGCCGCGAGATGCCGGCGCCGAAGGCGGTATAATCCTCGCCGCCGCCGCGCTCGCGCCGGCCGACATGGGCGCTGAGCCTGGTGCGCGGCGCGATGCGCAGCGATGCGCCCGCCTCGGCGTAGAGCGACTGCCGCGTGCCGCCGAGATCGTCGAAGCTGAAGGTCAGCGCGAGGCGCGGCGTGAGCGGGCCGAAGGCGCGGCTCGCCGAGGCGGTGAATTCGAACGCATCAGCATCGGCGGAGGAGGGCAGGCCGGTCAGGATCTTGTAGCCGAGGGCCGCCTGCAGCGCGAAGCCATCGACATCGCCGCCGGCGCCGACCTGGACCTGGGGCTCGCTGCGGGCGCCCGACGAATTGACGTTCTTCCATTGCGCGGCGGCGAACAGCGGTCCCCATTCGACCTCGCCGCGGACCAGGAATTGGGCGCCGTCGGTCTGCGCCAGTCCCTTGGAATAGCCGCGGCTGGCGAGGACGAATTCGATCGACGGTGCGGGCGGCGGCAGATCGAGCATATGTGACGCCTGCGTGACATATGTTGAGCTTTTGTGACAGCCTTCCCGCCGGCCCGCGGCGGTGATAAAGTGCATCTCATGTTTACCGACATGAAAGCGGGCACCCCGCAGGATTGGGCCCATATCGCCGCCGAGCATGGCAAGCACCAGATCTCGGCCGCCCCGAAGCAGATCATGGAGAGCCTCGCTCGCCTCGACGAGATCGAGGTCGGCTTCGCCGCGACCCAGCTCGGCCATTGCCTGATGGCCGGAACGCTCGCCCGCCGTGCCGGCGCCAGCGACGAGGAGGTGGTGGCCGCGCTCTGCCACGATCTCGGCAAGCTTTTCTCGATCCCCAATCACGGTGCCATCGCCGCCGAGATGCTCAAGCCCTATGTCCGCGAGGACATCTACCACGCCGTCTACTGGCACCAGGAATTCCAGGGCCGCTATTATTTCGAGCACTTGGGCAAGGACCCCGAGGGGCGCGAGCGGTTCCGGGCCGAGAGCTGGTATGCGTTCGCCGAAAAATTGGTCGACGAATGGGACGCGCCCGCTTTCGATCCCGGTTTCGAGGCCGACAGCCTCGAAAGCTTCGAGCCCGAAGTGACCCGCGTGTTCAGCCGCCCCAAGGCGATGATCTGAGCCTCAGCCGACGAGGCGGGCCACCGCCTCCGCATAGGATCGGCCGACGGGCACGATCGTGCCGTTGCTCATCGCGAGCAGGCGGCCCCCGCCGGGCTTCGGCTCGGCACGCGTAATGTGCGGCCGGTTCACGGCATAGCTCTTGTGCACGCGCACGAAGCGCTCGGGCGGGTCGCGAGGAAGCGGGCCAGAGTCGTCGTGACCAGCAGGACGCGGCCGTCGGCGAGCACGGCTTCGCAATAATCGTCGGCGGCGCGGACGAAGACGATGTCGCTCTCGGCGACGCGGCGGGTGCGGGTGCCGTCCTTCAGGGCGACGATGACCTCGCCCTCGCGCTCCGCCCGCGCCAGCCGCTCCGCCAGCGCGCCGGCGCGGCGGGTTTCGGAGTCGCGCTCGGCCCGCGCCCGCCTCAGGCTCGCCACCTGCTCGGCGACCAGAAAGACGAGCAGGCTCGCGATCAGCAGATAATAAGCCTGATCGAGGAAGGCGGTCCGCTGCCAGGCCATGATCGCGACGATCGCCAGCGCGGCGGCGAGCCCGGCCACGGCGCCGCGCCGTTGCGTCCCTAATCCCCGTGCCGCGCAGACGCCGAGCGCCGCCGCGCCGGCCAGGATCGCGCCCAGCGCCTTCAGATCGTACCAGGGCATAAGGAGCAGGCTCGCCAGCGCCGCCAGCGCGGTCGCCGCCGGCGCCCGCTTGCGCCAGGCCGGCGCGAACCGCCGCGCCGCATAGGCCGCGATCAGCACCGCCGCGATCCCCGCGAGCAGGGCCACCGCCATCACCCGCGCGAGATGCCAGGGATAGGAATAAGCGACGAAGACCCGGATCACCTCGGCGCCCAGCTGCAGGATGGCGGCGCCGGCGATTCCCGCGAGCAGCCGCGGCTGCCGATCGCGGCGGTCGCTCCACGCCGCGGTGCCGAAATAGATCAGGGCCGCCGCCAGCGCGCCGAGGCTGAGCAAGGCCGGCAGATAATCGGAAAGGCCGGGGAGATCGGGGGTTTCGTAGGAGGTGACCTCGATCCTGTGCACCGGCGTCCGCACCGGCAGCCAGAGATGATGCGCCGACATCCGAACCTGAAGAAGGTTGCGGCCCGGCCGGACCAAAGCCGTCGGCACGACGAAGGTGGAGACGAAGCGGCCAGGCGTCTCGTTGGCGGCGTCGGGGCCGGGAACGCCGTTGCGGCCGATCACGACGCCGTTCCAGCTCACCTCCGAGCTCGCCAGCGCGATCACCCAGACCATCAACGGCCGCGACAGCGGCAGCGCTTGCGGGTCGACGTTGACGTTGCCGATCAAGGTCGCTCCCGCGCCTTCGAGCCCGACATCGGCGAGGTCGACCATCAGGCAGGCGCTGACGGGCGTGGCGAACGGACAGGCGGCGAACCGCTCCTGGCGGACCATTGGCCCGCTGGCGGCGAGCAGCAGCAGCGACAGCAAGGCGAGGAGCGGCTTCACCCCCTCTTCATAGGCCGGCGGCCGGACGCTGTCCCCGCCGTTCACCGAGCCGATCGGTCGTTGACCGAGCCGCGATGGACCCGGGCAATGGGTCTCTCCAGGCGCGGGCCTTCCTCCAGGAGACGATCATGTTGCGAAAAGCCCTGCTGCTCTGCGCCCTCCTTGCTCCCGCCGCTGCATCGGCGGCGCCGGGCCCGGCGCCCGCGCTGCGCGTCGAGCCCTACGCTTTCCGCCTCGCCGACGGCAATATGCTCGCCGCCGAGCGCGGCACCTTCACCGTGCCGGAGGATCGGGGCGATCCCAATTCGCGCCGGATCGAGATCGGCTTCGTCCGCTTCCGCTCGACCAATCCCAATCCCGGCGCGCCGATCGTCTATCTCGCCGGCGGCCCGGGCGGGTCCGGCGTGGCGACGGCGCGGGGGCCGCGCCAGCCCGTCTTCCTCGCCCTGCGCGCGGTCGCCGACGTGATCGCGCTCGACCAGCGCGGGGTTGGCCTCTCCAACCAGATCCCGCCCTGCGCGGCGGAGCGGCCGCTCGATCCCGCCACGGGCCTGAATGAAGCGGCGCTCACGGCTTATTATCGCGAGACGCTGCAGACCTGCGTGGCGCGCTGGCGGGCGGGCGGGGTCGCGGTCGCTGGCTATACGACCGAGCAGAATGCCGACGATCTGGAGGATTTGCGGCGCGCGCTCGGCGTCCGCCGGATCGACCTGTGGGGGATTTCCTACGGCACCCATCTCGCTTTGGCGATGATGCGCCGCCATCCCGATTCCGTGGGGCGGGTCGCGCTCGCTTCGGCCGAGGGCATGGACCAGACCGTGAAGCTGCCCGCGCGAATCGACGCCGCTTTCGCCCGGATCGACGCGGCGCTGGGCGGCGGGCTCGTGGAGCGGATGCGCCGCGTTCACGCCCGCTTCGACGCCGCGCCGCAGACCTTCAGCGTCGACGGACCCGACGGCGCGCGCATGAGCTTCCGGGCGGATAGCTTCGCGCTGCGCATGATGGCCGGATTCGTCGCCAAGAATCCGGGCGGCCTTGCCCAGCTCGCCGGCATCTATGCCGCGCTGGACGCGGGCGAGACGCGGCCGCTCGCGCCGCTGATCTGGGGCTTCTTCTACCGCACGCCGCTCAGCGTCGGCATGGGCGAGCTGATGGACGTCGCCTCGGGGATTGGCGACGCGCGGCTGGCCGAGGTCAGGCGGCAGGCTCCGAATGCGCTCACCGGCATTGCGGTCAACTTTCCGATGCCGCAGCTGCGCGGAAGCGTAACCGGGCTCGACCTCGGCGACCGCTTCCGCCGGGAGATAAGCTCGAACCGGCCGGCGCTGCTCTTCTCCGGCGATCTCGATGTGCGCACGCCGCTCGAGGAGCAGGCCGAGGCGACGGCGGGCCTCAGCAACCTCCACCATATCCTTGTCCGCAACGGCGGCCACGATCTGTTCGAGGCGCATCCCGACGTGCCGGCTCTGCTGGTCGCCTTCTTCTCCGGCCGGCGGGTCGGCGTGACGGAGCTGGTCCTGCCCGCGCCGGGGCGCTAGCGGCGCGTCCCGCGATGGGACGAGGGCCCACGAAATTAACCTTCGGCGCCGGCTTGTTAAGACTTGGTGAATCGATTGTTAATGACGGCGATGAGTCGTCTGTCGCCTCTGATCGTCCGCCGCGTGGGCCCCTGGGCCCCGGCGCTGCCTTATGAGGAGGCGGAGCCCTTCGCCGGCGTCGATGCCGCCGGCTGGCTCGAAGACCTCAAATTTTTCGCAACCGGCTGGCTTGGCGGCCTCGTCTTCTTCGGCACCTTGTTGAGCTGAGCCTTGCTCGTCATTCCCGCGAAAGCGGGAATGACGGCTGGAGGTCAGACGGTCGGCGGCAGGCCTTCGGCTTGCAGCACGCCGTCATTATGGTCCTCGACGGCGCGGTGGAGGCGCCAGGCGAGATAGGCCGAGACGCTGCACATCGCCGCGGCGAGCAGCAATTGATCGGCGGTGCCGACCTCCAGCAGGGTGAGGCTCATCGCGATCAGCGAGCCGATCACCATCGCGCCGGAATTGATGATGTTGTTGGCCGCCACCGTGCGCGCCGCCTCGCTCTTCTTCACCGTGGTGGTGAGGAAGGCGTAGAGCGGCACCACGAAGATGCCGCCGAACATGGCGATGCCGAGCAGCGACAAGGTGAGCCATGGTGCGCCGGGATGAGCGACGAAGTCGCCGACGTTGTAGAGCGTCTGCACCGTGGCGCCGTTGACCATCACCTCGGGCGCCCTGTCCCAGCTCGCCGCGACCCAGTGAAAGAAGAAGACGAACAGGCCCATGGCCAGCACCGCCGGCATCGAATAGCGCGCCGAGACCTCGCCCTTGAGCAGCCGGTTGACCGCCAGCGAGCCGATCGCGACGCCGATCGAGAAGATGGCGAGGAAGACGCTGGCGACCGCCTTGTCCGCGGTCAGCACGTTCTTCACCAGCGGCGGGAACTGGATGAACAGCACCGCGCCGATCGTCCAGAAGAAGCTGATCGCGACGATGGCGAGGAACAGGCGGCGGATCTTCAAGGTCGCCCGGATCAGCCGGATCGAGGAGCTGAACACGTTGAAATCGATGCTGTGCCCCGGCTCGAGCGGCGGCGCCGGCGGCACCTGGCGCCCGAACATATAGCCGATCAAGGCGACGGTGAAGACGGTGACGGCGGCGACTCCGACCGGGATGATGCCGGCGAGCAGGGTCCCGCCGAGGATGGCGATATAGGTGCCGGCCTCGACCAGGCCGGTGCCGCCCAGCACCTCCTCCTTGTGCAGATGCTGCGGCAGAATCGCATATTTGATCGGCCCGAAGAAGGTCGAATGGACACCCATGGCGAGAAGGGCGACGAGAAGTATGGGAATCGCCACGGTGTCGACCATGATCCCGTTCAGCGCCATCACCAGCCCGCCAGCGCCGACGATCATGATGCCGATCTCGCAAATCTTGACGATTCGGATGATCCGCGCCTTGTCGGTGGCGTCGGCGAGCTGGCCGGACAAAGCGGACAGGAAGAAGAAGGGCAGGATGAAGATGCCGGTGGTGAGCGCGGAGAACCAGGTCTCGGTGAATTCGTTGCGGTAATGCTCGTAGACCACGAACAGCACCATCGAATGCTTGAACAGATTGTCGTTGAACGCGCCAAGCATCTGGGTGCCGAACAAAGGCAGGAACCGGCGCGTGCCGAGAAGGTGGAAAGCGCCGCTGCTGCTCATGGGTGGGTTCGAGCTCCGGGAAATGCGGCGGACGCCTGGCCTGCGGTCAAGATGATCGGCATCCTTATCGTTCCCGGCCGTGCGGGCCGGTGCGGGCCGTCATAGTCCGCCCGCGCGAAGCCGCACAAGCCCCGCAATCCCCGGCGGCAGGAACAGCGCTCCCATTCGCGTGACTTAGGCGTTAAGGCGGGGCCCGCATGCTGACGCTGCCCAACCTCCTGACCCTGTCGCGCATCTTCGCGGTGCCGATCCTGGTGTTCCTGCTGTGGCGGCCGAGCTGGGAGGATTATGCGGTCACCTTCGTCCTCTACTGCCTGATCGGCATCACCGATTATTTCGACGGCTATCTCGCCCGCGCGCAGGGCACGGTGTCGAGGCTCGGCCAGTTCCTCGATCCGATCGCCGACAAGATCATGGTCGCCGCGGTGATCGTCATGCTGGTCGCGCGGCCCTCGCTGGCGGGGCCGTTCATCGTCGCCGACTGGCATCTGATCCCGGCGCTCGTCATCCTGCTGCGGGAGATCATCGTCTCGGGCCTTCGCGAGTTCCTCGCCAGCCTCCAGGTCTCGGTCCCGGTCAGCGCGCTCGCCAAGTGGAAGACCACCTTGCAGCTCGTCGCCCTGGGCGCGCTGATCCTCGCCGGCGCGCTGCCGCAATGGCCCTGGGTGCACATGGTCGGGCTGGTCAGCCTCTGGGCCGCGGCGGCGCTGACTTTGGTGACCGGCTGGGATTATCTGAGGGTCGGCCTCAAGCACATGGATTGAATCCTCCCCGGTGGCAGTTACCTAAGTGTCCCCGTGACACTTAGGTAACTGTCACCATTTTACGCTGCGGCCTTGAGCGCGTCGGCGAGCATTCGGAACTCCTTCTCGCGCGGTGAGCCCTTGCGCCAGACCAAAGCGATGCGGCGCGAGGGATGATCGGCGTCGAGGCGGCGGACGACGACCCTGGTATTGTCCAAGATCCCGGCCGCGACCGCCATTTCCGGGACGAGCGTGGTGCCGAGGCCGTTGTCGACCATCTGGACCAAGGTGTGCAGCGAGGTGCCCAGGATTGCGGCCTCGGCGCGCAGCTCGGGCCGGTTGCAGGCGCTCAAGGCATGGTCCTTGAGGCAATGGCCGTCCTCAAGCAGCAGCAGCCTGGTCTCGTCGATCGCGCTTGCGTCGACCGTCTCGGGCAGGCCGTCGGCGCCGCCGGGCGGGAAGGCGACCATGAAGCGGTCCTCGAACAGCACGGCCTTCTCGACGTCCCCGCAGGCATAAGGAAGGGCGAGCAGCACGCAATCGAGCTGGCCGCGATGGAGCGCGTCGCAGGCGGCCTGGCTGGTCTCCTCGCGCAGGTAGAGCTTGAGGTCGGGCCATTGCGCGCGCAGCCGCGGCAGCAGGGTCGGGAGCAGGAAGGGCGCGATCGTCGGGATCACGCCGAGCCTCAGATCGCCGGCAAGCGGCTTGCCCGAGGCGCGCACCATGTCGGTCAATTCCTCGGTCTCGCGCAGGATCCGCCGCGCCTTTTCGGCGACCCGGATGCCGAGCGGAGTGAACCGCACGACGCGCCGCGTGCGCTCGACGAGAGTTATGCCGACCAGGGTCTCGAGCTCCTTGATCCCCGCCGACAGGGTGGACTGGGTGACGAAGCAGGCCTCGGCCGCGCGGCCGAAATGGCCCTGCGCCTCGAGCGCGACCAGATATTGCAGCTGCTTGAGGGTGGGTAGGTAAGTGCTCATCGCCCTGCTCGATCAAAGCACATGCTTTAACCGAGCAAGGCGATGAATGACAGCTAGAAGCGGATCCGGAGGCCGGCTTCGGCGTGGACATTCTTCTCGTTGCCGCGCCAGCGGCCGCCGGCGTCGCCGAACAGGCTGACCCCGCCCCCGACATCGGCCTCGATGCCGGCCCGGGCGGTGAACACGTCCTGGCCGAGCTCCGTGCTGACCACCCGGAAGGTGGGCAGGCCGATCAGGTCGTTGTCGAGCGCCGCGACCTCGTCGCCCATCTCGCGCTCATAGCCGACCAGGGCATAAGGCCGGACGGCGGAGGCGGGGTCGCGATTGACGAGGCGCAGGCCGATGCCGGCCCGGGTCGTCTCGTAATCGGCCGCGGCGACATCGAGCGCGCCGGCGGCGCCGGTCTCGGCATAGCCCTCCTGGTCGGTGGAGGCATGGCGCAGGCTGAGATAGGGTTCGACGGCGAAATGCGGGCCCACGGGGAAGCGCGCGCCGAGCTCCGCGCCGCCGGTCCAGGTGCTGCCGTCGAAGCTGGCCGTGGCCGCGCCGCCGCCGAGCAGCGCGCGCGACGTATCGACGCTGTGCCAATTGTAGGTCAGCTGGGCAGCGAGATAGACCATGCTGAAATCGTGTCGGATATGCGCGCCGACGCTCCGCGTATCGACCTCGGCGCTCGCCACCCGGCCATCGACGTCGACATCGTCGTTGGTCATGGCGGCCGAGAGGCCGAAGCGGGTATCGGGGCCGATGCTGGTCGCGAAGCCGATCTGCATGGCGAACCCGTTCGCTCCGAATCCCGGCCCGTTGCCGTCGCCGTCGCCGTCCTGATCGCCATAAGCGACGAGACCCCACAGGTTCGAGCTGTTGCTCCAGGTGTGGGTGGTCAGCCGGTCGCCGAAGCGCTCGGCCGCGCCCTGCGCCGCGATCGGCGTGACGGTCAGCGCGTCGCCCGAGACGATGTCGAGACTGGCGCGAAGCCCCGCGGCGTCGGAGAGCAGAAGGGCGTTGTAGAGGGGAAGATAGGTGGTGAAGACGAGCGGGTTGTTCCCGCTCACCGCGGCGTCGAGCGCGGTCGAGGCCGCGCTCTGATTGGGGGTCAGGCCGGCGGTGGCCGCGAAATTGGTGGCGTTGCGGCGAATCCGCAGGAACGCCTCGGTCGTCGTGTAGAAAAGCGAGGCGTCGACGAAGCCCGGCAGCAGCGATTCGTCGATCCCCGTGAAGGTGCCGGTGCGCGAGGCGCCGGCGGCGATCCGGTAATCGAACTGCATCGGGAAGAAGGTGCCCGGCGTCGCCTGCGGCCGCACCGTGCCGCCGCTCAGCGTCAGCGCGCCGGTTGCGTTCAGCAGGTTGTTCGCGGTGCCGTTGATGTTGACCAGGAAGAAGGAGCCGGCGTTGCTGGTGAAGCTGCCGGTCACCCTGAGCGTGCCTGTCGGGCTGGCGGCGTTGCCTGCGTTGAGCGAGCCGTTGTTGACGAGGTTGCCGGTGATCGTGCCGATGCCGCGCAGCGTTCCGCCCGCGGCCACCGTCGTGGCCGAGGTGATGCTGCCGTCGATCTGCAGCGTGCCGGCGGTGACGGTGGTGGCGCCGGTATAGATGTTGGCGCCGGTCAGCACCATCGTGCCGGTGCCGCGCTTGACCAGCTGGCCGGTGCCCGAGATCACGCCGCCGAACGTCTCGTTGAGGTTGAGATAGCCGACCTGAAGCACGTTGGCGCCCAGCGTCACCGAGCCTCCCGCGCCGGAGAGCGAGCCGAGCCTGGTGCCGCCATTGGCGCCGGCGATGCTGGTCGTGCTGCCGGCACTGGCGATCACCCGCGCGGCGACCGCGTCGGAATCGGCGATGAAGAAGACCCCGCCCGAATTGGTGATCGTCGCGGTGCCGCCGAGCGAAGTGTCGGAGAAGGCGACCTGCCCGCCGGCCTGGTTGACGATCGTCGCGCCGCCCGCGCTCGAGCCGTTGCGGAAGAAGACGCTGCCGCCCGACAGGTTGGTGAGCGTGCCCGTGCCGGCCGTGGCGGTGTTGAGGAAGGTCACCGCGCCGGTGGCGGTGCCGCCGCTGGTGATGGCGCCGCTGCCGAGACTGGCCGTATCGTTGAAGACGACGAAGCCGACGCCGCGATTGACGATCGCCGCGCCGGCGGCGGTGCCGAAAATCGACGCGTCGTTGAAGGTCACCCGGCCGCCAACATTTTCGATATGCGCGTTGCCGCCGGTCGCATTGTCGTTGAAGTTGATGCTCGCATCCGCGCCCGAGAGGGAACCCCCGGCGGCCGAGCCGCCAACGCCGCCGCCGCCGCCGCCGGCACCGCCGGTACCGGTCGAGACGTGGGGCTGCGCGCCTGCGTTGTTGGTGATCGTCGCGTTGCCCGCGGACGAATTGTTGTTGAAGCTGATCGTCGCGCCACCGGCTTGCGCCGTCGCCTCGCCGCCATTGCCGCCGTTGCCGACATTGCCGGCGCCGCCGTCGCCGGTGCTGATTGAAGCGGTGCCGGCGGTGTTGACGATGGTCGCGCTGCCGGCGCTGATATTGCCGTTGAAGCTGACGAAGGCGAGGCCGCCCTCCGCGTCCGCGGCGCCGCCGGTGCCGCCCGTGCCCGCCGCCCCGCTGCCGCCGGCGCCGCCGGTCCCGCCGGCCGCGGTGGCGTCGCCGCCCCGGTTGTTGATGATGACGCCGGCGCCGATCGTCGCGGTGCCGCTGAAGATCACCACCGCGGCGTTGCCGGTCGCCGTGCCGGCCCCGCCGGTGCCGCCCGCGCCGCCGCTGCCGCCGGCGCCGCCGGTGCCGCCCGCCGCCAGCGCGTCGCCGCCGCGATTGCCGATCGTCGCGTTGGCGATGCTGGCAGTGCCGGCGATCTGGACCGTCGCGCCAATGCTGGCATTGGCGGTGGCGCTGCCGCCGGTCCCGCCAATGCCCGCTGCGGTGCTGCCGCCGGCGCCGCCAACGCCGCCAAGCGCCGCGCCCGTTCCCGCGCCGTTGGCGATGTCGGTTCCGTTGGCCTGGTTGTTGCCGACGATCTGGACCGAGGCGCTGCCGCCGGTGCTGGTGGAGGATCCGCCGCTGCCGCCCGCGCCGGTATCGCCCATGCCGCCGACCCCGGCGGATGCGGAGGCGGAGCCCGTCGTGTTGACGATCGTGCCGTTGTTGATGTGGGCATTGCCGGAAAAAACGAGGATCGCGTCGCCGCCCTCGCCGGTTGCCGCGCCCCCGGCCGCGCCGGTCCCGCCCGGCATGCCGGCGGCGCCGGTCCCGGAGGACGAGATCGCGCCGCCGCCGGTGTTGGTGATCGTCGTGCCGTCGGCGTGGCTGTCGTTGCCGAAGGTCAAGATCGCCGCTCCGCCCGTGCCGGACCCGGCGCCGGCCGGCCCGCCCACGGCCGTGCCGCTGCCGCCGCTATTGGCAATCGCCGAATCGTCGGCATGGCTGGTGCCGGTGAAGACGAGCGTCGCGTTGCCGCCGGTGCCGGTGCCGGACGAGAGGACGTCGCCGCCGCCGATGCCGATCCCGCCACCGCCGACATTGGCGATGGTCCGGTCGTCGGCATGCGAGGCGTCGCTGAACGTGGCGGCATGGTCGCCGCCGATCCCGGTGCCGGCGACCCCGACTCCGCCCTGGCCGCCGCCGGCGCCGCCGCCGAAGGTCAGGACCGCGCCGTCGGCGCTGCTATTGTTGTTGAATGTGGCGTTGACGCTGGCGCCGAGCGAGTTGTTGCCGACACCGCTCGCGCTTGCGCCTTGGCTGAGCAGCTGGGTGGTGGCGCCAAGCACGCTGTTGCCGTTGAAGATGATGGACGCGTTGGAGCCGGCGTTCGACAGGTTCTGGATCAGGATGTTGGCCGTACCGCCGTTCACCGTGGCGTTGTTGTTGAACGTCAGGCTGCGGTTGTTGGTGATCGTCTGCAGGAAGCTGCTGGCGTTGGTGATGCCGGCCGAGCCGATGCCGTTGACCGCGAAAGTGGCGTCGTTGACGAACATATATTGCTGGGCGCCGGCGGCGAACAATATCTCGTTGATGGACGCATTTGCGGTCACCGCCACCGTAGTCTGGCCGGTGCCGGCCAGGGTGGCGCGATTGGTCGGGACCGTGCCCGGCGTCCAGTTGCCATTGGTGTTGTAGACGGCGGTCGCCCCGCTCCAAGTGGCGTCCTGCGCGAAGGCGGCGGCCGGCGTGAGCGCCGTGCCCACGAGCAAAGCGGATGCTATCGAAAGGCGGCGGCTCGAATGCGTGGCTGGACGATGGGCCATTTTCACGGTCTCCCCTCCTTTGCCCCTAAACAAGGGTCAGCCGAACGGACGCAGCAGGTCCGCGACATCGTTTCGGTCGCGTAAGGAGTGGCCCGTTAACTATTTGCCGGGAAGCGGTCAATCGCAATTGCCGACCGGGCCGGTGGCCCCCCGGATCAACCGCTGACGCTGGTCTCGGCGCCTTCGCTGTCGAGGAAGCGGGCGATGTCGCTGCCGTGCATCGGCGTCGGGGCGTGGGTGAAGGTCACGCCATTGGCCTCGCGCGCGGCGTAGAAGGCGGCGAGATCGTCGGTACCGAAGCCGAGCTGGACCTTGCCGGCCGGATGGGCGGCGTCGGCCGCATGCAGCGCCAGCGTGGTGCCGCCGGTCTCGAACTCGGTCCAGAAGGGCGAGGCGAATTTGAGCGGCAGGCCGAGCGTGTCGCGGTGGAAGGCGACGGCCTTGTCCATGTCGGCGACATATTTGATCGCATAGGTCAGGCGCATCGTCCTCTCCCTTCACGCGGCGGCGTAGGCGTCCACCTCGGCGATATGCGCTTCGATCGAGGCTTGGTCGAGGAAGGAGCCCAGGAAGGAATTCCTGGCAAGGGTGACGAGCTCGTCGCGGCCGAGTCCGCGGCCCCTGGCGGCGGCGCGGTAATTATCGTTCACATAGCCGCCGAAATAAGCGGGATCGTCGGAGTTGATCGTCGCCCGCAGGCCCGCGCGCAGCATCGCGTCGATCGGGTGCGCGTCCATGTCCGGCACGACACACAATTTGAGGTTGGAGAGCGGGCAGACGGTCAGCGTCATCTTCTCGCGCGCGAGCCGTTCGACGAGGGCTGGGTCCTCGAGCGAGCGGTTGCCATGGTCGAGCCGGTCGATCTTCAAGATGTCGAGCGCTTCCCAGACAAAAGCGGGCGGCCCTTCTTCGCCGGCATGGGCGACGCGCTTCAGCCCCAGAGCGGCGGCGGCGGCGAAGACCCGGGCGAACTTCTCCGGCGGGTGGCCGAGCTCCGAGCTGTCGAGGCCGACCGCGGCGATCCGGTCGAGCCACGGCCCCGCCGCATCGAGCGTCGCGAACGCCGCCTCCTCGTCGAGATGGCGAAGGAAGCACAGGATCAGCTTCGAGGTGATGCCGTGCTTCGCCTCGGCCTCGTCCATGCCGGCGAGCAGCCCCTTCATCACGATATCGAAGCCGATGCCGCGGTCGGTATGGGTCTGCGGATCGAAGAAGATCTCGGCATGGACGACGGCGTCCGCCGCCGCCCGCTCGAAATAAGCGAGCGCGAGGTCGCGGAAATCCGCTTCGGTGCGGAGCACGTCGGCGCCGCGATAATAGATGTCGAGAAAGTCCTGCAGGTTCGAGAATTCGTAGGCGGCGCGAACCTCCTCGACGCTCGCGAACGGAATCTGGATGCCGTTCCGCCTTGCCAGCGCGAACATCAATTCGGGCTCGAGGCTGCCCTCGATATGCATGTGCAATTCGGCCTTGGGCAGGCCGGCGATGAAGGCGTCGAGATCGATCATGGACTAAGGCTAAAGCAAGCGCCGGCGAAGGCAAGTCGCGCTTGCTTTCGCGCGCATTTGCAATAGCTTCGGGGGCGGACTGCGGAGGAGGGCGCAATGGGCTTGGCGCGGGGCTTGACGATCGCGGCGGCCTTGCTCGCGCTTCCCGGGTCGATGGCGGCGCAGACGCAGACCCGGCGGGAGGTGACCGAGGCCGAGCGCCAGGCCGCCCGCGAGGCGCTGGCCGCCTTCACCCGGCCGACCCTGACCCGATTCGACAGCGAGGCCGAGTTCCGCCGCTATGTCGAGGCGGTGCGCGAGGCCCGGCGGACCCGTTACGATTATTATTATTCGTCCCTGGCCGGCCTTCAGTTCGCCCAGGCGGCGGTGCCGGCCCAGACCCGGTCCGACGGCCAGACTCAGCCCTGCGTGCCCACGCCTGAGCATCCGTGCCCCGAGGAAATGTCGGTGACCGTCACCGGCTCGCGGATCGCCCCGCGCAACCCGTCGATCACCAACAACCAGATGCGCGGCGTGGAGGAAGGCGACATCGTCAAGCAGATCGACCATTATCTGCTCGTCCTCCAGGACGGCCGGATCTTCGTCGTCGACACGCGGGGCCGTGGCGGAATGCGGAGCGGGCGGCGGCTGGCGCTGACCGACCGGGCGAACGTCTACCGCAACCCGCGCTCCGGCATCTGGTATGACGAGATGCTGGTGTTCGGCGATCGCGTGCTGATTACGGGCTTTTCCTACGAGGGGGGCGCGACCGAGCTCGCCGTCTTCCGGCTGGGGGAAAGCGGGCGGCTCGCGCGCGAGGGCGTGTTCCGAATCTCGTCCAACGATTATTACAGCGACACCAATTATTCGACGCGGCTGATCGACGGCAATCTGGTCACCTACACGCCGCTTCGGGTCGGCGACATGGCGCATGCCGGCTATCGCTGGCCGGTGGTGCGGCGCTGGCTGGCCGAGGACGATGCGCGCGAGATCGCGGAAGCAGAGGCCGACCGGCGCGAGCGAGGCGAGCGGGGCGAGGTCGCCGGCCCGCCGCTCCTCGATGCCGCGCAAATCTACCGGCCGGTGGCCGATGCAGACGATCCCGTGATCCACACCGTCTCGGTCTGCCCGCTCGATTCCACCGCAAGCGGCGCTGCGCCGACCTGCCGGACCACAGCCTTCGCCGGCCCGAATCCGGTCGAATGGTATGTGACCAATACCGACGTCTTCCTGTGGGCCGCGGCCGAATCCAGCTATCGCGGTTCCGCTCGATGCCAGCCTGGATCGAACGGCGCGTTCGCCGACTACATACCGGCCCATCTCTACCGGGTCCCGGTCTCGGGTGCGCGGCCCGATGTGATCGCCGCGCGCGGCGCCCCGCCGGATCAGTTCGCGATGCAATCCGACGGCGCGAATTTCCATGCCTTGCTGCGGATGGAGCGGAACAATTGCGAGGAGAGCTATGACGGGCCGTCGCGGCTCGTCTTCTTCTCGGTGCCGCTGGCGCGGCTCGGCCCGACCCTGGCCGAGGCGCCCGCTTCTTCCTTCACCAATTTGCCGTCGACCCCGGACCGCTGGATCGCCAGCCGCTTCACCGACCGCTACCTCGTTTATGGCGGCCTCAGCCGCTTTCGCCGCGGCTTTCCCGATCTCGACGCGGACAATTATGATGACGATTATCGCCGCCTCATCATCGACGCCCTCAGGCCGAGGCCCGCTTATGTCGTGCCCGTCGCGCGGCCGTCCGCCGTCCGCCCGATCGATATCGGCCACACCGTGATCCGCGCCGAGCGGGTCGCGGACGACATCGTGCTGACCGGCTATCGCGACCGCGGCGGGCTGATCGTGACCCTGATCGATCTCGACGGGCGGCCCCGCGTCGCCTCGTCGGTGCGGCTCGTCGGCCGCTATGAAAGCGAGGGCCGAAGCCATGCCTTCAACAGCCTGATCGAGCCGGACGGCAGGGGCCTAATGGGCCTGCCGACCGTGTCGCGCATCGCCGACAGCAACCGCGATTACTGGCGCAGCCGCGCCTCGGACCTGAGCTTCCTTTCGGTCGACTCGGAGGGCCAGCTCGAAGCGATCGGCGCGCTCGAGCGGCGCTTTGACTATGTCGACCCCTATGGCAATGACAGGCAAGAGGCCGACGAGGACGGCGTCCCCGGCTACCAGTGCGAGGTCTCCTGCATCGACTGGTACGGCAATTCGCGGCCGATCTTCACCGACGGCCGAATCTTCGCTCTGTCGGGGACCGAATTGATCGAAGGCCGGGTCGAGCGCGGCCGAATCCGCGAGGTCCAGCGCCTCAACATCGCGCTGTCGCGGCCGCCGGGCTAGGGCCGGCGCTTCAGGTGATCAGATTGAGCGTGTTCACGTTGATGTGCGGCCAGACGATGGTTTGGCCGGGACTGTCGGATTTGATCGGGAACTCGATCAGGACCCGCTGCGAATATTGCAGCTGGCGGTAGATGTTGCCGCGCTCGTCCTCGAGGGTCTCGATCCAGAAGGTGGCGTCGAATTGCGTCGGGTTCGCGTTGGCCGCGAGCGAGGCGATGTTGGCGATCCCGCCTTTGTTCAGCGTGCTGACCTGCAGCGTGACCGTGCTGGTCACCTTGAGGCCTTCCTTCTCCTGATTCGCCAGATAGGCGACGAGGGTCTTGTTGGGGAATTCGGGGCTGAAATCGGGATATTTGTAGGGAAAGAGATAGCCGTCCGTGTAACCGCGCAGGTCCGGGAGAGCGCCGGTCGGCAGGCCGTTCAGCGCGATGTCGATGACGGGCGGCCCGGCGGTCACCGACGAGGTCCCCATCGCCTCGACGGCATTGCCGTGCGGCACGCTCGCGATTCTGAACACGTCGAAGCCGTCGTTGAGCGCGGGGTTGGACACTTCCCAGAAGCCGCCTTCGACATGCATCAGCGCGCCGTTCAACAGCTCCGAGATGGTCGTCGAATATTGCAGCGTCGGGATGTTCTCGATCACGGTCAGGCCGCGATTGGGAGTGGTCGCCGGCACCTTGTCGATGACCAGGGTTTCGGCATAGGATTCGACCAGCAGCTCGAACCCGCCTTCCTGGTTCGGGACCGCGATCATGTTGAAGCCGTTGGCGCCATGCCAGTTGCCGGCGAGGCCCGTCAGCGCGCCGAAATCGATCTCTTCGCCGTGAAGTCTTACTTCATGCGTGCTGGCCATGACAAAGCTCCCCAAGTTCCGTGCTCAGGGATGCCCGCATATTTGGAACCGCGCAACTGGGCGGGGGAGGGGACAGTCACTTTCAGCCGCTTGCGCCCGAAGGCTCATACCGGGCTGCCGAAAGTGACTGTCCCCATTCTCATGCGGACAGATCGAAGCGGTCGGCGTTCATCACCTTGGTCCAGGCCGCCACGAAGTCCTTGACGAATTTCTCTTCGCCGCCCTTTTCGGCATAGACTTCGCATATTGCGCGCAGCTCCGCGTTCGAGCCGAAGATCAGGTCGGCGCGGGTCGCGCGCCAGGTTTCGTGGCCTCCGGCGCGATCGGTTGCGATATATTCCTCGTCGCCGCTGCCGTCGACGGCGTTCCACACATTGGTCATGTCGAGCAGGTTGACGAAGAAGTCGTTGGTGAGCCGGCCCGAGCGCTTGGTGAGGTGCCCGTGGCCGCGCTCGCCGTGATTGGCGCCGAGCACGCGCAGGCCGCCGATCAGCACGACCATTTCGGGCACCGAGAGGCCGAGCAGCGACGCCCGGTCGAGCATCATCTCCTCGGTCTTCACCGCCAGTTTCTTCTTGCCGACATAGTTGCGGAAGGCGTCGGCCTCGGGCTCCATCACCGCGAAGCTGTCGGCGTCGGTCTGCTCCCCGGTCGCATCGCCGCGGCCGCCGGTGAACGGGACCGCCACGCTGCCGCCCGCATCCGCGATCGCCTTCTCGAGGCCGACCACGCCGCCGAGCACGATCGCGTCCGCCATCGACAGGTTGCCGCGCAGGCTCTCGAGCGTGTCGAGCGCCTTGGCCAGCATCGCCGGCTCGTTGACGTCCCAGTCCTTCTGCGGCGCGAGGCGCACTCGAGCGCCGTTGGCGCCGCCGCGGTGGTCGGACTTGCGGTAGGTCGAGGCCGAAGCCCAGGCGGTCTTGATCAGCTGGCTGACGGTGAGCCCGCTCGCAGCGATCTTGTCCTTCACCGCCCCGACATCGGCCTGCGACGGCGTCGTGCCGGCCGGGATCGGATCCTGCCAGATCAGGTCCTCGGCCGGGACCTCCGGGCCGAGGTAGCGGACCTTGGGCCCCATGTCGCGGTGGGTCAGCTTGAACCACGCGCGGGCGAAGGCGTCCTTGAACGCCTCGTGGTCGTTGCGAAACTTCTCGCTGATCTGGCGGAATTCGGGGTCCATCTTGAGCGCCATGTCGGCGGTGGTCATCATCGTCGGCACCTTCAGGCTCGAGTCCCAGGCCGCCGGGGCCTTGTCCTCTTCCTTCTGGTTCACCGGCTGCCACTGTTGCGCGCCCGCGGGCGAGTGGACCAGCTCGTATTCGTAATCGAGCAGCAGGCGAAAGTAGTTCTCGCTCCACTGGGTCGGCGTGTTGACCCACGAGCCTTCGATGCCGCTGGTCACGGTGTGCTCGCCGATGCCACCGCTCTCGTGGCCGCTTACCCAGCCGAAGCCCTGCGCGGCAAGGTCACCGCCCGAAGGCGCGGCGCCGAGCAGCGAGGCATCGCCATTGCCGTGCGCCTTGCCGAAGGTGTGGCCGCCGGCGGTGAGCGCGACGGTCTCCTCGTGGTTCATAGCCATGCGATGGAAGGTTTCCTTGATGTCGCGCGCCGACTGCAGCGGATCGGGGGTGCCGCCCGGGCCTTCGGGATTGACGTAGATCAGGCCCATCTGGATCGCGGCGAGCGGGCCTTCGAGCTCGTGCATGCCGTGCTCGGGGGCGATCCGGGTCTGCACGCCCTGGTTGACCCACTTGTCTTCCGAGCCCCAGTAGATGTCGCGCTCGGGTTCGAACACGTCGGGGCGGCCGCCGCCGAAGCCGAACACCGGACCGCCCATGCTTTCGATGGCGACGTTTCCGGCGAGGATGAAGAGATCGGCCCAGGAGATGTTCCTGCCGTGTTTCTGCTTGATCGGCCACAGCAGGCGGCGTGCCTTGTCGAGATTGCCGTTGTCGGGCCAGGAATCGAGCGGGGCGAAGCGCTGCTGCCCGCTGTTCGCGCCGCCGCGGCCGTCCGCCGTGCGATAGGTGCCCGCCGCGTGCCAAGCCATGCGGATGAAGAACGGGCCGTAATGGCCATAGTCCGCCGGCCACCAGGGCTGGCTGTCGGTCATCAGCGCATTGAGGTCGGCCTTGAGCGCTTCATAGTCGAGCGCGCCGAACGCTTCGGCATAGTCGAAGCCCGCGCCATAGGGGTTGGTCGGGCCGTTGGGATTGAGGATCTCGGTCGCCAGCATCTCGGGCCACCAGTCCTTGTTGGTCCGCCCGAGCAGCGCGCGCACGCCGCCGTGATTGATCGGACAACCGTCGTCGATGGAACCGGTCTTCAAGTCCATGTCTCTTCCTCTTCCCGAATCGCTATGAATTGCCGCGCGACGCTAGACTTGGCGATGCAACGACGGAAACGATTAAAAGCGGTGAGTGTGATCGAGAGGGACGATCTTATCGCGGCGCGGCTTCGGTGGCGGGATCGGCCGCCAGACGCTTGTCGCGAAACTGGCGAATCCAGGTCACCGCCAGCTCGGAAAACTCCGCATGCGGCGCCGCCATGTCGCGCATCTGGTCGAGCGTTCGCAGCTGCAGCCGAGGCAATTGCCGCACGATGTTGGAATCACGGTCGTTGAGCGGACGTTTCGCGCCGCTTTGGGTAAATTCGATCCCATCCGCCAATGCGCCCAACTCCGCGACCAGCGACTCGAGGAAGTCGAGCCGCCGCAGCAAGGCGGTGCGCGCCTGAACGAGACCGAGCCGGTTGAGACCGTAGACTTGGATGGAAACCGCGCCGCGGCGGCTGAGCTTCTTGTCCTCGGCTTCGGCCGCCGCATCGGCCACGACGTCGTCTCCTACGGGCGGCAATTGATCGATCGCGGCGGGACCGGCCGAGGCCTTGGGCAGAACGAGGCTGATCAGATTCTCGCGATCGATATAGAAAGCGAGGTGCTCGCTCGGGTCGTGGCGGCACGGATCGAGGAGCAATGGCTGCTCGTCGCCGAAATTCGCGCCCCTCGGGTGAATTCTGCTGGTCTCGTTTTCGAGCGGGAAGCTGTCCTTCTTTCCCGACAACATCGCCGCATTGCTGCTCAGCGTCCGGCTTTCGAGATTGAGCGTGAGCAGATTGGAAGAGACCGGGGTCAGCTGATTGCGCTTGCGGTTGCAGTCGATGCAGCTTGGCAGGAGATTGTCCCAGGCCATCGCGATCCACCAATAGCCGGGATGGGTCGAATCGTGGACCGCGCCCTTCGGCCGGTAATGCTCAACGTCCATCGGCGCGCTCTGCTCATAATAGGTTTCGCAATAGGCGCATTTGCCGTGGAACAGCGCCTCGAGGCGCCGTTTGACCTCGTCGGACTTATAGACCTGGAACTTGAATGTCTTGGCCAGCGGCGGGTCTGCCTCATAATGCGCGATGGCGCGGTCGAGCTCGGTCTTTCCGTTCTTGTCCTTCCGATTCAGCGTGGCTGGGGGCGGGTCTTTTCCTCGATCCACGCGACGCATGTCTAAATATCCTCCAGCGCTTCGCGGATCGCGGTCTTGGTCTCCTCGTGGAGCGACCTCAGCTGCGATTCGGTGGACGCGCGCCGCCGGGCCAGAAGGTCGGCGACGGCCTCTTGAATGAGCGTCTGGGCGCGGCTCGATCCAATCGGCATCGCCCGGGCAACATCGTCCCGAAAATGGGTGATTGCCGCCTTCTCGTCTCCCGTCAGCGCCTCGCCGGCCGCTTCTCGAGCGAGCAGTGAGCCAATCCTGGCGAACTCCGTCTCCAGTTCCGGTGCCTCGGTGGAATGGAGCTGGAACAGGTCCGAGGTGAGGAGTTGCTCGATCGTCAGCTGCGACACGTTGGGGAGATCGACCAACGTCTCGACGAAGCTGGGTAGCTCGGTGTCCTCGATCGACTCGCCGGATACGCGCTGCAGGACCATCACCTCGCCGTCCTTCATGCCGCGCAGGCACAAAGGGTCGTGCGTGGTCGCGATGAAAGTGACTTTCGGAAAAGCCTTTCGCAGCCCCTGCATCACCTGCATCTTCCAACGAGGGTGAAGATGCGCCTCGACCTCGTCGATCAGCACGATCGCCCGCGCCTGCTTCAGTGTATGGAAATCCGGACTCTCGCGCAGCCCCCGGCAAATGTCGCAGACCATGGCGAGTATCGCTCGAAAGCCCGAAGAGACCAGCGCCAGCGGCGTGCGGCTCGTCCTCTCGACGCCCTTTGAATTGGCGACTTTCGAGGCGACGCAGACCCTGGTTCCGTCGCGCTCCAGAACTTCGAAATCGCCCTCGATCGAAAGGATCTCTCTCAGCGCCTGGACGACTTCGGCAAAATCGCGGTCCGGCAGGCCGAGCAGATAATTTTCGGGATTGGGCAGCAGGAAATCGGAATGGAAGAGCGAGCGGATATGGGCGTCCGGTGCGGTCCGAGGCGGCTTCGTCAGATATTGCCGGAACGCGCCATAGGCAAAGACCGGGGCGGCGCGGAAATCGCCCTCCGAGCGCGCAGTGAAGCGCCTCTTGGTGACCTTCAACCTGCGTCGGCGCTCCCGGCCCGGCTCGGCCTCGTCGACGACAAGGGTCACCAGCGCGGAACTGGGCCCGGGGGGCCGATCGTCGGTGAGGAAGGCGGGGTCGAGGATGAAGCGCTTCGGCTTTTCCCGCAGCGCCCGGCGCGCCGCATCGCTGGCGATGCCGAGCGCGACCGCCTCCAGGATCGAGCTTTTTCCCGCCGCATTCTCTCCGAGGATCAGAAGCGCGCGGCCATCCTCGTTCAATGGATCCACGTCGCCCGCGTCCGTCCGTAGATTAAAGGCGACATGCTCGAGCGCCTTGAAGTTGCGGATATCGACGCTTTTCAATTGCCCAAGCGGTGCGTGGGGCTCCTCCGCGACAGGCAACTCAATCCCGGCCGGCGAGAACGGGGCCTCGGCAGCGCCCTTTGCCTCGCGCGTGCCGTAAACCGGGGCGAAGAAGCGCTTGATGCCGGTGTCGAGGCGAAGGCGCAGCAAATCCCTGGGGGAATTCAATACGGCATCCGGAAAATTGTCCGCGGCTTGCTGCCGCAGATAAAGATACCAAGCGCCCCCATATTCCAGCTCTTCGAATTGCGGCATCTGGCGGAAGTGGACATCGGGGCCGTCCAGGAAAATGGCGAAGGTGTCCGAATATTCCGCGAAGCGCCGTGCCCGCATGGCGACCAGCTCGCTCCGGTTCAGATTGAAATGCGGGATCGTCTCGGCGCCTCTCGCGCTTATCGGCTCTATCCACCCAGATAGATCTACACGCAGATGCTCGTGGAGCGCCGGATCTTCGCTTGGGTCGAGCAGCAGTGGCAATTCCATAAGAGGGTAACTGCGCCAGGAGCCGTCGCCGCGTTCCACATAGTCGGCGACGTCGGCGACGGTTGGGAATGGCCCGCGCTTGCCATCCACCGGGAAATGGTGGGGGTTGGCCGGATGGCAGGCAACGCAGATAGGGTATAGATTCTCCCAGGCGTCTGCGAGCCAGCAATAATAGAGATGTTGGTTGATCTCGCCGCGGAGTGGCAGGGCCTCGAACGGCGGCCGAAACCGGTAGCCGTGCAGCTCTGCCACCGACTCGCAAAAGGCGCATTTGCCGCGAAACAGGCGGCGCAGGTCGTCGAGGATTCCGGGATGGTCGAGGCGCAGGCTCGATTCCGGCGCCCGGCTTTGCGTTTGACGTGCGAGGCTGTGCTGGAAGAATTGAAGAAGCAACTCGCGCGCCCGCGCCGCCTCCGACGCCTGCAGGTAATTGGGCGGCTCGATCGCGCTGCGGTCGAAAAACTGCATGATCCTCTCCGGTCGGCGACTATAGGTCGCTTCGTCGGGAGATACAGCCAGTGACTAGTCCGTGACGCTCTTGCCCGCCTCAAGCGCCTCGGCCTCGCGCTCGAGCTCGTCCGCAAGATCGAGCAACGGCTGGCGTTTGTGCTCGGGATAGCGGGCGGCGACCATTCGGCAGCGGTCCGCCCGCAGGCGCAATATTTCGGGTTTGTGCATGGAGATACTCGACGGGCGCGGGCGGTGGCCCGGCCCGGATTTCCTGCCCGGCTTCGTGCGCGCTGTCAGCCGTTTATCGAGTGGAATTAAGGATATAGCGGCCCATAAAGGGACGCCGTGGCTCAGATGCCGCCGAGATAATCGAGCTTGCCGACCGGCACGCTGCGGTGGCGCAGGAGGGCGTAGGCGGTGGTGACGTGGAAGAAGAAATTGGGGATGGCGAAGCCGAGCACGAAGCTCTGGCCGGTGAACGGGATCGAGCGGCCGTCGGGCAGATCGAGGCTGACCGCCGCCTCCTCCTTGCCGTCAAGCGCCGCGCGCGGGACGGCGCGGATGAAGGCGATGGCCTTGGCGATCCGCTCCTGCAGCGCCTCGAAGCTCGCCTCATTGTCCTCGAACACGACATTGTCGACGCCGCCGACGCGGACCATCGTGCCCTTGGCGGTGTCGGTGGCGCGCTGGACCTGGGCGGTCAGCGGCGCCATGTCCTCGACCAGGCGGGTCGCCAGCAGATCGGCTGGGTCGAGGCCCTTTTCGGCGGCGAAGGCGGCGCCCTTGCCGAGGATCGCCGAGAGGTTAGTGAGCGACCGGATATAGACCGGCACGGTGAGGTCGTAGAGGGAGGTTGCCATGCGCGCCTCATAGGCCGCTGCGTTCCGCCTCCGCAACCATATCTGCGCTGCGTTGTTGCCTTTGTGCGAGGCAATGAGGCGAGACGCGTTGACGGAATTGGACGACCCAACTTCTCCCTGGTGGACGCTGCGGCGCGGCGACGGGCCGGTGGTCGCCACCGCGATCCACGACGGCAACGGCCTGCGCGCCGAGACCCGCGCGGCGATGGCGCTTTCCGATTCCGACCGGCTGCGCGAGGAGGACCCCTTTACCGGCCAGGCGATCGTCGACGTGCCCAACCATGTCGTCGCCGGCCGCTCGCGGTTCGAGGTCGATCTCAACCGCGCCGCCGACATCGCCGTCTATCGCACGCCCGAGCAGAGCTGGGGGATGAAGGTTTGGCATGAGCCGCCCGGGGCGGGCCTCGTCGAGCGCTCGCTCATCATCCACGAACGCTTCTACGCGACGATGGGCGCTTGGCTGGACGAGGTCGCGGCCGACCATGGCCGGTTCGTCGTCCTGGACGTGCACAGCTACAATCACCGCCGCTCCGGGCCGGGCGGCGAGGCGACGCCGCAGGCCGAGGCGCCCGACATCAATATCGGCACCTTCTCGATGCCGCGCGCGCATTGGGCCTGGCTGCTCGATCCGCTGATCGAAAAGATGCGCGCCTTCGATTTCGGCGGCCGCCGGCTCGACGTGCGCGAGAATGTCGCCTTCCAGGGCAAGGGCGAGCTGACCCGCTTCGTCCACGACCGCTATCCGAAGAGCGGCTGCGCGATCGCGATCGAGTTCAAGAAATTCTTCATGGACGAATGGACCGGCGCGCCCGATCCGGCCGAGCTGGCATCGATGCGCGCGTTCATCACGGATGTCGCGCGATATGCCAATGAGCTGCTCGATGCCGGCTGAAGCGGCGATCGATCTAGACGGCGGCAAGGCCTATCGCGCGACGTTGAAAAGCGGCGTCCGCGCCCATGTCGACCGGCCTTTGCCCTTCCTGATCCTGCACCGCTTTTCGGGCCGCGATCCGGACAGCCTCGCCTTGCGGGTGGCATCGACCAGCCCGTCCTATCTGGTCTGGCCGGAAGCCGGCGACGGCGCCGCGCAGACGCTGATCGAGGCGATCGCCGCCAAATTGTGCGAAACCAGCGAGCGGGTGCTGCTCGTCTCGCTCTACGATCTGCCGCGCGATCCCACGCTCGACGACAAGGCGCCAAGGCTCGAGCGGTTCGTCAGCCGGCTCGGCGCGTCGGACGATCCCGCCGCGCAGGCCGCCGCGAACCGCCTCGAAAAGGCGCTCGCCGCCATCGAGGTCGACCTTCGCACCTGCACCGTCGAACGCTTGCCCCAATGCCGGTGCGAGCCCGGAGTCGAGGCGCTGATCGAGCGCGCGCCGGGCCTTTCGCACATCTCGCTCGGCCTTCCGCAAAATTACCGGATCCCCGGCGAGGACGGCATCTATCCGCAGCTCCTCCACGAGCTCAGCATCGGCGTGTTCGACGCCTTGCTCCAGGCCTTTTGCGCGTTCATCGACGAGATTTCGGCGCGGGCTCCGTCGTCTCACCGCGCGCTCGGCCGAAGCTCGTTCATCGCCGCCGCGCGCACGGTCGATCGCAAGCTGTTCAGGATCGCGACCTCCTTCGATTTTCTGCTCGGCGTCTCGCCGATCAACAATGCGGCGGCCTACGACCAGTTCAAGGCTTCGCATTACGAGCGCGCGCCAGTCTTCCGCTACCGTCCGCTGACCGTCGATCCCGAGCGCACCAAGCGCGATCTCTACGCCGTCGATCTGCGCCGCGTCGAGGACCCGGTGCTCGAAACCCTGTTCTCGGAAAAGCGCCGCGAGCTCGGCCAGCAGCTGACCATGCTCGAATGCCGCAACACGCCCGATTTCCGTTACGCCTCGCTGATGCTCTACGGCTCGGTCGAGCGCCCGTTGCTGGAGAGCGCGCGCGACATCCTCGCCAAGGTCGAGAAGAGCGAGGCGTCCGATCCCGACATGGTCGATGCCCCGGCGGTGCGCGATGCCGCGCGGCTGCTCGTCAACCGCTACCGCGCCGCCAATCCCGCCTTCGACGCGACGATCAGCCTGCGCGCCGACATCGCCGCGGGCCTGATGGTCTCCGGCCACAAATTGCTGATCGCGACCGACACGCGCATGCGCCGCCGGCGGCTCGAAGCTTTGCTCCAGCACGAGGTGAGCGTGCATCTGCTCACCTGCGTCAACGGCGCCGCGCAGGGGCTCAAGATCTTCCAGTCCGGGCTCGCCGGCTATGAGGGCGTGCAGGAGGGGCTCGGCGTGTTCGCCGAATGCGCGGTCGGCGGGCTCACCGCGGCGCGGCTGCGGCTGCTCGCGGCGCGCGTGATCACTGTCGATGCGATGATCGAGGGGGCGGATTTCATCCATTGCTTCCGCCTGCTGCAGGACGCGCATGGCTTCGGGGCCCGTACCGCCTTTAACATCGTCGCGCGCGTCTTCAGGGCGGGCGGCCTCGCCAAGGACGCCATCTATCTGCGCGGCTTCAAGGAGGTGCTCGATCATCTCGCTTCGGGCCGCGATCTGGCGCCGTTCTGGTTCGGCAAGATCGCCGCGCGGCACATTCCGATGGTCGAGGAGCTCGAGCTTCGCGGCCTGCTCCGCCGCCCGCGCAGCCTGCCCGAATTCCTCGCCTCGCCCGAAGCGCAGGCGCGTATTGCGGCGATGCGCAAGCTCGCCTCGCTTTCACAGCTCATCGTGCAGGAGACTTGAATGCTGATCGCCTTTTTCGTGAACGACATGGCCAAGGAACATGCCCGCTACACCACCACGATCATGGCGCATGAGGCGGTGAAGCGCGGCCATCGCGTGTGCTACGTCCTGCCCGGCGATTTCGTGCTCAGGCCCGACGACAGCCTGTGCGTCCACGCCCGCTTCGCGCCGGACAAGAAGCAGCGCACCGCGCAGCAATTCTTCACCGACATGCAGGCCGTGGCGGACGAATCCGAGCTCGTCGACATCGGCGAGATCGACGTGCTGATGCTGCGCAGCGATCCCTCGCTCGACGCGATGGAGACGCCCTGGGCGGCCGACATCGGCATCCTGTTCGGCCGCGCCGCGGCGGCGCGCGGCGTGCTCGTGCTCAACGATCCCGACAGCCTGTCGCTGGCGATCAACAAGCTCTATTTCCAGTCTTTCCCGGAGGCGGTGCGCGCCGAGACCCTGATCACCAAATTCCCAAGCGACGTGAAGGAATTCGCCAAGGCCCACGGCGGCAAGATCATCCTCAAGCCATTGCAGGGATCGGGCGGCCAAAGCGTCTTCCTGGTCGGCTCGGAGAATGCGTCGAACATCAACCAGATGATCGAGGCGATCACCCGCGACGGCTATATCATCGCCCAGGCCTATGTCCCCGCCGCGGCCAAGGGCGACATCCGCTTCTTCCTGATGAACGGCCGCCCGCTCCAGATCGGGGACAAATATGCGGCGCTGCGCCGGGTCAGCGCCGGCGACGACATCCGCAGCAACATCCACGCCGGCGGCAAGGCGGTGGCGGTCGACATCACCGACAGGGAATTGCGCATCGCCGAATTGATCCGGGCCAAGCTCATGGCCGACGGCATGTTCCTGGTCGGCATCGACATCGTCGGCGACAAGATCCTCGAGGTCAACGTGTTCAGCCCGGGCAACCTTTTGGCCTGCTGCGACCTCGCCGGAGTGAATTTCACCGCCGAGATCCTCCAGTCGATCGAGCGCAAGGTCGAGATCGGAAAGGAGTTCGCCGGCGCCTTCGACAACAAGGCGCTGGCGGTGATGTGAGGGCGCGGCTCAGCGCGGCGCGGCGAGCGCGGCGAGCGCGGCGCGCAGGAAGGCGATCTTGCGGCGGAAGGCGATGACGTTGGCATGGCCCTCGTCGGTGAGGATCTTGTCCCGGGGCCGCGCGGACTGGCTGTCATAGGCATAGACCGGGAAGGTGCCATCGCCGCAAATCTGGTGGCCGGCGGTCGGGAAGGTCAGCGCCTCCGCCTGCCGCGCGCGACCCGCCCTGCGCATGGCTGCGACGATCGCGCGGCTCATCGCGCCCGACGCCCAGACCTCGTCGCGGTCGCCGCCGAGCAGCAGCAATCGCGCCCGCGTGCGCTCGATCGGGATCCGCGCCGCGAGGGTCTCGCGGGGATGGTCGCGCCGCGAGCTCGAGTAGCGCTCGGTATTGTCGTAGAAATTGTCGATCCTCATGTCGCCGTCCGCGTCCGTCCAGGGATAGAGGGGGACATAGGGGAGGGGGCGCCCGCTTTGGCTCCAGGACGAGGCCTGGCCGGACGGCGCGCGCGCGACGTCGCCTTCCCAGACCACGTCGCTCGGCACGCAGCCGACCGCGGCCCGCACCCAATCGTAGGTCGCCGCGCCGACCATCGCGAATTCGGCGCCCTTGCTGTTGCCGATCAGGCCGATGCGGCGCGCATCCGCCTCCGGCCGCGTCGCCAGCCAGTCGCGCGCCGCCTGCAGCATTTCGACCGGCGTGTTGACGTGGAAGTCCGGAACCCCTTGCGTCGGCTGCCAGGGGCGGCTGTGATAGATGATCGCGAGGGTGGCGAAGCCGAGCTGCGCGAAGGCGGCCGCCTCGCTTTGCGCCCGGGCGATGTCCGAGCCCTCGCTGCCGTGAAGGAAGATGAGCGTCGGCAGCGATCGCGCGCCCGGCGGGGCGGCGAACACGCCAACGAGGCCGGGCCGCCGCACCGTCTCCATCAACGTGCCCGCCGGGATCGGCCGGAAGCTAAGCCGCGCGGCCAGCGGCGGGGCGCCGCGCCGCTCCACGCGGAGCTGCACGCTGCTTTCGTCCAGCTCGCCTTCGGCGCCCGCCGCCCGGTCGTCGGCGACCTGCATCGACCAGAGGAGGCCGAGTCCGTCGACCATCGGATAGGTGCCGGCCAGCGGCCGCGCGCGCTCGACGAGGACGGCGCCATTTCGGTCGGCCCGAAAATCCGCCCAGCCGTGCAGCACCCGCATCCGCATCCCCCATTGCCCGGTCGCCGAATCGCGCTCCGAGCGGTTGAACCGCCGCCAGCTGTGGATCCGGATGCGCTCGCCGGGCCTGAGGCCAGCGACCCGGATGTCGGCGGGATCGCCGGCGGCGTAGAGCGAGCGGACGCTCAACGCGGGGGCGCTCGCGGGCGCGGCACCCGAGAGCGTCGCGGCGGCGATTGCGTAACCCAGCAAATTCATGGACAAATCCTTCTCTCGGGCCGGCGGGCATCATCGCACGGCCCGATCCGGGACTGGCGAATTTTCCGTGGAACGAGGGATGAGGCGATGAACGGACTGCTGGCACGACCAATGAGCATCGCGCGCGCGCCGGCGCTCGTCTGGCTCTTCGCCATCCTGCTCGTCTGGGCTCTCTACGCCGCGGTCTTTCTGGTGTCCGCCGACGGCCTTGGGGGAGCCCTGGGTGCGGCGCTGGTCAACGTCGCGCCGCTCGGCTTGCTCGCGCCGGGGGTCGATTTCCTGCTGCGCGGGCGGGTGATCGGCCGCGGCCCGGCGCGGCAGGCGGCCGCCCATGCCGTGCTGGCGCCGGCCTTCGCGGCCTTCTGGTATGGCGGTATCGTCATCCTGTTCACGCTCGAGAACGGCCTCGCGCGCGGCGACTGGACCGCGGTCCGCTTCTCCGGCCTGGGGCTGAGCTGGCAGATGTACCAAGGCGTGATCCTTTATGCGGCCGTCGCCGGCATCGCTTATGCCCGCGCCTTCGCGGCGCAGCTCGCACGGCAAGGGGACGAGACGGACGATAGCGCGCCCTTCGAGCGCTATCTGACCCGGATCGGCGAGACGATTGCGCCGGTCGACGTCGCCGAGATCGTGTCCATCGTCGGGGCGCAGGATTATGCGGAGGTCGCGACGCTCGGCGGGCGCCATCTCGCGCGGCTGAGCCTGGGCGAATTCGAGCGCCGGCTCGATCCCGCCCGCTTCATCCGCATTCACCGCTCGGCGATCGTCAACCTCGCCCGGCTGGCGAGCGCCGAGCCATCGGGGGGCGGGCGGCTCAACCTGCTCCTTGCCAATGGCGAGACGATCCAGACCAGCCGGGCCGGCGCGCGCAAGCTGCGGGCCCTGGTCTATTGAGGTGAGCGCAGCCACGCCGCTCCATCTGGTAATCCGCGCGCAACCCGCTTATCTCTTCACCGTAACGGAAAAGAGCGCGCAATCCATGTCCTTCGGCCTGCTGGCCTATCTCGATTCGATCAAGGCGCGCGATCCGGCGCCGCGGTCGCGCTGGGAGATTCTGCTCTATCCGGGCGTGTGGGCGCTGTTCTACCACCGCATCGCCCACTGGCTGTTCCAGGGCGAGCTTTACTTTCTCGCCCGGCTGGTCAACCATATCTCGCGGATGCTGACCGCGATCGACATTCATCCGGGCGCGACGATCGGGCGTAATTTCTTCATCGACCACGGCTTCGTCGTGATCGGCGAGACCGCCGAGATCGGCGATGACGTCACCATCTACCAGCAGGTCACCCTGGGCGGCACCAATCCCACTGACGGCGTCGCCGGCAAGCGCCATCCGACGATCAACGACGGCGTGATCATCGGCTCCGGCGCGCAGGTGCTTGGCCCGATCATCGTCGGCGCCCGCGCCCGCATCGGCGCCAATGCTGTGGTGACTCGCGACGTGCCGCCCGGTGCGACCATGGTCGGCATTCCGGCCCGCTCGACCCTGGTCGCGGCCGAGCAGAGCTCCAAATCCTTCCTGCCCTACGGCACCTGCGCCGAGACCTTCGATCCCGCCACCCAGAAGCTCGAATTGCTCCAGTGCGAGGTCGAGCAG
>DASYKV010000016.1:0-111490 GCA_035994965.1 Allosphingosinicella sp.
CGCGCTACAGGGGCGAGATGCGACTCGACTTTTCCCTGGCTGACGGCTCTGGGGGCGGGATGAATTCGCCGCTCCAGATCCTTCGCAATACGTTCGGCTTCCAGGGCTTCCGCGGCGCCCAGGAGCAGGTGATCGCGCGAGTCATGGCGGGGGAGCGCACGCTCGCGGTGATGCCGACCGGGGCGGGCAAGTCGCTCTGCTACCAGGTGCCGGCGCTTGCGCTCGACGGCACGGTGCTGGTGATCTCGCCCCTGATCGCGCTGATGCACGACCAGATCCGTGCCGCCGAGGCGTTCGGGCTTCGGGCGGCCGCCCTGACCTCGGCGGACGGCAATCGCGCCGAGACGATCGAACGGCTCAAGCGTGGCGAGCTCGAACTGCTCTACGTCGCGCCTGAGCGGGCGACGGGGGCCGGCTTTCGCGAGCTGATCGCCGGCATCAAGCTGGCGCTGATCGCGATCGACGAGGCGCATTGCGTCAGCGAATGGGGCCACGACTTCCGGCCCGATTACCGGCTGCTGCTGCCTCTGCTCGATGCCTTCCCCGACGTGCCGCGTCTCGCGCTAACCGCCACCGCGGACAAGCGCACGCGCGACGACGTCCTCGTCCAGCTCGGCATCCCGGCGGACGGCCTCATTCTCGCCGGCTTCGACCGGCCCAACATCCGCTACCAAATTCGGCCGCGCGACGGCGTCACCGCGCAGTTGAAGGCGCTGCTCGCCGAGCAGCCGGGCGCGGGCATCGTCTATGTGCCGAGCCGCGACAAGGCCGAGAAGATCGCGCACCAGCTTGCCACCGCCGGGCGGCCGGCTTTGCCGTACCATGCCGGGCTCGACGCATCGGTGCGCGCGAAGAACCAGGCCGCGTTCGTGCGCAGCGAGGAGATGGTGATGGTCGCGACCATCGCCTTCGGCATGGGCATCGACAAGCCCGACGTGCGCTTCGTCGCCCATGCCGGAATCCCCAAATCGATCGAGGCCTTCTACCAGGAGACCGGCCGGGCGGGGCGCGATGGCGAGCCGGCCGAGGCCTGGCTGTTCTGGGGCGCCGAGGATTTCGCGCGGGCGCGCCGGCGGATCGAGACCGAGGTCGAGGAAAGCCGCCGCGCGGGCGAGCGCGAGCGGCTGAACGCGCTCGCCACCCTGGTCGAGACCTCGGGCTGCCGACGCGCCATATTGCTTCGCCATTTCGGCGAGGATCCGCCCGAGACCTGCGGCAACTGCGACAATTGCCTCAACCCGCCGGTGGCGATCGACGCGACCACGGTCGCCCAGAAATTTCTGTCGGCCGCCTTCCGCACCGAGATGCGCTTCGGAGTCCAGCATTTGACCGACGTGCTCGCCGGGCGCGAGACCGACAAGGTGCTGAATTTCGGCCATCAGCGCCTCAGCGTGTTCGGCATCGCCGACGAGGAGGAGCTGGCCCTGGTCAAGCCGGTCGCCCGCGCGCTGATGGCCCGCGATGCGCTGCGCGCCGACGATTTCGGCGGCCTTTCCTTCGGCCCCGGCGCTAGGCCGATCCTGAAAGGGGGCGACAGGGTCGAGATCGTGCTGCCGCCCAAGCGCAGCCGCCGCCGCGACCGCAAGGCCGCGCAGGACTATCCGCACGATCCGCTGTTCGAGGCATTGCGGGCGCGCCGGCGCGAGCTGGCCGCCGAGCAGGGGGTGCCGCCCTACGTCATCTTCCACGATTCCACCTTGCGCGAGATGGCCGAACTGAAGCCGACCACGCTCGGCGCCCTCTCGCGCCTCTCCGGCGTCGGCGAGGCCAAGCTCGAACGCTACGGCCAAGCCTTCGTCGAGGTGATCGACGGCTTCGCCGCGCCATGACCTTCAGGGAATTGGACGGGAAGACCCTGGTCGCGGACCGCCAGCTCCAGGCGTCGGACATGGCGGCCGCCGTGGCGCGGGGCGTGACCCTGGTCGTCAACAATCGGCCCGACGGCGAGGAGCCCGATCAGCCCTTGGCCGCGGAAATCGAAGCGGCGGCCGGCGCGGCCGGGCTCGATTATACGCATATCCCGATCAGCGGGGAGATTTCGGACGATAAGGTCGCGGCGCTGAGCGCGGCGCTGGCGCAGACCGAGGGCCGAGCCCTGCTCTTCTGCCGCTCCGGGACTCGCTCGACCCATTTGTGGGCGCTCGCCCGCGCCCGATCCCGCTCTAGTTGATATCCTGGCGGCGGAAGATTCGGAAGGTCAGGGCGACCAGGCCGAGCGTCCAGGCGGCGACGATGGCGAGCGAGGCCGCGGGCGCCATCGAGAAGGGTCCCGAGGGGAAGGGGACGACCAGCGCCCGGCCTTCGCTGAGCCAATAGCCGATATTGCCGAGATGATAGCCGGGCAGCGCCTGATAGAGCACGCCGACCAGGCCCGGCGCCTGGAATGCGAGCACCGGCGCATAGACGCGGAACAGCTGCTCCACCGTAGTGATGACGAGGCCGATCATAAGCGCGGCGACGGTAGAGCGCGTGAGGACGGCGAAGAAGCTCACATATGCGGTGGTGAGCAGGATCGGGGCGAGCGCGGCGAGGGCGGCGAGGGCATGGGCCTGGAGCAGCGCGCCGGCGGCGATGCCGGCGGGAATGGGGTCGCCGGTCGCGAGGTCCTCAATCCAGCTGAACAGGTTGAACATGATCGCGGCAAGCGCGAAACCGACGGCGACGAGCACCAGCGCGACGACATATTTGGCGGCGATCAGGGTGTTGCGGGCCCGGTGCGGGACGATCAGCTTCCAGGTGTTCCAGCCGTATTCGCCGGCGAACACGACCGCGACGAAGGCGCCGAGCAGATAGCGGCCGATCGGCTGGCGGGGAAGCGACCAGAAGTCGACCGCGTCCGAGATCCAGGCGGCGGCGTCGGCGGCGCCATGGCCCGGCGACCCCCCTTTGGCCAGGTCGATGCCGATGGAGAGCAGCCAGAGCACGACGACGCCGATCGGCCAGATCCAGACCAGGCCCCAGGTGGCGCGGTGCCGGCGGAACTTCAGCGCCTCGGCGGAGATCGCGTCAAGCATCGGCCGGATCCTCTTGGGTCAGGGTCAGGAAGATGTCCTCGAGGTTGCGCTGCACCGGGGTCAGGCCGAACAGGTCGATTCCGGCCTCGATCAGCCGGCGCGCCACCTCCGGCGCCTCGGCCCTGGCGGCGGTGACGGCGAGCGCGGCGCCCTGCCGCTCCACCGGCCAATGCGGACGAAGCGCCGCTTCCGCCGCGTCGAGCGGGGCGGCCTCGACCCTGAGGCTCGTCGACTCCTGGTCGAGCAGGCCGGCGACGGTCGATTCGCGGATCACCTCGCCCTTGTGGATGATCGCGACCCGGTCGCAGACCTGCTGCACCTCGCTCAGCAGGTGGCTGGAAAGGAACACCGTCTTATCATGGTCCGCGGCCAGGCTCCGGATCAGCCGGCGCATCTCCTGGATGCCGGCGACGTCGAGACCGTTGACCGGCTCGTCGAGGATGACGATCTCCGGATCGTTGAGCAAGGCGGCGGCCACGCCGAGCCGCTGGCGCATGCCGGTGGAATAGGCCTTCACCTTGCGCTTGGCGTCCTTGGCGAGGCCGACCTGGTCGAGCAGGGCGTCGATCCGCTCTTCGCCGCTCCCGTGGGTCTTGGCCAGAACCTCGAGATTCCGGCGGCCGGAGAGGAAGGGATAGAAAGCGCCGCCGTCGACCAGCGAGCCGACCCGCCGGAGCAGCGACGGATCGGCGCCGAGGTCGCGGCCGAACAGCTCGACCCTGCCCGCCGTCGGCGCGATCAGCCCGATCAGCATCCGGATCGTCGTGCTCTTGCCGGCGCCGTTGGGCCCGAGGAAGCCGTAGACCTCGCCAGCCCCGACCGCGAGCGAAACGCCGCGCACCGCCTTCACAATGCCGCTCCGCCGCCCGAAGGTCTTGCTGAGATCGGTCAGCGCCAGCACCGGCGCGCCCGGCTCGCTCGTCGCGGTCGCTACATCCATGGAGTGTATTGCTCCAATAATACAGCGCTGCTGTCAAGCATCTTCGGCGAGCAGCGCGCGCGCCGCCTCCAGATCCTCGTCGTCGACCATCAGCCGGGCCGGAATGACTCCGAGATCCGCGCCGCCCCAATTCATCTCCATGTCGAACAGGAAGCTCGGTATGTCGGCCGCGTCGAGCCGCGCCTTGGCCAAGCTCGCCTCGAAGCGCGTGAAGAAGCGGCTTGCCTCGACCAGCGCCATTACCAGGGCACCACGTTGCCCGCCGCCGCCTCGATCGCGGTCGACTTGCGGCCGAGCATGACGTTGCGGTGCGGGAAGCGGCCGAAGCGCTCGATCACCTCGTGATGCTTTCGCGCATATTTGAGCATCTCGGCATCGCCCAAGGCGGTGAAGAGGAGCAGGGACTGGCGCTGGTCGCGCCGGTCCTCGCTATGCTCGAACGGCATGTAGAGGAAGCCGCGCCGCTCTGGCGTCATGCCGTCGTCATGGTCGCGCTCGACCGCGCCCCTCGCCACCGCGAGCGCCAGCGGATCGGTGGAGAATTGGTCGGCATGGCCGCGGAACATGTTGCGCGGGAACTGGTCGAACAGGATCACGGCGGCGAGCGCCTCGTCGGCCGAGCCCAGGAAATGCTCGGGCACGTTCTCGCGCTTCTCCTCCCACAGCTTGGCGAAACGGTCGGCGATCTCGAGGTCGAACGCCTTGTCCGGCTTCCACCAATCCTCCCAGCCGTGCGAGAACCAGAAATCGAGGACGTCGCGGACCCAGGCGTCGGTCATGCGGCCGTGCCGCCCACGGTCAGGCCCTCGATCAGCAAGGTCGGCTGGCCGACGCCGGCGGGAACGGTCTGGCCGCCCTTGCCGCAAATGCCGACGCCCTCGTCCAATGCCATGTCGTCGCCGATCGCCGCCACCCGGGTCAGCACGGTCGGGCCGTCGCCAATCAGGGTCGCGCCCTTGATCGGGGCGCCGAGCCTGCCGTTCTCGATCCGATAGGCCTCGGTGCAGGAGAAGACGAACTTGCCCGAGGTGATGTCGACCTGGCCGCCGCCGAAGCTCTTGGCGTAGATGCCGTTCTTCGCGCGGGCGAGGATCTCGGCGGGATCGTCCTTGCCGCCGAGCATGAAGGTGTTGGTCATTCGCGGCATCGGCGCGTGGGCGAAGCTCTCGCGCCGGCCGTTGCCGGTCGCGGTGACGCCCATCAGCCGGGCGTTGAGCCGGTCCTGGATATAGCCCTTCAATATACCGTCCTCGATCAGCACGTTGCGCTGCGTCGGCGTGCCCTCGTCGTCGATGGTGAGCGAGCCGCGGCGGTCGCCCAGCGTGCCGTCGTCGACGACGGTGACGCCGGGCGCGGCGACGCGCTCGCCGATCCGCCCGGAGAAGGCCGAGGTACCCTTGCGGTTGAAATCGCCTTCGAGGCCGTGGCCCACCGCCTCGTGCAGCAGCACGCCGGGCCAGCCCGGGCCGAGCACGACAATCATCTCGCCCGCCGGCGCGGCGACCGACTCGAGATTGACCAGAGCCTGGGCGAGCGCGACGTCGATCGCCCGGTTCCAGGTCGCCGGCTCGAACAGATCGTCGTAGAGATAGCGGCCGCCGAGGCCGTGATAGCCGCTCTCGCGCCGGCCGTTCTGCTCCGCGACGATCTGGACGTTGAGGCGGACGAGCGGGCGGATGTCGTGGGCGACGAAGCCATCGGGCCTGACGATGTCGATCACGCTCCACGAGCCCGCCAGCATCACCGAGACCTGGGCGACGCGGGGATCGCGGGCGCGGGCGGCGGCGTCGATCTGCTGGCAGAGCGCGACCTTCCGGGCGAACGGGATCAGGCTCAGTGGGTCGGCGTCGGTGTAGAGGCGGGCGTTGGTCCGGCGCGGCGGACCGGGGCGGACGCCGCTTGCCGGATCGAGCACCTGCATCGTCTCGGCGGCGCGGCGGATCGCGGCTTCCGAGAGCTCGTTGGCCTGGGCGAAGGCGGTGGTCTCCCTCGAAACGCCCCTCAGCCCGAAGCCGGCCTGGGTGTTGAAATCGGCGGTCTTCAGGCGGCCGTCGTCGAACCCGAAGCTCTCGGACGCGGTATATTGGAGATAGAGCTCGCCATCGTCGCAGCCCTTGAGCGCGTCGGCGGTGAGGCGGAGCGCGGCGTCGGGATCGAGGCCGTCGGGGCGATAGAGGAAGCGGCGGGGATCTGTGCTCATGGGAGGCATATAGGAGAGGCGATTCACAAAGTCGAAGGGCATGCAGCGAAACCTCCCCTCGCTTCAGAGCGTGATTTGGCAGACAGGCCGTGCAAGTAAGGGAAAGGGGAGAGAGCAGGTGATCCGGCTGACAAGCAAAGCTCTTTGGTTCGCCGCGCTCATGACAGGCGCCAGCGTTGCGAAAGCGACGCCCGATCTTTGTCGCTTTGCTCCTTTCCTCCCCTCCTACACGATGAACTTCGAGCGCGCCGCACAGGGGATCGATGGCCTAGGCTGCAACTCTGAGCCTACGAATTCAGCTCATACGAAGCGATGGACCTGCGGATCAGGCGAAGATCAAGTCACCGTTGCTTTGTTTCATCTCGTGCAGGAGAGCGTGGACGTCATCATGTTCCGAGGCCCTTCGACGACGACCTTGGAGGGGTTCCGCAATTGCCGGCGCGACTCCTTCGCAGCTGTTCCCAGACGGAGATCTTCCGTCGGCGCAGCGCCCTTGGTCATCGAGGACGACTTGCCCTTCGAGCCCGCCAGTATCCTTGTTCAAGAGCGAATGGACGTTGGTGAGTCTTACGGCAGGCGCGTCCAACTGATGGGCTTTGAACGTGGCGAGTTCATCATTGCCGGCAACCCCGATACCGACCTCAGCTCCAACAGTCCCGCCAGGATAGTCGAACAGGCGCTATTCGGCGTGAGTCGGCGAAGCTACGCGAGCACAAGCGTCGAAATTGCAGGTAGGAACCTCTACTCCTCCTCAGCATCGGCCATCGTGCGCGCTTTTCAGTCACGTGGCTCCACCATCACGAGAGATGCAACCGAAGGGGGCCTGCACACCGTCGTGCTGACGGCACCCGTAGGGCTGGAAGGCGTCTCCCGTATCGAGGTGGAATCCACCCGCAGGCATACCATGTCCGTGGCCTATTTTCTGTCCGGCGTGACCGAGTACACCACGTTCACCGGCTTGCTTGACGGGCGCTATGGCCGCTCCACCGTGGTCTCCGGGACAGGAGCCGAGCGGGCCTGTCGGCGACGCTCTTGGAGTTCTGGCGCTGCGTCCATCCTCGGTGAGTTCTGCCCCAATACGGGCTATCGCATCATGTTCTTGAACGAGGTGGTGCTGGAGCAGATCAACGCGGCTGCAAACCATCGACCGCCTCCAGCGCAGCGGCGGCGGATAGACCCTGACAATTTCTAGACCGCGTTTCCTAAGGACGAATAGCGGCTCGAGGCCCTTCGTCCGCCGGCCCGCCCTTGAGGATGAATCTCTTGTCGCAATAGCCGCAGTCAACGAAGCCCGTCTCGTCGATCTGCAGATAGACGCGCGGATGGCCGAGCGCTGGCGAGATGTCGGTGGCGCCGTCGCAGGCGACGTGGGGGCTGTCGGTGAAGACGATTTCGGGCGTGAAGGGGTCGGTGGCGGCCATGGCGCCTGCCTTAGCGAAGGACAAACAGCTTCGCCAGACGCGAAAGTCCCGCTATTCCCCCCGGGCATGAGCGAAGCCGCGATCTCGATCGTCGATCTGCAGAAGACCTATGCGGGCGGCAAGCGCGCGCTCGACGGGGTCAGCCTCGACGTGCCGCGCGGCGGCATCTTCGGGCTGCTCGGGCCCAACGGCGCCGGCAAATCGACCCTGATCAACATCCTCGCCGGGCTGGTGAGCAAATCGGGCGGCTCGGCCAACATCTGGGGCTTCGACATCGACGCCCATCCCCGCAACGCCAAGCGCTCGATCGGCGTGGTGCCGCAGGAGATCCTCTTCGATCCCTTCTTCACGCCCAAGGAGGCGCTGGAGATTCAGGCCGGGCTCTACGGCATCCCCAGGAAGGACCGGCGGACGATGGAGCTGCTCCGGGCGATGCATCTGGAGGACAAGGCCGATGCCTATGCCCGCACGCTCTCGGGCGGGATGAAGCGGCGGCTGCTGGTCGCCAAAGCGATGGTCCATTCGCCGCCGATCCTGGTCCTCGACGAACCCACCGCCGGCGTCGACGTCGAGCTTCGCCAGCAGCTCTGGGCGTTCGTCCGCGGCCTCAACGCGCAGGGCGTCACCATCGTGCTCACCACCCATTATCTGGAGGAGGCCGAGCAGCTCTGCGACCGGATCGGGATCATCAATCATGGCCGGCTGATCGCCAACGAGACGACCCGGACGCTGGTCGGCATGGCGCAGGAGAAGGTGGTCGAGGTGGTGGTCGACCGCGACGTCGGCGTGGCGCCCGAAAATACCTGCTTCGACAAGATCGAGCTGATGGGCGAGCGGACGCTGGCGATCACCTACAGGAAGGACCGGGTGAATGCCGGCGACGTGCTCGCGGCGCTGCACCGCGAAGGCCTCGGCATCGTCGACGTCTCGACCCGCGAGGCGGATTTGGAGGACGTGTTCCTCAACTTGACCAGGGCGGCGAACGGATAGGAGAATGAAGATGCGGACCCTGCTCGCCGCCATTTGCCTGCTGCCGATCGCCCCCGCGTCCGCCCAGGAGCCGCCGTTCGCGGGCGAAGGCAATGCCGGCGACATGCACGTAAGCCAGGTGACCATCACCGATCTCGGCGCCTTCGGCGACCAATATCGGGCGCTCGGCACGAACGGCCTTCCGCAATCCGCCACGCGCGCAGCGATCGGCGAGCGGATCTTCACCGTCATCTTCTTCGATCGCTGCCGGGCCGGTGGCGATGGCAGTTGCAACCTGATTGTGGAGCTGCGCATCATCGACCCCGAGGGCGGCGTCGGCGACCCGCGGACCGGCACGCTCTGGCAGTTTCCGCCGCCCAGGGCCGGAGCAACGACGATGGGGCAGGCCATGATGGGCGTCCAGCTCGGCTCGGACAGGCGGCCGGGCGACTATCGCATCCGCGTCACCACGCGCGACACGATCGCGGGGACCAGCGTGACCACTGAGCGCGTGCTGGCGATCGGCGATTCGCGCTGAGATGATTGCGACCGCCCACGCAAGCGACGTCTTGATCATCGGCTCGGGCGCGGCCGGGCTGACGGCGGCGCTCAACCTCGCCGGGCGGTTCAAGGTGGCGGTGCTGGCCAAGGGCGAGGGGGCGACCGGCTGGGCGCAGGGCGGCATCGCGGCGGTGCTTGAGCCGGGCGACACGTTCGAGGCCCATGTCGAGGACACGATGATCGCCGGCGCCGGCCTCAACAACCGCGCCACGGTCGAGTTCGTCGTCGGCCATGCGCCCGCCGCGATCGACCGGCTCGCCGAGCTCGGCGTGCCCTTCAATGTCGCCGCCGATTCCAACGCCTGGCATCTGACCCGCGAGGGCGGGCACAGCCACCGCCGGATCGTCCATGTCGACGACGCCACCGGCTGGGCGGTTCAGCAGGCGCTGGAGAAGGCCGCCGCGGCCAATCCCAACATCACCTTGATCCCCGACATGGTCGCGATCGACCTCGTCACCAGCCGCCACGGCGAGCGCTATTCGGGCGACGGCCATGTCTGGGGCGCCTATGCGCTCAACCGGCGCAAGGGGAAGGTCGAGACCTTCACCGCGCGGGCGACGATCCTCGCCACCGGCGGCGCCGGGCGAGTCTATCTCTTCTCGACCGCGCCGAGGGGCGCGACCGGCGACGGCATCGCCATGGCCTGGCGCGCCGGCGCCAGGGTCTCGAACATGGAGTTCATGCAATTCCACCCGACCTGCCTCTACAATCTGGAGGTCAAGAATTTCCTGATCACCGAGGCGGTGCGCGGCGAGGGCGGGCAGCTCAAGATCCCCGAAACCGGCCACCGCTTCATGCCCGATTTCGACGAACGCGCCGAGCTCGCGCCGCGCGACGTCGTCGCCCGCGCCATCGATCACGAGATCAAGCGGCTCGGCCTCGATTACGTCCATCTCGACATCAGCCATCGCGAGCCCGACTTCGTGAAGGGGCATTTCCCCAACATCTATGCGCGGCTCATCGATCTCGGCATCGACATCACCAAAGAGCCGATCCCCGTCGTCCCGGCCCAGCATTATACCTGCGGCGGCGTGGTGATCGACCTGGACGGGCGCAGCGATCTGCCCGGTCTCTACGCGGTCGGCGAGGTCAGCCAGTCGGGCCTTCACGGCGCCAACCGGCTCGCCTCCAACTCCCTGCTCGAATGCTTCGTCTTCGGCGACGCGGCGGCCACCCATATCGCTGCGCATTGGGACGAGCTGCCGCCGCCGCCGCCGATCCGCGCCTGGGACGAGAGCCGGGTCACCGATTCGGACGAGGAGGTTGTGATCAAGCAGAACTGGACCGAGATCCGCCGCTTCATGTGGAATTATGTCGGCATCGTCCGGACCACCAAGCGCCTCGAGCGCGCCCGCCACCGGATCCAGCTGCTGACCGCCGAGATCGAGGATTATTACGGCCATTTCCGGGTGACGCCCGATCTGGTCGAATTGCGCAACCTGCTCCAGACCGCCGAGCTCATCGTCCGCTCCGCCCTTCACCGCAAGGAAAGCCGCGGGCTCCATTACACGCTCGATTATCCGAAAACGCTGGCCAAGGCGGTGGATACGGTGCTCGCGCCCTGATGGAGCGGAGAAGATGATGAGGCAGTCCTTCCTGATCGCGCTACTCCTCGTCTCGGCCGCGCCCTTGGCCGCGCAGACCCTATCCCCGCCGCCGCCGGTGACGCGCGACCAGGCCATGACGCTGCCACCGGACGAGTTGGCCGAGATCGTCCTGCGCCAGCTCGGTGCGCGGATGACGAGCGTGACCCGGCCAAATTTCAACCGCGATACCAGCGATATGGAGATGGTCAGCGCGCTCCAGGACCTGACCTTCGCCACTGCGCCCCACGCGACCAATGTGGTCGGACTTTGCGCCGCCAACGTGATCGATGTCCATTTCGAGCGCCCGCCGGCGCGGCCCGGCATCGACAACAATCTCGCAGAGACGCCGGTTCGCGCTACCGGTGTACGAGCGTCGGAGGTCTACAAGGTCGTGGGCGAGATCGAGCCCCATACGGAGGTGAGCGAGGCGCGGCAGGCGGAAGAGGATCGCCGCTGTGCCCAAGCCGGCCCCGTCATCCAGCCCAATTACAGCGATCGGAAGGCGGCGAACTTCTTCCACTATCAGGGCTCGGTCACGCCAGCCACGGTCGTGCTCGCCCTGCAGCGGGCGATCGGCGACGCGCGCGCTGGGCGTTATCGCGAGATCAATTGCTCCAGCGACGCAGCCGAATGCCGCGATCCGCCCACTTTGCTCGGCGGCCTCGACCTCGCCAAGCTCGGCTTCGTTCACGTCTCCGGCACGGGAGCCCAGGAGGAGTCGGACCGATACCGGATCGTGGCCAGCTTCCTGATCAACGCCGACGCTCACAACGAGGAATATTGGGTATTCGAAATGGAGGTCGAGATTTCGGAGCTGATGGTGGCGGGCGCGAGCTCGGATCCGATCCGCCGACTAGGGCCGAGCCGGTTCAGCCGCACGCTGACGATCGACAATTAGCGCGTCAAAAATTCCCTGACCGCCGCCGCGAAGCGGGCCGGCTGGTCGAGCATCACCATGTGGCCGCTCTGGTCGATGCGGACGAAGCGCGCCCCGTGCGCGCCGGCATAAGCGCGGGCGAAAGTGCGGTCGAGCGCGGCGGCGGCGCGGCGGTCCCACGAGGCGTAGACGATCGTCATCGGCGTCCGGATGCCGGGCAGCCATGCCGTCAGGTCGATCGCCGCAAGCTCGGTCATGGCGCGGGCGACGACGTCGGCGTCGCTGGTGCGCAGGGTCGAATCGGGCGGGCTGAAGCTGCTCATCAGCGAGCCGAACAGGCGGCGGCCGCTGTTGCTGGACAATAGGCCACTGGCGAGCGCGCCAGCGCCCGACGCGCTGCCGCCGACCATGGCGGCGGGCGCGGGCAGCATGTCGACGACCATGATCCGGCCGGCAAGGCGCGGAAAGCGGGCGCCGATCATCATCGCCACCGTCCCGCCCATCGAATGGCCGATGATAGAGGGGCGGCGCAGGTTCGCCCGTTGGATGTAGCGCGCGATCTCGTCGGCGAGCGGCGAGACGATCTCGCCCCGGCGATTGGCCCGGGCCGGCGCGCCGGCGAAGCCGTGGACGTGGATGAGGTGGTAGCGATAGCCGGGCACGGCGCGCACCGTCTCCGCCCAGATGCCGCGGCCCGAAGCGAGGCCGGGGATCAGGATCACGTCGGGGCCCCTACCCCGCACCTCCACCGAGAAGCGCGTCGGGGCGAAGCCCGGCGCGGCGGCGGTGGCCGCCTCCTCCGCGCCGACCAGCGCCAGCGCGGCGCCGCAAAGGATGAAATGCCTGCGATTCATGGAGCCGATCCTAGCGCCTTTGTTTGAACGCAGCCTTAGCTTCGTCTAGACGAGGCCGATGCCCTCCCCGCATCTCTACCTCGTCGACGGCTCGAGCTACATCTTCCGCGCCTTTCATCGGCTGCCGCCGCTCACCAACAAGTTCGGCCTCAATGTCGGCGCCGTCTACGGCTATACCACGATGTTGTGGAAGCTGGCAGAGAGTCTCGGCAAGGAGGAAGGCCCGACCCACCTCGCCGTCATCCTCGACGCGTCGGAATCGACGTTCCGAAACCAGATGTACGACCAGTATAAGGCGAACCGGCCGCCGCCGCCGCCCGAGCTGGTGCCGCAATTCCCGCTGATCCGCGACGCGACGCGCGCCTTTTCCATCCCCTGCCTCGAGGAGATGGGCCTGGAGGCGGACGACATCATCGCCTGCTACGCCAAGGCCGCGCTGGCGGCGGGCTGGCAGGTGACCATCGTCTCGTCGGACAAGGACCTGATGCAGCTGATCGAGCCCGGGCTCGACATGCTCGACACGATGAACGACCGGCGGATCGGCCGCGAGGAGGTGATCGAGAAGTTCGGCGTGCCGCCCGAGAAGGTCGGCGAGGTGCTGGCGCTGATGGGCGACAGCGTCGACAATATCCCGGGCGTGCCCGGCATCGGCCCGAAGACCGCCTCGAAGCTGATCCAGGAGTTTGGCGACGTCGAGGCGGTGCTCGCCGCCGCGCCCGAGATGAAGCCGTCGAAGATGCGCGACAACCTCATCGAGCATGCCGACAAGGCGCGGCTGTCGCGCAAATTGGTCGAGCTGATCTGCGATTCGCCGCTGCCGGAGCCGCTCGAGGGCTTGGCGATGAAGGGCATTCCCGAGGAGCCGTTGCGCGAATTCCTCGACCATCACGGCTTCCGCTCGCTGCTGGCGCGGCTCGGCGTCCAGGCGCAGGCGGCCGCGTCGCCGTCGCAGGCGCCGACCCAGAGGGAGGTCCGGCCCGAGCCCAAGATCGACCGCTCGCTCTACGAGACCGTGACCGACGAGGCCGCGCTCGCGCGCTGGATCGCCGATATCGAGCGGCTCGGCCGGGTCGCGATCGACACCGAGACCGACGGGCGCGACTGCGTCTCGGCCCGCCTGGTCGGGATCAGCCTCGCCACCGAGTGCGGCAAGGCCTGCTACATCCCGCTGGAGCATGGCGGCGACGACATGTTCGCCGAGCGGCCCGAGCAGCTTCCCGCCGCGCTCGTGCTCGAACGGCTGAAGCCGTTGCTCGAGGATCCGGCCATCCTCAAGATCGGCCACAATCTCAAGTTCGACTGGGTGATCTTCAACCGCCGCGGCATCTGCGTCGGGCCCTATGACGACACTCTGGTGATGAGCTTCAACCTCGACGCCGGCGGGCTCAACTCCCATTCGCTCGACGATCTGGCGAAGAAGCATCTCGACCACACATGCATCGCCTTCAAGGATCTGTGCGGCACGGGGCAGAAGCAGATCACCTTCGACAAGGTCCAGGTCACCAAGGCGACCGAATATGCCGCCGAGGATGCCGATGTCGCCTTGCGGCTGTGGATTCGCTTCCGGGCGCGACTGCCCTTCGAGAAGGCGACCCGGGTCTACGAGATGGTCGACCGGCCGATGGTCGCGGTGGTCGGCGCGATGGAGCAGGGCGGGGTCAAGGTCGACCGTGCGGTGCTGAAGAGCCTGTCGGCCGAGTTCAACGTCCAGATCGCCGCGCTCGAGGAGCAGGTGTGCGGCGAGGCCGGCTGCAAGTTCACCATCGGCAGCCCACAGCAACTGGGCGACATCTTGTTCAACCAGATGGGCCTTTCCGGCGGACGCAAGGGCAAGTCCGGCACCTGGTCGACCGACGTCACCGAATTGGAGCGGCTGTCGCGCGAAGGCGTGCCGATCGCCAAATTGGTGCTCGACTGGCGCCAGCTGACCAAGCTCAAATCCACCTATACCGACGCGTTGCAGGAGCAGATCAACAAGGAGACGGGGCGCGTCCACACCTCTTATTCGCTCTCCGGCGCGCAGACCGGCCGGCTCGCCTCGACCGATCCCAACCTCATGAACATCCCCATCCGCACTGAGATCGGCCGGCGCATCCGCGACGCCTTCATTGCCGAGCCGGGCCATGTCATGCTCGCGGCCGATTACAGCCAGATCGAGCTCAGGCTGGCCGCCCATATCTGCGACGTGCCGCAGCTTCGCGAAGCCTTCGCGCGCGGCGAGGACATCCACAACATGACCGCGCAGGAGCTGTTCGGAGCGGTCAACCGCGACACCCGCGCCTCGGCCAAGACGATCAACTTCGCCATTCTCTACGGCATTTCGCGCTGGGGGCTGGCGGGGCGTCTTGGCGTCACCGCCGACGAGGCGCAGGCGATCATCGACCGCTATTTCGAGCGCTTCCCCGGCATCCGCGCCTATATCGGCGATACGCTGACGCTGGCGCGCGAGACCGGCTTCACCACCACCTTGTTCGGCCGCAAGACGCATTTCCCGCGCCTCCACTCCAAGGTCCAGCACGAGCGCCAGGGCGCCGAGCGCGCCGCGATCAACGCGCCGATCCAGGGCACCGCCGCCGACATCATCAAGCGGGCGATGGCGCGGATCGGGCCGGCGCTCGACGCGGACGGGCTGGGCGGCACACGGATGCTGATGCAGGTCCATGACGAGCTGGTCTTCGAAGTGCCCGAAGCCGAGGTCGAGCCGGCCACGAGGATCGTCCGCCACGTCATGGAGCGCGCGGCCGAGCCGGCGATCGAGCTCAGCGTGCCGCTCGGCGTCGAGATCGGCACCGGCGCCAATTGGGGAGCGGCGCATTGAGGGGAGAATTGGGATGAGGGTATTGCTGCTCGCGCTGACGGCGCTCATGGCCGCGGCCCCGGCGCATGGCCAAGCCGGCGACGGGCCTGAATTCATGCTGAGCGTCCGCACGGTCGCCGACCTCACCAGCGGCCAGCGGGTCGGCGCGCAGGGCGACCAGATCGCGGACAAGGTGCTCGGCATCGGCCGTGACGCGGCCGGTGCGATGACCGTCACCGGCATTCAGGTGCTCGCGCCCGGCGGCTCCAGCAACGGCATCCGGGTGGACGCGCGCACGATAGCGGTCATGCGGACGCGCGCATCGGCGCCGGGCGGCAACAGGGCGCCCGATCCGGACGATTTCGCCTTCGTGCGGCGGACCGGCCTCAGGCTGTTCGTCGTCGGCGAATGGTCGACGCCGCCGGCCCTGTGGGAGATTGCCCGCGACCATGGCGAGATCCGCCTGCGCGCGATCGACGCCGAAGGTGCGCCGGGGCCCTGGCAGGCGCCGGCCGGATGACCGCCGCCGCGGCCCGCCCCGACGACGATATCGCCGCCCTCGCCAAGGGCGGCCGGACCAATTTCTTCGGCTTCGTCATCCGGCTGGTCGCGCGCATCCCCTTCCTGTTCATCGCGGGCCATTTTTACGGGCCGGAGCTGCTCGGCCGCTTCGCTTATGCGGTGATCGTGGTCGAGCTCGCCGCCCAGCTCTCGACGATGGGCCTCAAGCGCGGCCTCGCCCAGCAGCTTTCGACCACCGACAAGCCGCACGCCCATGTCGTCGCCGACGGCATGCTCGCCGCCTTCATCGCCTCGGCGGTGGCGAGCGCGATCCTGATGGCCTTCCCCCAGGCCATGTTCCCCCACAACGACATCAAGGGCGCGGAATGGCTGCTGCCGCTCGTCATCTTCGGCATTTCAGGCGCCGACGTCGCGCTCGCCGCTCTGGCCTACAAGCTCGACGTGCGCTCGACCGTCCATGTCCGGGCAATCGTCGAGCCCTGGGTGATCAGCATCGCCGCCGGCGCGCTCTATCTCACCCATTACAAGCGTGACGGGCTGATCATCGCTTATGTCGCCTCGGTGGTGGCGGGGCTGCTGGCGGCTTTGTGGCGGCTGTTCCGGAGCTACGGAGTCGCGCGCGGCTGGCGGCCGCATCCGGAGACCCTGATGGCGGTGGCGCGGCGCAACATCCCGCTCGCCGCGGCCGATGCGATCGAATGGTTCTCGCGCCGGCTCGACATCGCCATATTGGGCCTGTTCGTGGCGCCGCAATTCGTCGGCATCTATTATGTCGCCCAGCAGGTCGCCTCGATGCCGCAGAAATTGAAGACCAGCTTCGACCCGATCCTGGCGCCGGTCATCACCCAGAAGCTGGCCGAAGGGGACAAGGGAGCGGTCGCCCGGCAGGTGCGCCAGGTCGGCTTCTGGATCATCGCCGCCCAGGCCGGGATCGCGCTTGCGCTCGGCATTCCGGGCGAAGCCTTGATGGGCCTGTTCGGGGAGAGCGGCGCCTTCGTCGGCGGCACCGCGGCCCTCGCCTTCCTGCTCGCCGCCGAAGTGGTCGCGGCAACCGCGGCCGTCTCCGAGGCGGCCCTCGTCTATGTCGCCAGGCACCGGAACCTGCTGATCTCGGCGCTGATGATCGCGACCCAGGCGGCGCTCACCGTCGGCATCATCCTGGCGATGCGCTCGCTGCCGCTCGGGCCGGCCGAGCTCCAGGCCTATCAGGCGGCCGGCGCGGCGCTTGCGCTCGCGCTGGCGCTGGGCATGGCCTCGATCCTCAAGTCGCGGCTGCTCGCCCGGATCCTGTCCGCGCCCGTGCAGGGCTGGCGCTGGTCTTTGATCTGGGCGGGCGCGGCGGCCTCGGTGGTCGGCTTCCTCGCCACCTTGCTGCCCGAATGGCTCGAGCTCAGCCTCGGCGCGCCGCTCATTCTCGTCACCTTCGGGATGATGGTCTGGTATCGCGGCTTCACCGCCGAGGACCGCACGCTGTTCCGCATGCAAAGCGGGGAGGAGCCGGCTCTGCCAGTCTCGGAGCCCGCCACGCCTTAGTGCCGGAAGTGGCGCATGCCGGCGAAGACCATCGCCAGGCCCGCTTCGTCCGCCGCCGCGATCACCTCGGCGTCGCGGATCGAGCCGCCCGGCTGGATCACCGCGGTGGCGCCCGCTTCGGCCACGGCCAGCAGCCCGTCGGTGAAGGGGAAGAAGGCGTCCGATGCCACCGCCGAGCCGATCGTGCGCGGTTCGGCCCAGCCCGCTTTGCCGGCCGCGTCCTTTGCCTTCCAGGCGGCGATTCGCGCCGATTCGAGCCGGTTCATCTGGCCGGCGCCGATGCCGGCGGTGGCGCCGTCTTTGGCGTAGACGATGGCGTTCGACTTGACGTGCTTGGCGACCGTCCAGGCGAACAGGCAGTCCGCCAGCTCCCGATCCGTGGGCGCGCGCTTCGTCACCACCCTGAGGTCGCCCGCGGCGACGCGGCCATTGTCGCGGGACTGGACCAGCCAGCCGCCCGCAATCGACTTCGCCATCAGCCCGCCGCGCGCCGGATCCGGCAAGGCGCCGGTAAGAAGGAGCCGCAGGTTCTTCCTCGCCGCGAACACCGCCTTCGCGGCCTCATCGGCGTCGGGCGCGACCACGACTTCGGTGAAGATCGCTGCGATCGCTTCGGCGGTCGGCCCGTCGAGCGGCCGGTTCAGCGCGACGATCCCGCCGAAAGCCGAGACGCTGTCGCACGCAAAGGCCGCTTCATAGGCGGATTTTAGGTCGGACGCGGTGGCGACGCCGCAGGGATTGGCATGCTTGACGATCACGCAGCTTGGCTCGGCGTCCCGAAACTCAGCGATCAGCTCCAGCGCGGCGTCGGCGTCGTTGTAATTGTTATAGCTGAGCGCCTTGCCCTGGACCTGCTCGGCCTGGCCGATACCCCGGATCGAGGGTCCGGAATGCGCGTAGAACGCGGCCTGCTGATGCGGATTTTCGCCATAGCGAAGCGCGGCGCCGCGCTTGAGCACGAAGGGCAGGGTCTCGGGGAAGAGCTGGCCCTGGTCGGCGAAGCCGAACCAGCTTGCGATCATCGCGTCGTAGGTGGCGGTGGCGGCGAAGGCCTTGGCGGCGAGGCGCTTTCGAAGCTCCAGCGACGTCATGCCGCCACTCTCGTCCAGCGCCGCGATCAGGTAGCCATAATCGGCGGGGTCGGTGACGATCGCGACGAAAGCGTGGTTCTTGGCGGCCGAGCGCACCATCGATGGGCCGCCAATGTCGATATTCTCGATGATCTCGGGCCGTTCAGCGCCCTTCATCACGGTTTCGAGGAAGGGATAGAGGTTGACGACGACGAGGTCGATCGCGCCGATATTGTGCTCGGCCATGGCGGCGGCGTGGGCGGGATCGTCGCGGACGCCGAGCAGGCCGCCATGGACCTTGGGGTGGAGCGTCTTGACCCGCCCGTCCATCATCTCGGGAAAGCCGGTCAGCTCGGCAACGTCGCGCACCATTAGCCCCGCCTCGCGCAGCGCCTTCGCCGTGCCGCCGGTCGAAACCAGCTCGACCCCGTGCCGCGCCAGCGCCTGGCCGAGCTCGGCGAGCCCGGTCTTGTCCGATACGGACAGCAAGGCCCGGGCGATCTTCACGTCCGTCATGTCATTCCTTCAAAGCCAGTTCGTCAGGAGGCCCGCTTGAGCTCCCAGCTGATCGTCATGCCCTCGGCGGGCGTTTCGCCGGCGACGACGAGCTGGAGCGTCGGATGGGGCCGCGCCTCGCCGTCGATCCACAAACTGTCCTCGACCGAGAGCTGCCCGCCCCTGCAGCGAAAGTGCCAGACCGCGCCGCCCTTGAGGCGCAGCAGGGCGCCCTGGCCGTCGGCGGTGCTGGTGACCTCGACCGCGGGCGCGAGATGGAAGCGCGCGGCGAAGGGGACGGGCTCGTGGCGCTTCCTGCGGCCGGCCGGGATCAGCCGGTCCTCGCCGCCGAGCATGCGGCCGTCGCCGGAGAGGTTGAGGCGGCGTTCGTGGATCAGGCCGTAGCGGCGGACATAGCCGTCATGGCTCGCCTCGAGCCGGCCCACGCCGGCGGTCTCGTCGCGGACCATCTCGACCTCGCCGACGCCTTTGCCGAGGCTGCCGTCCTCGTGGATCGCGGTCGAGTTGCGGTCGCCCAAGGTCAAGGTCGAATGGGCGGCGGTAGTGCGCAGGGCATGGCACAGGCCCGCCGGCAGCGCGCCTTTGGCCTGGCCGGCGCCGCCGCAATTGACGATCAGCCGCGCCGCGCCGTCGCTATATTCGAAGGCCAGCGTCGAGGCGCAGGCGCCTTGCAGCGAGCGTGGGGGCGGCGGCGGCGCGGCGTCGAAGACCAGCACGCTCGCCTTGGACTGGAGTCTTTGATAGCCCCAGCTGCGCGCCTGGCGCAGCGGACGGACGGCCAAGCCGGCGCCGTCGATCGCGGCGGCGACCCGGCGGCGGCTCGCCATGTTGCCGCCCTGCCAGCTCGACAGCGCCTCGTCGCCCAGGGTGACCGAAAGCAAGGCGGCGACCGAGGCGGCGAGCGCGTCGGTCAGCCATTCGGGAACGTCGCGCCGCGCCGCGATGAAGACGGCGCGCAGCTGGCCCAATATCTCGACCGCGGCGACCTGCTCGGCGGGCGAGCGGCTGATCAGGCCGCCTTCGTCGTGGAGCGAGGCGCCGAGCGCGCGGGCGAGGCCGGTCTCGCCCGTTTTCAGCCGCGCCGGGCCGCCCTGGACGACGAGGGCAGCGGCGATCACGCCGCTCCAGGCGGTGATCCGGGCGAGGCCCAAAGGCGCCTTGTCGGCGGCGCGCTCCAGATGGCGGGCGCCCCGGGCCAGAGTGTAGAGGACCGAGGAGCGGTAGACCGGATCGGCGCTCGACAGGATGTAGGGCGCATAAGCGGTCCAGAACAGGATGCGCCGGCCCCACAAATCGGCGCGCCAGGCCGGCTCGGAGACCTGCTCGGCATGGACGGCGAGCCATTTGCGGGTCACGGCTTCGGCGCGCTTGGCGCCGCGCTCGCGGGTGGCGGCGGCGGACAGGTCCCTGAGCCAGGCGAAGCTCTGCAGATAGTCGCTGATGTCCGCGGGCAGCCCGATCGTTCCGAAATCGAAGCTGTCGAGCGCGATCTCGGTGCCGCCGTGCCGGACGAGGCCGGCGAGCAAGGCCTCGCCCGCCGCCTTGTCGCCGATGATCGGGTCCTTGGGCACGGCGACCAGCTTCAGCGGCACCCGGCCCCTCAGGCGCAAGGCGTGGAGCGGCGTCCGCCACGCGAAACGATGGAGCCGGTAGCCGATCCGCTCGAACAAGGAGAGGCCGCGGTCGTCGCCGACCCGGATCAGCCTCTTGCCCGGCTCGATCTCGCTCTCGCCCGTCTCGCTCTCCACCCGCCCCAAGAGGCTCATCCGCGAAGCCCCCTGATATTGTCCGCATAAGCGTCCGGCCCGCCGCTGAAGGTCGCCGTGCCAGCGACCAGCACGTCGGCGCCAGCTTCGATCGCCCGTCTTGCGCTTTCCCGGTCGATCCCGCCATCGACTTCGAGGTCGATGTCGAGGCCTGCCGCATCGATCCGCTTCCTGATCGCCGCGATCTTTTTCAGCTGGCCGACGATGAAGCTCTGGCCGCCAAAGCCCGGATTGACGCTCATCACCAGGATGAGATCGACCTCCTCGAGCACATAATCGAGCGCCTTGGCCGGAGTCGCCGGATTGAGCGACACGCCCGCGCGCTTGCCGAGCGATTTGATCCGCTGGACGGTGCGATGGAGATGCGGGCCCGCTTCGGGATGGACGGTAAGGATGTCGGCGCCGGCCTCGGCGAACGCCTCCAGATAGGGGTCGGCCGGGGAGATCATCAGATGGACGTCGAGCGGGCTTGCCGTGTGCGGCCTCAGCGCCTTCACCACCATCGGCCCGATGGTGAGATTGGGCACGAAATGGCCGTCCATCACGTCGACATGGATCCAGTCGGCGCCGGCCGCGTCGAGCGCGCGGACCTCCTCGCCCAGCCGCGCGAAATCGGCGGAGAGGATGGATGGCGCGATGCGGACCGGCTGCTGCACGGGAAAAACCTTAGATTGCCGCGAGTCGCGGGGCAAGGAAGCGGCCGAACTTATCCCCCGTTAATCGGTCCGGGCGAAACGGGCGATGAAGAAGCTGTCGGCGCCGCCGGCGTCGGCATAGGCCCCGGGCAGGATGCGATGCTCCTCCGTCAGGGCATAATCGTCGTGCCCTGCGAGGAAATCGGCGGCGACCTGCTCGCCCTCCTGCCGCTCCAGCGAGCAGACAGAATAGATGAGAGTGCCGCCGGGCTTCAGCCAGCCCGCCGCGCGGGACAGCATCGCCCTTTGCACCTGCGCCAGCTCGGTGATCGCCTTGGGGCGGACGCGGTGGAGCACGTCGGGATGGCGGCGGAAGATGCCGGTCGCCGTGCAGGGCGCGTCGAGCAGGATCGCGTCGACTTTGGCGGGTGGCGACCATTTCATGACGTCGGCGGCGACGACCTTCGCCTGAAGGCCGGTCCGCTCCAGATTCTCGGAAAGTCGCGCCAGACGACTTTGCGAGACATCGACGGCGATCACCTCCCAGCCGGCGGTGGCGAGCTGCATGGTCTTGCCGCCCGGCGCCGCGCACAGGTCGAGCACAATGCGGCCCTCGCCCTGCCCCAGCAACGAGGCGGGCAGAGCGGCCGAAATGTCCTGCACCCACCATTTGCCCTCGCCATAGCCGGCAAGGCCCGCCACCGCGACGCCGCGGGCGAGGCGCAAATGACCGGACATCAGGCTGATCCCCTCCAGATCGGCCGGCGGATCGCCGATCAGGTCGATCGGCGGCGGCGTGGCGATCGACCGCGCCGCCGCTGCGACCATGTCCGCGCCCCATTGCTCGCGCCAGCGCTCCGCCACGGCCTCGGGCAGGGTCGGCACCCCCGGCAAGGTCCATTTCTCGCGCATCACGGTGCTGAACACGCCGTGGACCAGCTTGCGCGGGCCGCCGTCGACCAGGGGCAGGACCGTGGAGATGGCGGCATGATGCGGCGTCTCCATCGCCAGCGCCTGGACGAGGGCGATGCGCAAGGCGAAGCGCGCCTTGGCGTCGTCGGGCAGGCGCTTCCTGGTGGCACGGTCGATCAGGGCGTCGAGATCGGGCAGCCGGCGCAGGGTCTCGGCCGCGATGGCGTGGGCGAAGGCGCGGTCGTCGGCCCGCTCCAGGTCGCGCGCCGCCGCGTCCAATCCGGATTCGAGCGGCAGGCCCTTGCGCAGCACCGCATCGAGCAGGCGCAAGGCGGCGCGGCGCGAGGCCGTACCCGGCGGGTCCTGGTGTCGGTCCTGGTCCATCTTGCCTTTCGCGCCGCGGCGGCCGAAATGCCGCGCAGCGACACTCAGTTCAAACGGACACCCCAATGGCCGAGCGCCCGCCCCATGTGAAGCCGCCCGCTTATCTCTCGCCGAGCCCGCCGGTGCCGGAGCCGGGCGAGGCGGCGCCGGGGGAGGAAAATGGCGGCCCCAAGGGCAAGGAGCCGACGCGCTACGGCGACTGGGAGAATAACGGCATCGCCTGGGACTTCTAGACGCCTTCCGCCCTGAGCGGCCGCGACAGCAGCCTCCCGACCACCTCCTCCACCGATTCCTCCTCCGCCAGCAGCGCGCAGACCGCGGCGACGATCGGCATGTCGACGCCGAGCGCCTCGGCGGCGCGCTTCAGCACCGGGGCGGTGAAGGCGCCTTCGGCGACGGTGCGGCGGTCGGCGAGCAGGTCGGCGGGCCGGGCGCCCTCGCCTATGCCCTTGCCGAGGCTGAAATTGCGCGAGCTCACCGACGAGCAGGTCAGGACGAGATCGCCGAGCCCGGCCAGGCCGGCCAGGGTTTCCGCGCGCGCCCCTTTGGCGAGGCCGAAGCGGGTCATCTCGGCGAAGCCGCGCGAGATCAGGGCGGCGCGGGCATTCTGGCCGAGCCTCTTCCCCTCGACCACGCCGCAGGCGATGGCGAGCACGTTCTTGACCGCGCCGCCGACCTCGGCGCCGGCGACATCGTCGGTGAGATAGGGCCGGAAATGCGGGCGCGCGATGCGCGCGACCAGCCGCTCGCCGAGCGCGCGGTCCTTGATCGCCAGAGTCACCGCAGTCGGCAGGCCGGCCGCCACTTCGTGGGCGAAGGTGGGGCCGGAAAGGACCGCGATCGGCGACCCCGGCTGCACGTCGCGGGCGACTTCGTGCATGAGCAGGCCGGTCCCATCCTCGATGCCCTTGGCGCACAGGACGAGCGGCTTTCCGGGCGCGATCAACCCGCCGATAACCAAACGCAAGTGTTGCGCCGGGCTAACGATTAGGAACGCTTCGCATCGGCCCATTTCGGCGAGATCGCCGGTCGCGCGGACCGACGAGCTGAGCTTTATCCCCTTGAGAAACAGGCTGTTCTCGTGGGTTTCATTGACCGCCTCGACGACTTCGGGTTCGCGCGCCCAGAGCAGGACCTCCTCGCCCCCCGCCGCCGCGACCTGGGCGAGCGCCGTCCCCCAGGCGCCGGCGCCGACGACCCCGATTTTCATCGGCCTGGCCTCCCAATCCGTTCGGGCTGAGCCTGTCGAAGCCCTGCCCTTCTACCAGCGCAGGAAGAAGAACTGCCCTTCGACAAGCTCAGGGCGAACGGGAGAGTGGTCATGCTTTCACCCCCGCGCCGCGCGCCTTTTCGGCCTCGGGATCCAAGGGCCAGCGCGCCCGGGCCGGCGCGTCGAGGCCGTCGAACAGCCCGGCCTCGAAGCGCAAAGCCCCGGCCCAGGCGATCATCGCCGCATTGTCGGTGCACAGCCACAAAGGCGGCGCCACGAAAGGCAGATCGTGCGCGGCGGCAAGCGCGGTCAACGCCGCCCGGACGCTTTGGTTCGCGGCGACGCCGCCGGCGACGACCAGAGCGGCCGCGCCCGGCGCCGCCGCGATCGCGCGCCGCGTGCGGTCGACGAAGCAATCGACCACCGCCTGCTGGAAGGAGGCGGCGATGTCGGCATCGGCATGAAGGCCGCTCTGCTTGGCGCGCAGCACCGCGCTCTTGAGGCCGGCGAAGGAGAAATGGGGCTCGTCCGATCCGACCAGCGGGCGGGGCAGCTTTACCGCGCGGGCGTCGCCCGCTTTGGCTGCCTCCTCGACCGCCGGGCCGCCCGGAAAGCCCAGGCCGAGCAATTTGGCGGTCTTGTCGAACGCCTCGCCGGCGGCATCGTCGATGGTGGTGGCGAGGCGGCGGTAGCGGCCGACGCCCTCGACCAGCAGCAATTGGCAATGGCCGCCCGAGACGAGCAGCAGCAGATAGGGGAAGCAAAGATCGGGATCGCTCAGCATCGGCGAGAGCGCATGGCCTTCGAGATGGTTTACCGCGACCAGCGGCTTGCCCGCCGCCAGCGCCAGGCCCTTGGCGGTGACCAGCCCGACCATCACCCCGCCGATCAGGCCCGGGCCCGCGGTGGCGGCGATCGCGTCGACTTCGCCCAGCTCGATCCCCGCCTCGGCGAGGACCTGCTCGATCAAAGCCGGCAGGATCTCGACATGGGCGCGGGCGGCGATTTCGGGAACGACGCCGCCAAAGGGGCGGTGCGCGGCCTCCTGCCCGGCCAGCCGGTGGGCAAGGATGCGCCGGTCCGAGGCGACCAGGGCGGCCGCCGTCTCGTCGCAGCTCGATTCGATGCCGAGGATCAGGCTCATCGCGGCCTTCCCTGCCACCAGCGGAGCCGCTAGCACAAGCGCGCTATGTCCGGCCCCCTTCGCATCGGCACGCGCGGATCGCCGCTGGCGCTCGCCCAGGCGCGCCTGGTCGCCGAGGCGCTGCGGGCCGCGCACGGCTGGGGCGAGGATGCGATCGAGATCGTCCCGATCACCACCTCGGGCGACGTGATTCAGGATCGCCCGCTCGCCGAAGTCGGCGGCAAGGCGCTGTGGACCAAGGAGCTCGACGCCTGCCTCGCCGGCGGCCGCACCGATGTGTCGGTCCATTCGATGAAGGATGTCGAGACCATCCGGCCCGAGGCCTTGGCGATCGCGGCGATGCTGGAGCGCGCCGACACGCGCGACCGGCTGATCGGCGCCGACAGCCTCGATGCGCTGCCCGATGGCGCGCGGGTCGGCACCTCGTCGCCGCGACGGACCGCGCAATTGCTGGCGCGCCGGCCCGATCTCGACTGCGCCACGATCCGCGGCAACGTCCAGACCAGGCTAGCCAAGGTCGAGTCCGGCGAATTCGACGCCACTTTGCTGGCGGCGGCGGGCCTCGACCGGCTCGGGATCGCGGCCGGCGTGCCGCTCGATTTGCTGCCGGCGCCCGCTCAAGGCGCGATCGGAGTCGAGATCCTCGCCGGCCGCGACGATCTTCGCGCCTTGCTGAGCGCCATCGACCATGGGCCGACCAGCGAGGCGGTGGCCGCCGAGCGCGCCTTTCTCGCCTTTTTGGGCGGCGATTGCCATTCCGCCGTCGCCGCGCGGGCGTCGGGAGCGCTGGTGAAGGCCGAGATCCTGAGCGCCGACGGGCGGGAGGTGCAAGCGGGCGAGGGCGAGCCCGCCGCGCTGGCCCGAGACCTGCTGGCCCGGGCCAGCCCCGCCTTGCGCGCGATGTTCGGGCGATGAAGGTTCTCGTCCTCCGCCCGCAGCCCGGCGCCGATGAGACCGCCGCGCGCGCCCGAGCGCTGGGGCTTGAGGTGGTGGTTGCGCCCTTGTTCGCGGTTCGCCCGCTCGCCTGGACTCCGCCCGACCCGGCCGGCTTCGACGCGGTCATGCTGACCAGCGCCAGTGCCGCGCGGCAGGCGAGCGACGGCTTGACGCCATTCAAATCGCTGCCCTGCTATGCGGTCGGCGAGGCGACCGCGGCCGCAGCGCAGGAGGCGGGCTTCGCCGATATCAGGATCGGCCCCGACGATGGCGCCGCCTTGCTGCTGATGATGGCCGAGGATGGCATAAAATCGGCCCTCCACGCCTGCGGAGAGGACCATCTCGCGCTCGGCCATCCCGCGATCGCGATTACTCGCGTGCCTGTCTATGCCGCAGAGGTGACGAAGCGCCTTCCCGTCGCGGCCGAGGGCGCGCTCGCCTTGCTCCATTCGCCGCGCGCCGCCGCCGTGTTCGCGAAGCTTGCCGGCGACCGCTCGCGCATCGTCATCACCGCGATCAGCGCGCGGACGGCGCGGGCGGCGGGCGAGGGCTGGCGGCAGGTCGCCGTCGCGGCCCGGCCGCGCGACGAGGCCTTGCTGGAGCTTGCGGCCAAGCTGTGCCAGAATGAGGGGCAATGAACGGCGATTACGATCCGATCGACAGCGGCCCTCCGCCGCAGCGCACCTTCTGGCGCCGGCTCGCCATTCCCGGCATCGCCTTCCTGCTCGGGCTCGGCATGATGGGCTATCTGCTCGCCCATTGGGAAGGCGGCGCCCGCCTGCTCGGCGTGACCAACGAGGCTCCGCCACCCCCCGCGCCCGCGCCACGGTCCGCGCCTCCCCCGCCGCAGGTCCAGTTCACGCCGCCGCCGCTCGCGCCCGGCACGCCGCTCACCGACGTCGAGCTCGCCCGGCGCCTGGCCGCGCTCGAGCAGAGATTCGGCCAGATCGATAGCTCCTCGCGGGTCGCGGTCGGCAGCGCCGACCGCACCGAGGCGTTGCTCGTCGCCTTCGCCGCGCGCCGAGCGATCGACCGCGGCGTGCAATTGGGCTTCCTCGAGCCGATGCTGAGGCAGCGCTTCGCCGCCACCCAGGGGCCGGCCGTGGGCACGATCATCGCCGCCGGCCGCCAGCCGGTAACCCTGACGCAGCTCCAGGGCGAGCTCGAGCGGCTCGGCCCGCAATTGATGGGCGCGCCACCCAACCAGAGCTGGTGGGGCGCCGTCCGGAGCGAGCTCGGCAGCCTGATCGTGGTCCGCCGCGCCGACACGCCGTCCTCCGAGCCGATCGAGCGGTTCGACCGGGCGAAGCGCTGGCTCCAGGCCGGCGAGGTCGCCGCCGCGGTGGCCGAGGTGCAGCGCATGCCCGGCCAGGAATATGGCGCCGAGTGGGTGGTGAGGGCGCGCCGCTTCGCGATCGCCCACCAGGCGCTCGACGCGATCGAGACCGCCGCTTTGCTCGAGCCGCACGCGCCGCCGCAGCCTCAGCCTCAACCCCCGCCGCAGACCGCGCCCGCTCCGGCCCGCCGCGCGCCGCCGCCGGCGCGGCAGGCAGCGCCGGCGCCCGCCCGTCCGCAGCCCCGCGCCCAGCCCGCCCGGCCCGCTCCGGCCCGATAAAGATCGTCAGCGGATGCGGCGCGGCGGGGCCCGGATGATTTTGTGCAGGGTCAGCGTGAAGACGAGGTCCGCATCGGGCGGGATGCTACACGGAATCCCCTGCGTCCCATAGCCAAGCGCCGGCGGCACCCGGAAGCGGTAGCGGCCGCCCTGGTTCATCAGCTGCAGCGCCTCTGTGAAGCCGTCGATCATCCCGGTAACCGGAAGCATCTCCGGCCGCGCCGCCGATTCGACCAGGCGGCCGTCGGCCAGCCGCACCTCATAGGTCACCTCGACGCTGTCGCGCGGCCCCGGCCGCCGCCCCTGGCCCGGCTCCAGCACCTCGAAGCGCAGGCCCGAAGCGGTGGTGACGATCGCGGACTGCCCGGCAGGCGGGTCCGGCCGAGGGGAAGCGGCCTGTAAGGCGAGAAGCGCGATCAGGAGCATGGCCGCGTTCTAGCGCGGCAGGGCCCGAAAATGAACTTGGCTTGGAAGTCTGGAGCGGGCGAAGGGATTCGAACCCTCGACCCCAACCTTGGCAAGGTTGTGCTCTACCCCTGAGCTACGCCCGCTCTGAGCGGAACCGGTGACCCGGTCCGGGTAAGGCGGCGGCTGCTAGCATGGGCCCTTGGGCCCGGCAACCCCCGTCATGCGGGCTTGGCAGACCGGCCCGCAATCCCACATAGGGGCGCAAGATAAGAGATCATCGGAGACTTTGCAGTGGCCACCCTGGGATTGAGCGAAGCCGAACGCGAGGCCGTCGAACGCTTCCGCCGCGACGTGGTCGAGCCGAGCATGACGGCGCTGATCATCCTGGATTTCTGGGCGGAATGGTGCGGGCCCTGCAAGCAGCTGACCCCGTTGCTTGAAAAGGTCGCCGCCGATTATGCCGATCGCGGCGTCATCCTGGTCAAGATCAACGTCGACGAGGAGAAGCTGATCGCGGCCCAGTTCCGGGTCCAGCAGATCCCGACCATTTATGCGATCTTCCAGGGCCAGCCGGTCGCGGACCTCTCGACCGCGCGCACCGAGGGCCAGCTCACCGGCGCGCTCGACCAGATCCTGGCCCAGCTCCCGGTCCAGGGCGAGGCGCAGGCCAAGGAGGCCGAGGTCGAGCCACTGATCGCGATGGCCGAGCAGGTGCTGGCCGAAGGCGACGCGGCGCGCGGCGCCAACATCTTCGAGCAGATCATCGAGATGGCGCCCGACCACCCCGAAGCGATTGCGGGCCTGGCCCGCGCCCTGATCGCCGCCGGCCGCCTCGACGAGGCTCGGGTCCGGCTCGAAAACCTGCCCGAAAAGGCCGACAAGGACCCGGCCGTCGCCCGCGCCCGCTCGGCGCTGGCGCTGGCGGAGGCGATTCCCGCGAGCGAAACCGCCGAGCTGGAGGCGCGGATCGCCGCCGACGGTGACGATCACGAGGCGCGTATCGACCTCGCCGCCGCGCTGATGGCCGAGGGCGACCGCGACGCCGCCGCCGACCAGCTCTTCGAGAGCATCACCCGCGACCGGGAGTGGAACGAGGGCGCGGCCAGGAAGAAGCTGCTGCAGATCCTCGAGGCGGTCGGGCTCGAGGACCCCTGGGCCGGCGCGCAAAGGCGTAAATTATCGGCAATCCTGTTCAGCTGATGCCCGACACGCTCCTTCGCGTGCCGATCTTCCCGCTCGCCGGCGCCCTGCTCTTTCCGCGCAGCCAGCTGCCGCTGCACATTTTCGAGCCGCGCTACCGGGCGATGATCCGCGACGCGCTGGCCAGCGACCGGCTCATCGCAATGGTCCAGCCCAAGGATGCCGACGAGCCGCCGGCTCTGTTCGGGATCGGCTGCATCGGCCGGATCGCCACCTGCGACGAGCTCGATGACGGCCGCTTCAACCTGGTGCTCGAAGGGCTGGGCCGCTTCCGCATCGCCCGCGAGGCCGAGGTCGACACCCCCTATCGCCAGGTGGACGCCGACAGCAGCGGATTCGACGAGGATCCCGATCCGATGCTCGGCCTCGCCCAGCGCGCCGAGGTCGAGCGCGAGGCCCGGCGCTATGCCGACGCGCTCGGCTACATGATCGAATGGGACTCGGTCTCGCGCCTCGACGACGAGATGCTGGTCAACGGCATCGCCCAGATCGCGCCATTGGACGTCGGCTCCAAGCAGGCCCTGCTCGAAGCCACCGACCTCGCCGACCGCGCCGACCTCCTCGTCCAGTTCATGCAATTCCAGCGCATGGCCCCGGGCGGCGCGGACGGGCCGGAGACGATGCAGTGAACGACGGCGCCGGCGCCGCGGATTACGACCTCAGCGGCCAATGGACCGGCATCTTCAACTTCCCCAGCCTGCTGCCGCCGGGCCCGTTCGAGGCGGTGATCCGCGACATTGCGGGCGCGATCAGCGGCGTCACCACCGAACCGGGGTGCATGTTCGACCCGCAAGGGACGATATTGGACGCGGTGCTCGAGGGCAGCCGCGACGGCTCGCTGGTGACCTTCCGCAAGATCTACAGCGACGTGCTGAGGCCCGACGTCGTTCACTATCAGGGACATATCCAGCCGGGTGGGGACGAAATTCAGGGCGAGTGGTCCATCCCCGGCGACTGGTCCGGCACGTTCCCGATGGTGCGTGGGTCGAAAGCGGCGGCGGCGGCGGAACGGCAGGTCGGCGAGACGGTCTAGATCGGCAGCCCGCGCAGCAGCAGCGGCATCTCCCCCGATTCCCCCCGCGCCTCGGCCATCAGCCGGTCCTTGAGCGGGCCGATTCGCTGCACCGCGCCCATGCCGAAGCGGCGGATCGCCGACGCTGCCCGCCCGGGCACGCCGTAGAGCCGAGTCAGCGTGTCGGTCGCCATCGCCACCATGAACGTGTCGAGGCTGCGCCAGCGTTCGTAGCGGGCGAGCAATTGCGCGTCGCCCAGGTCCATGCCGAGCCGCGCGCCTTCGACCAGCACCTCGGCCAGAGCGGCGGCGTCGCGGAAGCCGAGATTGAGGCCCTGGCCGGCGATCGGGTGGATGCCGTGGGCGGCGTCGCCGATCAGAGCCAGGCGCTCGGCGGTGATCGTCGCCGCATGATGGAAGCCGAGCGGATAATTCCAGCGCGGCCCGGCCAGGGCGACCGCGCCCAGGAAGCCGCCCATCCTCTTCTCGATCTCGTGGGCGAGCGCGCGGTCGGGCAGGCCGAGCATCGCCTCGGCGTCGCGCGCCTTGACCGACCAGACGATCGCCGAGCGCGGCCGCCCGTCCTCGCCGGCCAGCATCGGCAGGATGGCGAAGGGGCCGTCGGGATAGAAGGTCTCGTAGGCGGTCGCTTCATGCGGCTTTTCATGGGCGATGGTGGCGACGATCGCGACGTGATCATAGCGCCATTGGGCGATCGCGACTCCGGCGGCCTCGCGCATCGGCGAGTTGCGCCCCTCGGCGCCGACCAGCAAAGGCGCATTGAGCAGCTGGCCGTCCGCCAGCGCCACCCGGGCGCCATTGCCGTCGCGCACGACCTCCGCCGGGCGCGCCGGCATCAGCAGCTCGAGCCGCTCCGCGTCGAGGGCGGTGTCGCGCAAGGCCGCGCGCAACAGCCGGTTCTCCACCATGATCCCCAGAGGGTCGTCGTCCGCCTCCGGCTCGAACGCGATCCCGCCGGGCTTCAGCCCCTCGCTGACGCGGATCGCGCGAATCGCGCAGGTGACGCCGTCCAGGCGCTCGGCGACGCCGATCGCCTCCAGCATCCGCCAGGACGAGCTCGACACCGCGGTGGCGCGGCCGTCATAGCTCGGCGCCACCTGGCTTCGCGGATCGGCCGGATCGACAACGATGGTGGTGAGGCCGTGGCGGTCGAGCGCGATCGCAAGGGTCAGGCCGACCAGGCCGCCGCCCAGGATGATGACGTCCGCTTGGCTCATTTCAGCGCCTTAGCGTTGCAGCCGTGCAACGCCAAGCGCTTGACCCGGGAGTCCGCACCGGCGCATGAGGAAGATGGGGAACATTTGGGGCACATCAGATGGCGGCACCGCCAGCGCAAAATCTCCGGGTCGGCCGTCTCGAGCAATGGCGGGACGGATCGAGGCGGCTCGCCCGGCGCTCGGGGAGCTTCCTCGCGGGCGTCGGCCTGACCCTCATCGTGCTGTTCGTTCTGGTCGCCTTAGTCTCCTATCATCAAAGCGATCCCTCGCCGAACACCAGCGCCGGCGGGCCGCCGCTCAACTGGATGAGGAGCGCCGGCGCCTGGACCGCCGATCTGCTGCTGATGGCGGCGGGGCCGCCCGTCGCCTTGTTCCTGCCGATCCTGCTCATCATCGGCCTCAGGCTCGCGCGCGGGACCGAGGCGGGGCGCTGGGTCCGCGCCTTGATCATCACCTTTTGCGGCATCGCCCTGATCGGCCTCGCCGGCGCCCTGTTCGCGGGCGGCGAGGTCTGGGGGCTGCCGGCCGGCTGGGGCGGCGGCATCGGCCTTGCCGTCGCCAAGCTCGTCGACGCCGCCTTGAGGCTGCTCGGCGACGCCAGCATCGTCACCCCCTTCCGGATCGCGATCATCGCCATCGCCGCGGTCGCGGGCCTTGCGCTCGCCATATTGGGCCTCGGCCTCACCGCCGAGGAACGGCGCTGGATCGCCGAGCGGCGGCTGCGCAATTCCGGCGCCGCCGCCGACGACGACGATCTCCCGGTCCCGGCCGGCCGGCCGGCGCGCGCGGCCGTGGTCGCCGCGCCGCCGTCGCGCGGCCCGGTCATCTCCGAGCCGGCGCGGGCGCGCGATGCCGGCCGCCGCCCCTTGCGCGAGCGCCAGCCCTCGCTCGCGCTCGGCGATGCTTACACCTTGCCCTCGGTCGATCTGCTCGCGCCGCCGCCGGTTCGGACCAACGTCGCGATCGACAAGGCCGCGCTCGAGCGCAACGCCCGCTTGCTCGAATCGGTGCTCGAGGATTTCTCGGTCAAGGGCGAGATCGTCGAGGTCCGCCCCGGCCCGGTCGTCACCATGTACGAGCTCGAGCCCGCCAGCGGCATCAAGGCGAGCCGGGTGATTCAATTGGCCGACGACATCGCCCGCAACATGTCGGCGCTGTCGGCGCGAGTCGCCACCATCCCCGGCCGCTCGGTGATCGGCATCGAGCTGCCCAATGCCAAGCGCGAGACCGTGACTTTGTCCGAGCTCGTCGCCAGCCCGGCCTTCGAGGATCAGGTCGCGCAGCTGCCGATCATCCTTGGCAAGAACATCGCCGGCGATCCGGTGGTCGCCGATCTCGCGCCGATGCCGCATCTGCTCGTGGCCGGCACCACCGGCTCGGGCAAGTCGGTCGGCCTCAACTGCATGATCCTCTCCTTGCTCTACCGGCTCACGCCCGAGCAGTGCAAAATGATCCTGATCGATCCCAAGATGCTGGAACTCAGCGTCTATGACGACATCCCGCATCTGCTCGCCCCCGTCGTCACCGAGCCCGCCAAGGCGATTCGGGCGCTCAAATGGACGGTCGAGCAGATGGAGGAGCGCTACCGGATGATGGCGTCGGTCGGCGTCAGGCAGCTCTCGAGCTTCAACGCCAAGGTGCGCGAGGCCAAGATGAAGGGCCAGCCGCTCGGCCGCCGCGTCCAGACCGGCTACGATCCCGAGACCGGCCAGCCGCGCTACGAGATGGAGGAGCTCGACTACGAGGTCCTGCCCCAGGTCGTCGTCGTCGTCGACGAGCTCGCCGACCTGATGATGACCGCCGGCAAGGAGGTCGAGTTCCTTATCCAGCGCCTCGCCCAGAAGGCGCGCGCCGCCGGCATCCACCTGATCATGGCGACCCAGCGCCCGTCGGTCGACGTCATCACCGGCGTGATCAAGGCGAACCTGCCGACCCGCATCTCCTTTTCGGTCACCTCCAAGATCGATTCGCGCACCATCCTCGGCGAGCAGGGCGCCGAGCAGCTGCTCGGCAAGGGCGACATGCTCTACATGCCCGGCGGCAAGCAGATCGCCCGGGTCCACGGACCTTTGGTCTCCGACGAGGAGGTGCGCGCGGTTGCCGACTTCTGGCGGGCGCAGGGCCGGCCCGATTACGTCCAGGCGGTCACCGAGGAGCCCGAGGACGGCGGCTATATGTTCGAGGGCCAGCCGGTCGGCGAGGACGATGCCGAGACCCAGCTCTTTCGCAAGGCGGTCCAGGTCGTGGCGGAAAGCCAGAAGGCGTCCACGTCCTATCTGCAACGGCAACTGCGCGTGGGCTACAACAATGCCGCGCGCCTGATCGAGCGAATGGAGAAGGAAGGCGTGGTCAGCGCCCCCGACCATGTCGGCCGCCGCGAAGTGCTGGTCGACCCCGAAGGACGGCCTTTGACCTAGGCCTTCGGAACCCGGCGGGTTCACTGGACATTCAAGCGGCGGGCGCGATAGGCCCGGCCCAATCCCCGTGTTCGACGAAAAGGACTATTCATGCTGCGTCTTCGCGCCCTCGCCCTTCTCGCGGTCCCGCTCGGCGCGACCCTTGCGGTACCGGCCGCGGTCCACGCGCAGCCCGCGGCCGGCCTCGGCCAGGTGACGGCGCATCTGCGCGCCGTGCAGACGATGACCGCGAGCTTCACCCAGACCGACCAGCGCAACCGCTCGCTCTCGGGAACGCTGACCATCAAGCGCCCCGGCCGCATCCGCTTCGATTACGGCCGCAGCGCCAACATGCTGATCGTCGCCGACGGCCGGGCGCTGACCTTCCTCGATTATGAGGTCGGGCAGCAGCAGCGCTGGCCGATCAACGATTCGCCCCTGTCGGTGCTTCTGAACCCGAATCAGGACCTCGCCCGCTTCGCCCGGGTCGTCCAGGACGACCGCCAGCTGCTGCTGATCGAGGCGCGCGACCCGCGCCGGCGCGAGTTCGGCACCATCACCATCCGCTTCCTCAAGTCGGCGGGCGCGCCGGGCGGGCTGATTCTGCAGGGGTGGAGCACGCGCGATGCGCAGAACCACCAGACCAACGTCCGGCTCTCCGGCCAGCGCTTCAACGTGCCGGTCGCCAACGGCGTCTTCACCTATCGCCCCGCGACCCGGCGCGGCCCGCGCCGCTAGCGCTCCGGCGGCCGATTCGTTCATCTGGGCGACAGGTCACAAGTCCTAAACCCAAGGCTGCAATTGCGGATGTCCGCTTCGGGTTTTCCCCCTGTTGCCCGGACGGAGATTCACGATTGACCTCGCGTAACAACGCTTGGTGGCCCTCGCTCCACGCCCCCGGAGCGGGGGCCTTCCATTTTGGAGGCCCTTCCATTTTCCCGCCCTCCCGCTAAGCCCGCGCCATGTCCTCGTCTCTGAAAATCGCCTCCTGGAACATCAATTCGATCCGCGCCCGCGCCGGCATCGTTGAGAAATTCCTGACCGCCGAAGCGCCCGACATCCTCTGCCTGCAGGAGACCAAGGTCCGCGACAGCGAGTTCCCGCACGCCATGTTCCACAAGCTCGGCTACGACCACATCATCATCTGCGGTCAGCCAATGCACCATGGCGTCGCCATCGCCTCCAGGCTGCCGATGCGCGAGGACGACCGGCTCGACTGGCAGGCGAACGGCGAGGCGCGCCACGTCGGCGTCAGGCTCGATTGCGGGATTCGGCTGGAGAATGTCTACGTCCCCGCCGGCGGCGACATTCCCGACCGCGACCTCAACCCCAAATTCGGCCAGAAGCTCGACTTCATCGAGCGGATGACGCGCTGGTCGGAGACGCTCGATTGCCCGACGATCATGGTCGGCGACTTCAACGTCGCGCCGCTCGAATGCGACGTCTGGAGCCACAAGCAGCTGCTCAACGTCGTCAGCCACACGCCGGTCGAGGTGGACGCGCTGAACCGGCTTCAGGGCAGCAACGACTGGGTCGATCTCGGCCGCCATTTTCATCCCGCGCCCAAGCGCCTCCACACTTGGTGGAGCTACCGCTCGCCCGACTGGACCGTTAACGACCGCGGCCGCCGGCTCGACCATATGTGGGCGACCGCCGACGTGGCGAAGCTGGCGAAAGCGCATGTCGTTCACGAGCCCTGCCGCAACTGGGAGCGGCCCAGCGATCACGTCCCCCTGTTGACGGAATTCGCGCTCTGATGGGCGCGCGGGACGTCGCCCGCGCGATCGACGCTTTGCGCCGCGGCTGGCCGGTGGCGATCGGCGACATCTCGTTCCTCGCCATCGAGACGGCGGACGCCGACGGGCTGGCGGCGTTCGACGGCCCAAAAAACGACGGTGCCGCGCCCGCCGCCTTGCTGATCTCGGGCAATCGCGCGGCGACGCTGAAGCTGACCAACCAGCGCGAGGCGCAGCCGGCCTTGCCGGTGCTGGTCCGGCGAGCGCCGTGGATCGACCTCGACGCCGCTACCGCCATCGCCGATCCGGCGCTCGATCTCGCCACCCCGCTCAAGGGCCCGTTCCAGACCGCGCCGCTCTGCTCGCCGCCCACCGCCGAGGCGGCGCTGCGGCTGGCGCGCCTCGCGGGGCTGCTCCCCGCTCTGTTCACGAGGGCCGAGGGCCCCGCCGAGGCGCGAGTGGAAGCGGCTGACGTCATGACGTTCGGGACTGGGGCAGACGTGCGCATTGTGTCCCGCGCGAGGCTGCCCAGCCGCTTCGCCGAGAAAGGCGAGATCGTCGCCTTCCGCTCGGACGGCGACACGATCGAGCATGTCGCGCTGATCGTCGGCGACCCGAACGGCAACCCGCCGCTCGTTCGCGTGCACAGCGAATGCCTGACCGGAGACGCGCTCGGCTCGCTCAAATGCGATTGCGGGCCGCAGCTCGAGGCGGCGCTCGCCGCCATCGCCGAGTCCGGCTGGGGCATCCTCCTTTATCTGCGCCAGGAGGGACGAAGCATCGGCCTGGTCAATAAGCTGCGCGCCTATGCGCTGCAGGACCAGGGCTATGACACGGTCGACGCCAATCTGCGCCTGGGCTTCGCCGACGACGAGCGCGACTTTTCGGTCGCCGCGCGGATGTTGGCGAAATTGTCGCGCAGCGTGATCCGATTGCTGACCAACAACCCCCGGAAGGTGGCGGCGCTGGAGGCGGAGGGGATCGAAGTGGTCGAAATCGTGCCGTTGAAAGTTGGCGAAAGCGCGCACAACCGGGCCTATCTCGACACCAAGCGCGACCGCAGCGGGCACCAGCTCTAGGCGAGCAACGCGGCGACCTCGTCGAAATTGCGGGCGATCTGGCGGACGCCGAGCGCGCGGAGCCGCTCTTCGTGGCCGGGCAGGCAGTGGCGGCCGGCGACCAGGCCAATTACCGCCGCGCCCGAGGCCAAGGCGCCCTGCACGCCGACCGGAGAATCCTCGATGATCGCGATCCGGGCGATGTCGATGCCGAGCGACGCGGCGGCGTGGAGATAGAGGTCGGGCGCCGGCTTGCCGCGCGCGACATGCTCGCGCCCCGAGAAGATCTTGTCGCCGAACGCGCCTTCGAGGCCGAGATTGGCGAGATGGCTTTCGATCCAGCGCGTCGAGCTCGACGAGCAGATCGCCTTGGGCAGCTCAGGCGGGAGGCTTCGGACGAAGGCGGCGGCGCCCGCCACCTCCTCCAGCCCTTCGGCGAGCGCGCGGCGATCCTCCTGGGCGCGGGCGTCGTGAAAGTCGTCGGGAAGGGGGCGGCCGATCCAGCGCTCGACCGCGGCGTGGAAATCGCGGCCGGAAAGGCCCATGAACAAATCCATCGCCTGATCGACGCCGGTCGGATGCCCGGCCGCGGTCAGCCAGGCCGCGAGCTGGGCGTTGCCGGCCCACTCGCTTTCGAGCAGCACGCCGTCGAAATCGAAGATCAGGGCGTCGAAGCGCATGCGCGTCAAACGACCCCGGTCAGCTTCAGCACGACGCCGACGATCACTGCGACGAGGATCAGCGCGCACAATATTCCCGAGAGGATCAGCCTGACCAGCCCCCAGGCCGGCACCCGCATGGTCGGGAAGTCGGCGGCCCTGTGGATCTCGTTCCAGCCGGCCCTGCCGCATTTCGGGCAGGAGAGGCGAAGGCGCGGATTGCCGGCCGCCTTGTAGCGTATGCCGCCAAGCTCCCAGATCGAGCGCTCGTGCCCGCAATTCGGGCAGGTGACCAGCCAGGCGCGCGAATGCGCCTCCATCGCCGCCGCCGTCTCGGCCCCAGCGAAGCGGGTGAGGAAGCGCTGGGTGCGGCTCATCTTCTCCATCGGCGCGTCCCTCATTGCTAGTTGAAGCTATAGCCTTCCACTCGCCAGTCATCGTCGGTCTGGCGCATGGTGAGCTGGACGCTGCCATTGGCTCCGTTCTGATAGGTGACGCTGCCCGAGACCCGGCCGACGCCGTTGCGGATGCTCCGCTGCGACCAGCTCCAGCTGGCGGGCCGGTAGGGGCCGATGCCGCTGCGATAGCCCTCGGCGGTGCCCAGCTCGCGCTGCAATGCGGGCGCAGACTGGCTGAACGCGCGGCCATAATCGCTGTCCCGAAGCGCGCCCATGAACGTGTCGGCGACCGCGACCACGGGCCCGGTCAGCGAGAAGACCAGGATGACGATGCCTGCCGCCAGCGCCGCGACGGCGACGACGCCGATCAGGATGAAATGCCAGACCCGCCAGCGGCGTTTCGGCGCGGTCGTATCCAGTGTGTCCATGTATCCCTCCCCTCAGCGCGTGCGCGGGCCGAACAAAGCGGTGCCGACGCGGACATGGCTGGCTCCGATCATCACCGCGCTCTCGTAATCGGCGGACATGCCCATGCTCAAGCCGGCGACGCCATGACGCCGGCCGAGCTTGGCAAGCAAGGCAAAATAAGGCGCCGCCTCCACCCCCTCCGGCGGAATGCACATCAGGCCGGCGAGCGGCAGGTCCGCGGCGCGGACGACGTCGAGCAAAGCCGGCAGCTCGGCGAGAGCGCAGCCGCCTTTCTGCGGCTCGTCGCCGATATTGACCTGGACGAAGCAATCGGGACGCCGCCCGCTTTTGGCCATCGCCGAGGCGAGGGCGGCCACCAGCGAGGGGCGGTCGACCGAATGGATCGCGTCGAACAAAGCGACCGCCTGCCCGGCCTTGTTCGACTGGAGCGCGCCGATCAGGTGCAGCCGCAGGTCCGGACGGCCGGCCTTGAGCGCCGGCCACTTCGCCTCGGCCTCCTGCACCCGATTCTCGCCGAAATCGCGCTGGCCCTCGGCGATCAGCGCCGCGATCGCGTCGGCGGGCTTGGTCTTCGAGACCGCGATCAGAATTACCTCGTCCGGCTCGCGGCCCGCCAGCGCCGCCGCCTTGCCGATCCGGGCCTGGACCTCGCCGAGGGATGAAAGCGACATGGCGATGCTATAGGAAGGGCCATGCGCGCAAGCCAGCCTCTCCCGCGCCTCTGGCTGACGACCGACGAGAGGCTCGGCGGCGGCCTGATCGACGCGGTCCTTCGGCTGCCCGACGGCGCCGGCATCGTCTTCCGCCACTATAGTCTGGGGGAAAAGGGGCGGCGCGCCTTGTTCGACCGGGTCAGGAAGGCGGCGCCGACGGCGCTGCTGCTGCTCGCCGGCCCGGCCGAGCTGGCCCAGGCCTGGGGCGCCGACGGCAGCCACGGCCCCGGCCGCGGCCAGGGGCTGCGCAGCGCCCCGGTCCACGATCAGGCCGAGATCCGGGCCGCCGAGCGCGCCGGAGCGGCCTTGCTCTTCCTGTCGCCGGTCTACGCTACCCGCTCCCACCCCGATGCCCGCTTGCTCGGCCTGGCGCGCTTCGCCTGGCTGGCGCGGCGCACGCACCTGCCCGTCATCGCGCTCGGCGGCATGGACGAGGCGCGCGGGCGCAGGCTCGCTTCGTTCGGCGCTTATGGCTGGGCGGCGATCGACGCCTGGGGAGCGGCCTGAATCGTCATTCCAGCGAAAGCTGGAATCTCACTTCCTGGAGCGCCGGAAAAGAAAAGGGGTTCCAGCTTTCGCTGGAATGACGATTGATCGAACCGCCTAGAAGCGGAACGCCGTTCCGACATAGACCGCCTGGCTGTCGCGGCGGTCGTCGCGGGAGACCGGGTCGAGGCGGTCGCGCGAGATGCGGTAGCGCGCGCCGGCGGTGACGTCGACGTTGCGCGCGATCGAATAAGCGCCGCCGACATCGAGCGAATAGGCCTGGTCCTCGGCGATGATGCGCTGGCCGCCCTGGGCGCGCTCGGCGGCGACGGCGACCCGGCCGGTGAGGCGGCGGGTGGCGCGATAGCTCATGCCGACCTGTGCCGATTCGCGGATTCCGGCGATCAGGCCGTTGTCAGCCTGGGCGACGTCGCCGGAGACGGCGAAACGCCGCCAGCCGACCGAAACGCCGAGATTGTAGGAGATCGGCGTGATCGCGGTGACCGCCGAACTCGAGCTCGGGCCGGTGTCGCGCGAAGCCAGAGCGGGCGCCGACTGGCGGGCGCGGAGGGCGACCCGAACACCGCGGCTGCGTTCGCCGAAGGCCGAGGTCGGGGTGAAGCGGAAGTCGCTCCTCACGGTTGAGCCGCGGCGCGCCAGCGTGGCGGCGAGGCGCGGATCGGAGACTGCGGGCGTGAACGAGCCGAGCGGACGGCCGGTGAAGGAACCGGCAATCCGGGCCTGCTGCTGCTGGGGGCGGGACGCCGGAGCGGCCAGAGCAGGCGCGAGCATGAGCGCGATCGCGACCAGCGATGCGCCTGCTGCCGTCCCGATGGCACGCGGCTTCCTCAAGAGACTCACTCCCCTCCTCCAAGGGACTTAGTACGACTCCAACGCCTTTCCTAGCAAAGCGCCCCCAGCCGGACCTGAATCATGCCCTCATGTTGCATCATTCACACAATGAGCCTTTCCCGCACATGAAGCGTTCATCGGGCGCGGCCCAGATTATCGCGTCCGCGAGGCGGTTCACCGCCGTCCCGAAGACGCTTGCCGCTGGCGCGGCGATATCTATAACGACGCTCGACCCCTTCCGTTTCAAGGATCAAATATGGCTCGCGTACTTTCCATCGGCCTGGCTGTCGCCGGTGCCCTCACTTTGGCCGGCTGCCAGTTCATCCGGGACGACATCAACCGGACGCTGGGGCGCAGCCCCGAGGACAATGCCCGGCGGGTCGACCAGGCGGCGAGCCAGGTCACCACGATCGGCGTCAACGCCTATCTGTGGCGGGCGTCGCTCGACACCCTCGCCTTCGCCCCGCTCGCGCAGAGCGATTCGAACGGCGGCGTCATCGTCACCGAATGGTATACCAACCCGCAAAACCCGACCGAGCGCGCCAAGGTCAGCGTCGCCATCCTCGACCGCGACCTGCGCGCCGATGCGCTTCGCGTCACCGCCGCGCGCCAGACGCTGCAGAACGGCCAGTGGGTCGAGGCCCCGGTGACCGCGGCGACCGTGCAGCGGCTGGAGGAGATCATCCTCACCCGCGCCCGCGACCTCAGGCGCGCCGCCATCGCCGGATAAGAATATCGAGGACAGTCACGCGATGGCATCGCGCTTCAATCCGTTAAAAGCCGATGCGCATTGGCAGAAGGTCTGGGACGAGGGCGGCACCTTCCGCGCCCGGGACGACAGCGCGCGGCCCAAATCCTATGTGCTCGAGATGTTCCCCTATCCTTCGGGGCGCATCCATGTCGGCCATGCCCGCAACTATGTGATGGGCGACGTGCTGGCCCGCTACAAGCGGATGAAGGGCTTCGAGGTCCTGCATCCGATGGGGTGGGACGCGTTCGGAATGCCCGCCGAGAATGCGGCGATCGAGCGCAAGGTTCATCCGGGCGAATGGACGCGGGCGAATATCGATGCGATGCGGGGGCAGCTCAAGCTGCTCGGCCTGGCCCTGGACTGGAGCCGGGAGTTCGCGACCTGCGACCCTGCTTATTACGGGCACGAGCAGGCCTTGTTCGTCGATCTGTTCGAAGCAGGCCTGGTCTATCGCAAGGACAGCGAGGTCAATTGGGACCCGGTCGACATGACCGTGCTCGCCAACGAGCAGGTGATCGACGGGTGCGGCTGGCGTTCCGGCGCGCCGGTCGAGCGGCGCAAGCTCACCCAATGGTTCCTGAAGATCACCGATTTCGCCGACGAGTTGCTCGAGGGCCTGGCGGATCTCGACCAATGGCCCGACAAGGTCCGGCTGATGCAGGAGAATTGGATCGGTAGGAGCCGGGGGATGAAATTCCGGTTCGCGCTGGCCGGGGGCGACGAGAGCGTGGAGGTCTTCACGACCCGGCCCGACACGATCTTCGGCGCGAGCTTCGTTGCGGTCTCGCCCGATCATCCGCTCGCCCTGGGGTTAGGCAAGGGTGACGCCAAGATCGCCGACTTCATCGCGCTCTGCAAGCGCGGCGGGACCACTGCGGCGGAGCTGGAGACCGCGGAGAAGCTGGGCTTCGACACTGGCCTCAAAGTGGCTCACCCCCTTGATCCTACTTGGGAACTTCCCGTCTACATCGCGAACTTCGTGCTGATGGACTACGGCACCGGCGCCATTTTCGGCGTGCCCGGCCACGACCAGCGCGATTTCGAGTTCGCGACCAAATACGGCCTGCCGATCCGGCGGGTGGTTGCCGCCGGGCCCGAGGATGCGGACAAGCCGATCACCGGCGAGGCCGAGAGCGGCGAGGGCGTGCTGGTCAATTCGCGCTTCCTCGACGGCATGGACGTGGAGAGCGCCAAGGCGGCGGTGATTGCGCGCGCCGAAGCGGAAGGCTGGGGCGAGGGGACGATCGTCTGGCGGCTGCGCGACTGGGGCGTCTCGCGCCAGCGCTACTGGGGGACCCCCATCCCCATCGTCCATTGCCAGGCATGCGGCGCAGTGCCGTTGCCTAAGGACCAGCTGCCGGTCGTGCTGCCCGAGGATATCGACTTCGAAGCGCCGGGCAATCCACTCGACCGCCATCCGACATGGAAGCATGTTCCCTGCCCGGCCTGCGGCGGCGCGGCCCTGCGGGAGACCGACACGCTCGACACCTTCGTCGATTCCTCCTGGTATTTCATCCGCTTCGCCAGCCAGCCGGCGGACCGGCCCTTCGACAGGGCGGTCGCGGAGCGCTGGCTGCCGGTCGATCAATATATCGGCGGCGTCGAGCACGCGATCCTGCATTTGCTCTACGCCCGCTTCTGGACCCGGGCCTTGCGGCGGCTCGGCATGCTCGACCTGGCCGAGCCGTTCCAGGGCCTGTTCACGCAGGGAATGGTCACCCATCTCACCCATCGGGATGCGGACGGCAACTGGCTGCTGCCGGAGGAGGCGGAGGCGGCAAAGGCCGCCGGCGAGGCGGTCGTCGCCGGCCGCATCGAGAAGATGTCGAAGTCGAAGAAGAACGTGATCCCGCCCGAGCCGATCGTCGAGCAATATGGCGCCGACGCGCTGCGCTGGTTCCTGCTGTCCGATTCGCCGCCCGAGCGGGACCTGCAATGGACCGATGCCGGCATCGAGGGCGCCTGGCGGTTCGTTCAGCGGCTCTGGCGGCTCGCTTCGGCCGAAGAGCGGGGCGAGGGGGAAGACGAGGCGCTGGACCGCAAGCTTCACCAGACGATCGCCGCCATGGGAGCCAACATCGAGGCGCTGGCGTTCAACAAGGCGGTGGCGAACATTTACGAGCTGGCCAATGCGATCGAGAAGGCGGCCCCCTCCGCCTCGCGCATTGCCGCGATCCGGACGATGCTTCGGCTGGTGGCACCGATGGTGCCCCACGTCGCCGAGGAGGCTTGGGCGGCGCTGGGCCATAACGGCCTGATCGCCGACGTACCTTGGCCCGAGGCCGACCCGACCCTGCTGGTCGAGGACGAAGTGACGATCGCCATCCAGGTCAACGGCAAGCTCAGGGATACGGTTCGCGCCCCCAAGGGCGCCGCGCGAGAGAAACTGGAGGCGATGGCGGTGGAGAATGAGAATGTGCGGCGAATCCTCGCCGGCGCCGCGCCGCGAAAGGTGATCGTGGTGCCCGACCGGCTCGTGAACGTCGTCGCATGAGGGCGCGGCACGCCTTGCTTGGCTTGACCCTCGCGCTGGGCGGCTGCAATTTGCGGCCGCTTTATGCGGGCGGCGCCTCGGGGCCCGTGGTGCAGACCTTGCGCGGCGTCCAGGTGGCGGCGATCCCGGGGCAGACCGGCTGGCTGGTGCGCACCGCCCTGGTCGACCGGCTCGGCAGCGGCGATGCGGGCGCGGTGCTCTACCGGCTCGAGGTCGCGCTTGACGATGACATTACCGGCTTCGGCATCCGCTCGGACAATGCGGTGACTCGCGAGCGGCGGACCTTGCGCGCGCGCTACCGGCTGATCGACGCCGAGCGCGGCACGGTCCTGCTCGACGCCACCGCCGGCTCGGACGCCGGCATCGACGTCGTCTCATCCGAATATGCCACCGTCGCCGCCGAGCAGACCGCGCTCGAACGGCTCTCGGTCGAAGTCGCCGACCAGATCGTCTCGCGGATCGCGCTCTATGCGTCGCGCAACCGCCCGGCGCCGGCTGCCGCCGCGCGCAGCCAATGAAGGCCAATAAGGCCCAGATAGACAAGGCGCTGAACGCGCCGGCCGAAACCCGCTTCTTCCTCCTCCACGGCCCCGACGATTCGGGCAGCCGGGCGCTGGTCCAGGCGCTGGCCGCGGCGATCGGCGCGGAGGCCGAGCGGGTCGATCTTTCCGGCGCCGAGCTGAAGACCGATCCGGCGCGGCTGGCCGACGAGGCGGCGTCGATCTCCTTGTTCGGCGGCGCGCGCTGGATCCTGGTCGAGACCGCCGGCGACGAGATCGTGCCCGCGCTCGAGGCGCTGCTCGAGGCGCCGGCGGCGGGCAATCCGGTAGCGGTGGTGGCCGGCAGCCTCAAGCCGGCGTCGAAACTGCTCAAGCTTGCGCTCGCCGCGGCCGACGCACTCGCCTTCGCCAGCTACGTCCCCGACCCGCGCGATGCCGGCCGGCTGGCACAGGACATGGCACGCGCCGAAGGGCTGACCGTCCGTCCCGACATCGCCCGCCGAATCGCCGAGTCCTGCGGCGGCAATAGGGCGCTGATCGGCCAGGAGCTCGCCAAGTTCGCGCTCTATGCCGGCGCCTCGCCCGAGACGCCCAAGGCGATCGACCACGACGTGATCGACGCATTGGGCGCCGGAAGCGACGAGGGCGATCTCTCGCGCCTCGTCTACAGTGTCGCCGGGGGGGATTCGGCGGGGCTCGCGGCCGAGCTGGCGCGGCTCCACGCCGAGGGGCAGGAAGGGATCACGCTGATCCGCGCGATGCTCAGGCGGATAATGCTGCTCGCCCGGCTGCGCGCCGAAGTGGAGGGCGGGAGCAACGTTGCCGCCGTCATGGCGTCATCGGGCAAGTCGTTGTTCTGGAAAGAGAAAGACGAAGTCGGCCGCCAGCTCTCGCGGTGGCGTGCGGATCTGCTCGCCAAGGCGATGTCGCGGTTGCTCGAGGCCGAGCGCCAAGTCAAGGCCTCGGGCGGGATCGGGCCATTGGCTGCGGACGAGGAATTGTTCGCGATCTGCCGGCAGGCGGCGCGGCTTAGATGACTTCCTAGAACTTCTCGCCCGAGAGCCGCTGGCAGATCATGTCGAGCTGATCGAGGGTCGAATAGCCAAGCACCACCTGGCCGCCTTTGGGGCTGTGCTTGATCGCGACCTTGAGGCCGAGCAGATCGCCCAATTGGCGCTCCAAAGCGGCGATGTCGGCGCCCGCGCCCTTATATTCGATCGGCAGCCGGCGCTGGCGCGGCACCTTGCCTTCCTGGACCAGCTTCTCCACGTCGCGCACCGACAGGCCGCGGCGGACGATCTCCTCGGCCAGCCCTTCGGGGTCCTTGGCCGTGACGAGGGCGCGAGCATGGCCCATGCTGAGCTGGCCGGTCCCGACCAGAACCTGGACCTTGGCCGGAAGATCAAGCAGTCTCAACAGGTTAGCGACATGACTGCGCGATTTGTGGACGAGCCTGCCCAATTCCTCCTGAGTGTGGCGATACTCCTCGATGAGGCGCTTATAGGCCTGCGCCTCCTCGATCGCATTGAGATCCTGGCGCTGAATGTTCTCGATCAGGGCGACTTCGAGCGTTTCCTCGTCGCTGAACTCGCGGACGATGGCGGGGATTTCATGAAGCCGCGCCTTCTGCGCCGCCCGCCAACGCCGCTCGCCGGCGACGATCTGGAAGCGGTGGCCGTGGGGCCTCACGATGATCGGCTGGATAACGCCGCGCACCTGGATAGAGGCGGCGAGCTCGGCCAAGGCCTCCTCCTGGAAGATCCGGCGCGGCTGACCCGGATGCGGCTCGATGCCGGCGACCGGGATCATCTGGACCGAGCCGCCCGCGCTGCCCTCGGTGCCGGCGCGCACTGGCGCCTCCTGCTGGACCTCGCCGAGCAAGGAGGAAAGGCCGCGGCCGAGCCCGGAAGGGCGCTTCTTCGGAAAGGGATCGCTCATGCGGCTTCGGCTTTCTGCGGCAGGCGCTCGATCAACTCGCGGGCGAGCGCCATATAGGCCTCCGAGCCCGGGCAGCGATGGTCGTAGATCAAGGCGGGCATGCCGTGGCTCGGCGCTTCGGACAGTCGGACGTTGCGCGGGATCACCGTCTCGAACACCACCTTGCCAAGGCAGGCGCGGACGTCGGCCGAGACCTGCGAGGAGAGGTTGTTGCGCCGATCGAACATGGTCAAAGCGACGCCGAGGATCGAAAGCTCCGGATTGAAGCGGGCGCGGATGCGCTCCACCGTCTGCAGGAGCTGGCTCAGGCCCTCCAGCGCGAAGAATTCGGTCTGCAGCGGCACCAGGATCGAATTGGCGGCGATCAGGGCGTTGACCGTGAGCAGGCCGAGCGAGGGCGGGCAATCGATCAGGCAGACGTCCCAGCGGGCGTCGGCAGCGCCCTCCAGCGCCTTGTCGAGCCGGTGCGTTCTTCCTTGCAATTCAATGAGTTCGATCTCCGCGCCGGAGAGGTCGACGGTGGCCGGGATGATGTCGAGCCGGGGAATCTTGGTGGCAAGGACCGCTTCCTCGAGCGTGCACTGGCCGGTCAGCAATTCGTAGGAGCTATGATCGCGGGCGCTGTGGGCGATGCCCATGCCGGTCGAGGCATTGCCCTGCGGATCGAGGTCGATGAGCAGGACGCGGCAGCCGGTGGCCGCCAGAGCGGTGGCGAGGTTGATCGCGGTGGTGGTCTTGCCGACCCCGCCTTTCTGATTGGCGACCGCGATCCGGATCATCGACGCTTTCCTTTACTCTGGCGGCCCTGCGCGCGGCGATGAACCCCTTGTGCGACGATGATTTGCGCTTCGGGATCGGTCACGCTTGCTTCGAGCCGGAACTCACCCTGCCACGAAGCATCGAGCGCCGCCAGTTCCGTCTCGGCGTTTCGGCCCTTTGGAAGCACCCAGATCGTCTTTGTTGTGGACAAGCCTGTGCCCAAGTCGAGGAGCTTCGCGAGCGGCGTGAAAGCGCGGGCGCTGATCACGTCGAACGACCTGCCCGTGATTCTCTCGACCTTCGCCGCGATGATCTCAACCCGCACGTCGAGAAGCTCGGCCGCGCGATGGAGGAATTCGACCCTGAGACGGCGTTCCTCCACCAGCGTCACCGGGCCTTCATGGAGCATCGCCACCACCAGGCCGGGGAAGCCGGCGCCGGTGCCCAAATCCACCCAGCTGGCGCCGGGCGAGGGCGCGAACGCGAGTAGCTGCGCCGAATCGGCGAAATGCCGTAGCCAGAGCTGGTCGAGGCTCGCCTTCGACACGAGATTTTGATGCTCGCTCTCCTGCCGCAGCAGGGCGGCGAAGGCGTCGAGCCGCACCATTGTTTCACGTGGAACATCGAACCGGCGCTCGACCCAGGCCCGCGCGTCGCCTTCGTTCATCAGGCCGCCTTGCGCCGCGCGTGGACCAGGATCGCCGCCAACGCCGCCGGCGTCACCCCGCGGATTCGGCCGGCGGCGCCCAGCGTCGCCGGGCGGGTGCGGCCGAGGCGTTCGACCATCTCGTTCGAGAGCCCGGCAACCGTGCCATAATCGATGTCGGGGGGGAGCCGCACCGCCTCATCCGAGCGCAGCCGGTCGATCTCGCTCTGCTGGCGGGCCACATAAGGCGCGTAACGATGGTCCTGGATCGCTTCTTCGAGCTGCTCAGGCCCGGCGTCCGCCAATTCGGGGGCCAGCGCGACCAGGGTCCCGGCGTCGGTCTCCGGGAAGCGCAGCCGCTCGGACAGCGTCATCTTGCCATGGCGCCGGGTGAGAATCTCCTCAATACGCGCGCGCTCGGCCCGCGCCGCGTCGAAATGGCGCCGCCGCTCCGCCGAGACGCAGCCGGCGGCGATCGCCCGGGGCGTCAGCCGCGCGGCGGCATTGTCGGCGCGCAGGCGCAGCCGGTATTCGGCCCGCGCGGTGAGCATGCGATAGGGCTCGGTGACGCCCTGCAGGACGAGATCGTCGACCATCACGCCGATATAGGAATCGGCGCGGTCGAACAGCACCGGCGCCGCGCCCTTCGCCCAGGCGGCGGCGTTGAGGCCGGCGACGAGGCCCTGCGCGGCGGCTTCCTCATAGCCGGTGGTGCCGTTGATCTGGCCGGCGAGGTAGAGGCCTTCGACGTCGCGCACGCCGAGCGTGGCTTCGAGAATGCGCGGATCGACATGGTCATATTCGACCGCATAGCCCGGCTGCAGAATCTCGGCGCGCTCGAGCCCCGCCATCGAGCGCACCATCGCCAGCTGGACGTCTTCGGGCAAGGAGGTCGAGATTCCGTTGGGGTAGATGGCCGGATCGTCCAGCCCCTCGGGCTCGAGGAAGATCTGGTGGCCGTCGCGGTCGGCGAAGCGGTGGACCTTGTCCTCGATCGACGGGCAGTAACGCGGGCCCACGCCGCTGATCGCCCCGGCGAAGAGCGGCGAGCGATCGAGATTGGCGCGGATGATTTCGTGGGTGCGCGGGTTGGTACGGGTGATCGCGCAGAAGAGCTGCGGCGCGACCCTCCCCGAGCCCATCGGCGACATCGTCCACAGGCCGTCGTCCGAGTCCTGCCGCTCGAGGCCGGCCCAGTCGATGGTGCGGCCGTCGAGCCGCGGCGGCGTGCCGGTCTTGAGCCGGGCCAAGGGCAGATCGAGCGCGCGGAGCTGGCGCGCCAGCGCGGTCGCCGCGCGCTCACCGACCCGGCCGCCAGCCTTGCTGGTCATGCCGAAATGGAGCTTGCCGCCAAGGAAGGTGCCGGTGGCCAGGATCACCGCCCGGGCGGCCAGCTCGCGCCCGTCGTCCAGGGCGAGGCCGGTAATCCGGCGCTCGTCGAGCCGGAGCGCACTCGCTTCGCCCTCGACGACCTCAAGGCCCATCTGCGCATCGATCAGCGCGTGGATCGCCTCCTTGTAGCGCCTGCGGTCCGCCTGAATGCGCGGGCCGCGCACGGCCGCGCCCTTGGAGGCGTTGAGCATGCGATAGTGGATGGCGGCGTGATCGGAAGCTCGTGCGATCAGTCCGTCGAAGGCGTCGACCTCGCGGATCAGATGGCCCTTGCCGAGCCCGCCCATGGCCGGATTGCACGACATGGCGCCGATCTGCTCGCGCGAGAAGCTGACCAAGGCCACCGACGCGCCCATCCGCGCCGCAGCAGCCGCCGCTTCAGTGCCGGCATGGCCGCCGCCGACCACGATGATGTCGAAATCGTCGCTCACGGGCGGGCCTCTAGCCTATTGTTCCACGTGAAACATCATTTTCCAATGCAGAAGCGCCCAAACAAGGCGTCCAGCATGTCTTCGACGCCGGCCTTGCCCGTGACTCTGTCAAGGACGTTTCGGGTCCAGCGGAGCCATTCCGCCGCGATGAGGAGATCCGCCGTCTCGTCCACCTCCCGCAGCGCATTATTGGCCTCGCGGAGGCAGTCGTAGTGACGCTGGTTGAGCGCCACGTCCCCCCGGCCGGGCAATAAACTGGTTGAACGTTCAATCAATTCGGCGAGGAGGCCGTCGAGGCCCTCGCCCGTCAATGCGGACAGGGAAAGATCGCAAGGCCACGAGGGCGGACCCAGATCCGATTTGGCATGGACGACGATCGAGCGCTCCGGCGCCGACTCCGGCCGACCCAGCCAGACGACGATGTCGGCCATGACGACCGAGGACATGGCGCGGCGGACGCCGATCGTTTCGACTTCGTCGCTCGAAAGACGCATGCCGGCGGTGTCGACGAGGAGGAAAGGCACCCCGCCAATCGCCGTTGGGGCCTCGATGAGGTCGCGCGTGGTGCCAGGAATCGGCGAAGTGATCGCTGCGTCGCGACCGACCAACGCGTTGAGAAGGCTAGACTTACCCGCATTTGGGGGCCCAGCGATGGCAACCCGCACGCCATCTTTGAGTCGCTCGGCGCGCGGGCGGGCGAGCGCGGCGGCGAACTCGTCCCGGATCGTGCGCACCTGGCCGAGGAAATCCACGGGGAGGGGCGCCACATCGTCCTCGTCCGAAAAATCGAGCGCGGCCTCGATCTGGGCGGCCAGCGCCAGCAGCCGCTCCTGCCAGGCCCCGATTTGCCGGCTCAGCGCCCCGCCCGCCAGCGCCAGCGCAGCGCGGCGTTGCGATTCGGTCTCGGCCTCGAGCAGATCGGCGAGCCCCTCCGCCTCGGCCAGATCGATTCGGCCGTTCTCGAAGGCGCGGCGGGTGAACTCGCCGGGCTCGGCAGGCCGCAGCCCGTCCATCCTGCCCAATGCGGCCAGCGCACTGGCGACGACCGCACGGCCGCCATGAAGGTGCAGCTCGGTTATGTCCTCGCCGGTCGCGCTATTGGGGCCCGGGAAGCGGAGTATCACCGTATTATCAAGGACTTCACCATCCGCGCGCAACCGCCTAAAGGTCGCTACCCGCGGCTCCGGCAGGCGCCCGGCAAGCGCCGCCAGCGCGGCATCGGCCTTGGGTCCGCTGATCCGGATCAGGGCGACGGCCGCCGGCGGCGCGCCCGAGGACAGAGCGAAGATGGTGTCGGTCAGCGCGGCGCCTTTCCGCCCATCTGCCCAAGCATCTGCTTCCACATCTCCATGCCGGCCTCGTTCATCGGCCCCCAGCTTTTCATCATCTCGCCGAACATTTCGGGGCTTGGGCCTTCGGTCACCGCCGCCTTCATCTTCTCGACATAGGCCTCGTGCACCGCGCTCAGATCCGGCAGCCCCAGGAAGCGGCGCGCCTCCTCGGGCGTGCAATCGACGTCGACCGTGACCTTCATCGGGCTGCTCCTCTCGCATCTGTTGGCTGCGCGCGGCTATGGCTTTAAAGGCTATGGGGTCAAATGAGGAGGGGTTCATGGCCACGATCGCAATCGAGACCCTAAGCGGCGATGGCGGCTTTGCGGCCTATCTCGCCGAGCCCGAGGGCACGCCCAAGGGCGCCATCGTCGTCATCCAGGAGATATTCGGCGTCAACGAAGGCATACGCCGCAAATGCGATCATTGGGCGAGCCTCGGCTATGTCGGCGTCGCCCCGGATCTGTTCTGGCGGACCGAGGCCGGCGTCGAGCTCGATCCCGACGTGCCCGAGCAATTCCAGCAGGCGCTGGGCCTGATGCAGAAGCTCGACCAGGACAAGGCCGTCGCCGACATCGAGGCCTGCATCCGCGACGCCCGCACGCGGCTCCCCCAGGGCGCCAAGGGACCAGGGCGCGTCGGCTGCGTCGGCTATTGCCTGGGCGGGCGGCTCGCCTTCCTGTGCGCGGCACGGACCGACGTCGACGCCTCGGTCGGCTATTATGGCGTCGGCCTCGAGGGGCTGCTCGGCGAGAAGCACGCAATCGCCCGCCCGCACATGCAGCACATCGCCGGCGCCGACCATTTCGTCTCGCCCGACAAGCAGGCGCTGATCCACGCCGGCCTCGACGACCATCCCAAGCTCGTCCTCCACGATTATCCCGGCGAGGATCACGGCTTCGCCGCCGAGATGGGCAAGAGGCGAAGCGAGGCGGCCGCAAGGCTCGCCGACGGCCGCACCGAGGCCTTCTTCGACGAGCATCTCGGCTGAAGATGGCGCGCAATCCCTGGCTGGTCGCTGGCGGGCTGCTGAGCGCCGCCGCCGCGGTCCTGCACCTCGCCATCATCGCGGGCGGGCCAAGCTGGTACCGCTTCTTCGGCGCCGGCGAGGGCATGGCGCGCATGGCCGCGCGGGGATGGGCGCGGCCGACCCTGATGGCGATCGGAATCGCCGCAGTGCTGGCGATCTGGGCAGCCTATGCCTTTGCCGGAGCGGGCCTGATCCGCCGCCTGCCGCTGATGCGTACCGCGCTGGTGGCGATCAGCGCGATCTACCTGCTGCGCGCCTTGGCGCCGCTGCCGATGTTGCTGCTCCGGCCGGACCTGGTCGACACCTTCCTGCTGTGGAGTTCGGCGATCGTCCTGGTCTACGGCCTCTGCTACGCGATCGGCACCAAACGGGCCTGGGCCACGCTCTAGCTATTGGTTCATCGAGGCGAAGAAATCCTCGTTGGTCTTGGAATCCTTCATCTTATCCAAGAGGAACTGCATCGCGTCGACCGTGCCCATCTGCATGAGGATGCGGCGAAGCACCCACATCTTGGAGAGCTTGCCCTGGTCGACGAGCAACTCCTCCTTGCGGGTGCCCGATTTGCCGACGTCCAGCGAGGGGAAGATGCGCTTGTCGGAGACCTTGCGATCGAGGACGATCTCGGAATTGCCGGTGCCCTTGAACTCCTCGAAGATGACCTCGTCCATCTTGGAGCCGGTGTCGATCAAGGCGGTGGCGATGATCGAGAGCGAGCCGCCCTCCTCGATGTTGCGGGCGGCGCCGAAGAAGCGCTTGGGGCGCTGCAGCGCATTGGCGTCGACGCCGCCGGTCAGGACCTTGCCCGACGAGGGCACGACGGTGTTGTAGGCGCGGCCGAGGCGGGTGATCGAATCGAGCAGGATGACGACGTCCTTCTTGTGCTCGACCAGGCGCTTGGCCTTCTCGATCACCATCTCGGCGACCTGGACGTGGCGGGACGCGGGCTCGTCGAAGGTCGAGGAGATGACCTCGCCCTTCACCGAGCGCTGCATGTCGGTCACTTCCTCCGGCCGCTCGTCGATCAGCAGCACGATCAGGAACACCTCGGGATGATTGTCGGTGATCGCCCGGGCGATGTTCTGGAGGAGCACGGTCTTGCCGGTCCTTGGCGGCGCGACGATCAGGGCGCGCTGGCCCTTGCCCTGCGGCGAGATGATGTCGATGACGCGCGCCGATTTGTCCTTGATCGTCGGGTCGGCGCTGTCGAGCGTCAGCTTCTCATCCGGGTAGAGTGGCGTCAGATTGTCGAAATTGACGCGGTGGCGGACCGCGTCGGGGTCGTCGAAATTGACCTGGGTGACTCGAACGAGGCTGAAATAGCGCTCGCCCTCCTTGGGGCCGCGAATCTCGCCCTCGACCGTGTCGCCGGTCCTGAGGCCGAACTTGCGGACCTGATTGGGCGAGACGTAGATGTCGTCGGGGCCGGCCAGATAGTTGGAATCGGCCGAGCGCAGGAAGCCGAAGCCGTCCTGCAGCACTTCGATCGTGCCCTGGCCCATGATCTCGTTGCCGCTCTCGGCGCGGACCTTGAGGATCGAGAACATCAGCTCCTGCTTGCGGAGCGTCGAGGCGCCCTCGACGCCGAGCTCCTCGGCCATGGCGACGAGATCGGCGGGGGTTTTTTGCTTGAGGTCGTTCAGATGCATTGGGAGTCTCTTTGGGAAACGGATTCCGGGCGGGGCCTCGGAATGTCATGGAAATGTGGAGCGGCTTGAACACCCGCGCGGACGGCAGGCTAACGACTGACGTCGCCGTTATGCTCCGCCCTGAGGCGAGTCAAGCCGAGCGAATGGGGAAGCCCTTCAGGAGAAAGGCTTGATGATCACCAGCACGACGATCAGCACGACCGCGATGCCCGGCACTTCATTCATCAGCCGCAGCGCCGTGCCGCTAACCGGACGCAGCCCGTTTTCGAGCTTCTTGCCGTAATCGATCATCCAGCCGTGATAGCCCGAAAGGCCGACCACGATCGCGAACTTGGCGAGGAACCAGGGGTGGCTCCAGGCGCCGGTGATGTGAGCGAGCAGCAGGCCGAAGACCCAGACCAGGATCATCGCCGGGGTGATGATGATCGAACGCAATTTCTTCTCGCGCTCGATCCACCTCTTCTCCTCGTCCGAGCCCGGCGCGCTCTCCTGGTGGTAGATGTAGTAGCGCGGCAGCATGAACAGCCCCGCGACCCAGAAGATCACGAAGATCAGATGACCGGCCTTGAGCCATTCGTAGAGCAAGATCAGGACCGATCCGAAGCCGGAGCTCACCGCCGCACCAGTGCGAGCAGTTGCTCGACATGGGCGATCGGCGTCTCCTTGACGATGCCGTGGCCGAGATTGAAGATGTGCGGCCTCCCCGACAGGCTAGATAGGATGCGACCCACCGCGCTTTCAAGCGCCGCGCCGCCGGCAAGCAATGCGAGCGGGTCGAGATTGCCCTGCAGCGGCAGATTTTCGGGCAAAGTGCGCGCCGCCCATTCCGGGTCGATGGTCTCGTCCAGCCCAAGCGCGTCGACCCCGGTCTCGCGCGCATAGGCTTCGAGCTTGGCGCCCGCGCCCTTGGGGAAGCCGATCACGGGCACATCAGGATGCCGCGCCTTGAGACCGGCGACGATCCGCGCGGTCGGCGCGATCACCCAGGCATCGAACTGCGCCGGCGAAAGGCTGCCCGCCCAGCTGTCGAACACTTGCACGGCCTCGACCCCGGCCGCGATCTGGCCGGAAAGATAGTCGATCGTCATCGCCTCGATCGCGGCGACGATCGCGGCGAACCCTTGCGGATCGGCATAGGCCTTGAGCCGTGCCTCGGCCTGGTCGCGGCTGCCCTGGCCCGCCACCATATAGGTCGCCACCGTCCACGGGCTGCCCGCGAAGCCGAGAAAAGTCGTTTCGGCGGGAAGCAAAGCTGCCACTTTCTCCACAGTCCGGTAGACCGGCTCGAGCCGGGCCGGCACGGCGGTCAGCGCGGCAAGCGCGGCATCGACCAGAGGCGGCGAGAGGCGCGGCCCGTCGCCGGCCTCGAAACGCAGATCCTGGCCGAGCGCATGCGGCACGATCAAAATGTCGGAGAATAGGATCGCGCCGTCGAAGCCGAAGCGGCGGATCGGCTGAAGCGTCACCTCGGCCGCGGCCTCGGCATCGAAGACGAGCTCGAGGAAGCCGCCCTTGGCCGCTCTCAGCGCGCGATATTCAGGAAGGTAGCGCCCCGCCTGGCGCATCAGCCAGATCGGAACTTTCCCCGGATTTCCGCCGCTTAGGACGCTCAGCAAGGGCTTGGTTGGCTGGGGCGTCAAGGCTGGCGGCTCCGCTCTCTTCTCTTATATATTAGATTCTAAAGAGAGTCTGTTGAGGTTAGTAGGGGCTGGATGAGCGGGGCTTATTGCTTCGCACAAATTTTGCCAACAGCTTGACTCCTCATATCGCGCGGCTTTCCGCGGATTCGCGAAGCCCGTCCCCATGATCCACAGTCTGGGGGTAGAATTTTTCCCCTGTTCGCGCCGCTGTGGGCGATTCAAGGCGGGCCGGGGACGAAAGCCGTCCTTGAGTTTGCCCCGAGGCTTGAGCTAGCCCTTTCCCCATGGTTTTCCACAGGCTGCTTCGGCGGTGAAACAACTTCACCTGCATCTCTTGTCGGACTCGACCGGCGAGACGCTGGACATGGTGGCCAAGGCCTGCCTCGCCCAGTTCGACAATGTCGAGGCGCTTCACCATCTGTGGCCGATGGTGCGCTCCGAAGGCCATCTCGACCGGGTCCTCGACGACGTCCAGCGGCGGCCGGGGCTCGTCCTCTACACCGTCGTCAACCAGGCGATCCGCCGCGAGCTCGAGCGCAAATGCCGGCAGCGCAAGATCCACGCCGTGCCCGTGCTCGATCCGGTGATCGACGCTTTGTCCGCGGTCAGCGGCGAGGAAGCCAAGGGCCGGGCCGGGCGGCAGCACGCGCTCGATGCCGCTTATTTCGCCCGCGTCGACGCGATCCAGTTCACCATCGCCCATGACGACGGCGTCGGCTCGGAAAATTGGGAGGAGGCCGACATCATCCTCGCCGGCGTGTCGCGCACCTCGAAGACACCGACGAGCATCTATCTCGCCAATCGCGGCTTCAAGGTCGCCAATATCCCGCTCGTCCCCGAATCGCCGCCGCCGGCGAGCCTGTTCTCGCTTCGCCACCCGATGGTGGTCGGCCTCACCACCAATATCGAGCGGCTGATCCAGATCCGCCGCAACCGGCTGATCTCGCTCAACCAGGCGCCGGAGACCGACTATGTCGACGTGGAGGCGGTCAATGCCGAGCTCGCCTTCGCCCGGCGGATGTTCGCCGACAATGACTGGCCGGTGATCGACGTCACCCGCCGCTCGATCGAGGAGAGCGCGCTCGCCATCGTCAAGCTCTGCGCCGAACGCGACGAGAAAGCGGCGCAATGAGGTTGCTGCTCGCCTCGCAGAGCGCGACGCGCCGGCGCATGCTCGAAGCGGCCGGCGTGCCGTTCGAGACGGTGGCGGCGGATTTCGACGAGGAGGAGGCCAAGGCCGGGCTGATCGAAACCGGCTTCGAGCCGCGCGATCTCGCGGAGATGCTCGCCGAGATGAAGGCGAAGAGCGCGGCGGCCGGAGAGAATGTCCTGGTGATCGGCGCCGACCAGGTGCTCGAGCTCGACGACGGCAGCATGCTCAGCAAGCCCGGCTCGCGCGCAGAGGCGCTGGCCCAGCTGCGCAGCCTGAGCGGCGGCACCCACTATCTCCATGCGGCCGCGGTCGTGGTCGAGCAAGGCGAGCGCGTCTGGGGCGAGACCGAGACGGTGGCGATGGACGTCCGTCCGCTCGGCGAGGAGTTTCTGCAAGCCTATCTCGACGCCGAATATGAAGCGGTTCGCCACAATGTCGGCGGCTACCGGATCGAGGGCATGGGCGCGCAATTGTTCGAGGAGGTCGAGGGCAGCCACTTCGCCATTCTCGGCCTGCCGCTCTTGCCCCTGCTCGATTATCTGCGCGAGCGCGGGCTGCTGAAAAGCTGATGGGCATTCCTTATGCCGAAGTGATCGGCGACCCGGTCGCCCACAGCAAATCGCCGCTGATCCACAAATTCTGGCTGGAGAAGCTGGGCCTCGAAGGCGATTATCGCGCCGAGCGCGTCCAGCCGGACCAGCTCAAGGCCCATCTGGACCGGCGCCGCGCCGATCCTTTCTGGCGCGGAAGCAACGTCACCGCGCCGCTCAAGGTGCGAGCCGCCGCGCTGGTGAGCGACCCGACCGGCCTTTCTGCGCGGATCGGGGCGATGAATGCCATCTTCCGCTCGCCGCTGGGGCGCAGCCTCGGCGCCAATACCGACATGATCGGCATTGCCGCGGCGCTGGGCGATGCCGCCGCCCCGGGACAGCGGGCCTGCGTCATCGGCGCGGGCGGGGCCGCCCGCGCCGCGCTCGAATATCTGCGGCTGAGGGAGACGAGCGACGTTCACCTGATCGTACGCGATGCCGCCAAGGGCCGAATCGTGCACCGGGCTTTCGCGACCGCCGGCGCCGTCCACGCCCTGGACGATTGCGGAGCTGCAATCGCCGGCGCGCACTGGCTGATCAATGCCAGCCCGCTCGGCATGGCGGGGCGGGCTTCGATGCCGGGGCCGATCATCGATGCCCTGGACAGGATGGACGATTACGGCACCGTCTTCGACATGGTCTATGCGCCCGTGGAAACCGCTTTGCTGGGTCGCGCAAATGCGCTTGGCCGCAAGAGCGTCGACGGCATCGATATGCTGATCGGCCAGGCGGCGCCGGCCTTCGAGCTTTTCTTTGGGGCTCCGGCGCCGCGCGAGCACGATGCCGAGCTGCGCGCGGTGCTGACGTCATGACAATCGTCCTCGGCCTCACTGGCTCGATCGGCATGGGCAAATCGACCGTGGCGCGGATGTTCGCCGATGAAGGCGTGCCGGTGTTCGACGCCGATGCGGTGGTGCACCGGCTGCAGGGGCCGGCGGGGGCTCTCGTCGCGGAGATCGAGGCGGCGTTTCCGGGCACGACCGGGCCGAAGGGGGTGAATCGCTCCACCCTCGCTGAACGGGTGCTCGCCGAGCCGGCGGCGCTGCAGCGGCTGGAGGCGCTCGTCCACCCCGCGGTGGCGCTCGAGCGGGCAGCGTTCCTTGCCGACCATGCCGGTGCGCCGGTGGTCGTGCTCGACATCCCGTTGCTGTTCGAGAAAGGCGGCGCCGCGTTGGTCGACAGGGTCGCGGTGGTTTCGGCGGATGAAGAGGTGCAGCGCATGCGCACTTTGGCGCGGCCCGGAATGACGGCGGAGAAATATCTGCGCATCCTCTCGCACCAGCTGCCCGATGCCGAGAAGCGCGCCCGCGCCGACTTCGTCATCCCGACCGATTGTTCGCTCGACGAAACAAGGGCTTCGGTCCGCCGCATGCTCGCTTGCCTCGCCGCGCCGGGCGATTCATAGGGGTTGGATGCGCGAGATCGTCTTCGACACCGAGACCACCGGCCTCAGCCCGCAAGGCGGCGACCGGATCGTCGAGATCGGCTGCGTCGAGATGGTCAACCGCTGCGAGACCGGCCGCGTCTTCCATTCTTATTTCAACCCGGGCCGGCCGATGCCGACCGAGGCCGAGAATGTGCACGGCCTCTCCGACCGCTTCCTGTCCGACAAGCCGGCCTTCGCCGAAATCTGCGAGGAGCTGCTGACGTTCATCGGCGATTCGCCGATGATCGCGCACAATGCCGCCTTCGATTTCGGCTTCGTCAACCATGAGCTTGGCGCCTGCGGCCGGCCGATCGTCGCCATGTCCCGCATGGTCTGCACCTTGGTCCTCGCCCGCCAGAAATTCCCCGGCGCCAAGCACAGCCTCGATGCGCTCTGCACGCGCTTCGGCGTCGACCGCTCGCAGCGGGTCAAGCATGGCGCCCTGCTCGACGCGCAATTGCTCGCCCAGGTCTATGTCGAGCTGACCGGCGGCCGCCAGATCGGGCTCGGCCTGGTCGCCGAATTGGTCGAGGAGACCGCGGCGCAGGCGGCCGAATCGGCGTTTGGCCGGCTGGCGCCGCTGGCCGCGAACGTCCGTCCGCCCCGGCCGCACGCGCCTTCCGCCGAGGAGCTGGCGCGCCACGCCGCCTTCCTGACGAAGATCGAGAACCCGATCTGGAACCGCCTCTGAGGACCGTGTTCAGACCCGGTTGACCAAAGGCTCCGGCGCGCCCACATGCGCGCCGTGAGGCATTGGAGACAATGATGGACATCCGGGTCTCCGGTCATCAGATCGATACCGGCGAGGCGCTCAGGCAGCAGGTGGACGAACGGCTCCACGCCATCGCCGAAAAATATTTCTCCCGCGCCATCTCCGCCCAGGTCACCTTCGGCAAGGGCCCCTATGACCACAGCTTCACCTGCGACATCGTCGCCCACGTGCCGCAGGGCGTGGTGCTGAAGGGCTCGGCCGGGGCGTCGGTCGCGCCGGCGGCGTTCGAGCAGGCCGCCGACCGGATCGAGACCCAGCTGAGGCGCTACAAAAGGCGGCTCAAGGACCGCCATGCCCAGTACGCTCATTCGCAAGGCCTTGCCGAGGCGGCGCCGGAGGCCGGCTATACGGTGTTCGCGCCGCCGCCCGAGCCCGAGGAGCCGGTCGACAATCCGCCGGTGATCGCCGAAACCAGGGTGGACATTCCGACGGCCTCGGTGTCGGACGCGGTGATGCTGCTCGATCTTCGAAACACCAATGCGCTGATGTTCCGCAACAGCGGCACCGGCGCCTTCAACATGGTCTACCGGCGGGGCGACGGCACGATCGGCTGGGTCGAGCCCGAGCGGGGCGGCTAGCGGCCCGCTTTGCCCTTTTCCCTTTCATATACGGAAGCAGCCGCTTCCCACCCGGTGCAGACATGAGCGATCTTTCCGACATATTGAGCGACAAGGCGGTCGACGCCGATCTGGTCACGGCCAACAAGAAGGGCCTGTTCCAGCAGCTCGCCTCGGCGTCGGCGCGGCTCACCGGCCTGCCCGCCAAGACCATCGTCGCCAGCCTCGCCGCGCGCGAGAAGATCGGCTCGACCGGCTTCGGCGCCGGCGCCGCAATCCCGCACGGCAAGATCGAGGGCCTGCCGGCGGTGTTCGGCTATTTCGCGCGGCTGGAGACCCCGGTCGATTTCCAGTCGATCGACGGCCTGCCCGTCGACCTCGTCTTCCTGCTGCTGTCGCCGCCCGATGCCGGCGCGGACCATCTCAAGGCGCTGGCACGGGTCAGCCGGGTGTTCCGCGATCCGCAAATGGTCGCCAAATTGCGTGGTGCGCGCTCGAAGGATGCGCTTTACGCCCTCCTCGCCGGCGCGGAAGCCAGGGATGCCGCCTGAGCCCCGCGCCGGAGGAGGAGGAGGAGAGGCCGCGCACTTCCGCTCGCTCGAATCGCTCTACCGCGCGGCGGCGATCAATGCCTTGTTCGACTCGCAGATCGAGATCGCCGAGCCCGGCCTCGCGCGGCTCCGGTTCGAGGTGACGCCGGCCACCTACCATGCGGCGGGCGCCGCCCACGGCACGCTCTATTTCAAGATGATGGACGATGCCGCCTTCTACGCCTGCAACTCGATGGTCAGCGACCGCTTCCTCCTGACCACCGCCTTCAACCTCGTCTTCACCCGCCCGCTCAAGGCCGGCCCGATGATCGCCGAAGGGCGCTGGGTAAGCGGCAAGCGCCGCGTCTTCGTCGGCGAGGCGCGCCTCATCCTGCCCGACGGCGAGGAGGCGGCGCGCGGCACCGGCACCTTCATGCGCTCGCACATCCCCCTCTCGAGCCTCGACGGCTATCGCTCGGCGTGAGCGGCCGGCTGGCGAGCTCGGTGCTGGTCTCGGCTTTGCTTCGGCGCGCCCAGGACGAAGGCGGGTTCGGCGCGGTCCTCGCGAAGGGCGATGCCACCGCCGGGGCGATCGCCGTGATCCTCGCCGAGCGCGGCACCAGGGCAAGCTTCCTCGAGCGCCAGCTCCAGCCGGACGGCGGCTATGCCTGGGAAGCTTCGGCGCGGCCGATCGAGAGCGACGCGGATTTCCAGGCGCTGCTCGACCGGCGCCGCAAATATGATCCCGATCTGTGGATCGTGGAGCTGGACGTCGCGTCCGCCGAACGGTTCGCCGCTGAAATGAACGCCGTCGGTTGACCCAGGCCGGTGCGGCTCGCCATGTCGGCCGGGCAATCGGGGGATTTTCATGCGAAGCGGATTTTTTCTGGGGCTGTGCGCCGCTTTGTTCCTCGCCACGCCCGCGCTCGCCGCCGAAAGCCCGACCGGATTGACCGCCGCCGGCCTCGGCCTCGACGGTCTGACCGATCCCGCGCCCGTTTCCGAGGCCACGCCTGCCTTCGAGCAGCGGGTGCAGCCCGCTCGCCCGCTCGCCGATCTGGTCGGCGCCTATGCCGGCAGCGACACGGCCGATGCCGAAAGCGAGTGCCTGGCGCGCGCCGTCTATTGGGAATCGCGCGGGGAGCCGCTCTCCGGCCAGCTCGCCGTCGCCGAGGTGGTCATCAACCGCGCCCGCTCGGGGAGGTTCGCGCCGACTTTGTGCGGCGTCGTGCGCCAGCCCTACCAATTCTCCTTCGTCCGCCGCGGCGCCATCCCGCAGCCGCCGTCGGGCTCGCGCGACTGGCACATCGCCGTCGCCATCGCCCGCATCGCCACCGAGCGGCTCGCCGACGGCGGCGCCCCGAGCGCGCTCTTCTTCCACGCCCGGCGGATCAGCCCCGGCTGGCGGCTGACGCGGGTGGCGACCGTGGGCAATCACGTTTTCTACCGCTGAGCGTTCCCCGGCGAAAGCCGGGGCCCAGCTGCACGGGAGCAAGGCCTGGACCCCGGCCTTCGCCGGGGAGCACTTTTCTTCGTTCCCGTTTCATTCTAATCTCGCGGCATGGCTTCGCTGCCCGAGTCGCCGCAACGAGATTGCTTCGCCGACGCGCCCCTGATCGCGCAGGACGTGGCGCGCGGGGTCACCCGCTTGTTCTTCCGCGGCGACATGTTCGCTTTGTGCGAGGTGCCCTTGCCCAACGGCCGGCGCGCCGACATGGTCGCGATCGACGCCAAGGGGCAGCTGATCATCGTCGAGATCAAGGTGTCGCGCGCCGATCTGTTCGGCGACCAGAAATGGGTCGACTATCTCGATTATTGCGACCTCTTCTACTGGGCGGTGCCGGCGGGATTCGGCCTCGAGCCATTCGAGCGCGACGGCTTCGGCCTCGGCTGCGCCGGGCTGATCGTCGCCGACCGCTACGACGCGGAGATGGTCAGGGAAGCGCCGTGCCGGCCGCTCGCCCCGGCCCGGCGCAAGGCCGAGATCCTGCGCTTCGCCCGCCGCGCCGCGCGCCGGCTGGCCGGCGATCTCGATCCGGGGCTGGCCGGGCTGGATTGAGGTCGTCGGATCCAGCGTGACGGGTTAATCGAACAGTATCAGTTCCTGGGAGGGCCGGACGTGGCCGGGGCGCTGGGCCTGCCCGCCTGCTCGAGCAGGCGCAGGATCTGGGCCGCTCTATTGTCCTGGCGGGCATAATCGATCGGCGAATTGCCCGAGACATTGTCGGTCTGGTTGGGATCGGCGCGCTGCGACAGGAGCAGGCGCACCATCGGCATATCGCGCCGCTGCACCGCGAAGATGAGCGGCGTCTCGCCGCGCGAATTGCCCAGATTGGGGTTGGCGCCGCGGCCGAGCAGCGACTGGGCGCCTTCATACCAGCCGATCTGGGCGGCGAGGATCAGCGCCGTGGTGCCGTCATTCATCGCCGAATCGGGCCGCGCGCCGCGCGCGAGCATGTAATTGAGCCAGCTCGCATCGCGGCCGCGCACCAGGATGTGGAGCGCGCTCTCGCCATTGCCGGGATCGCGGATGTTGACCGCGGTCGAGCTCGGATTGGACAGGATCCGCTCGGCGGTGATGCCGTCGCGCTCGCGCACCGCCTTCAGGAAGGTGAAGCCTTCGGAATAGCTCTGCGCCACGACCGGCGCCGCGATCGCGATCATCAGCGCCCCGAAGAGCCAAAGCCTGCTGGTCATACGCTTCACATCCCGTTTCATCGATCGGACTTGATCCCAGCCCCTTAGCAAAGCAAGGCTGCGGCTGTCATGAACGAAAGCGCGCCGGGCACCGATCCCCCGAAACCGGAAACGCCCGACCAGGAGGGCTCGGGCTGGCCCAGCCGTCGCGAGACGCTGCTGGTGGCCCTGGTCGCCTTTCCCCTTGCCATATTGATCGCCTATCTGCTCGGCGCCTTCTCGCCGGAGCCGCCCGGTTCGCCGCCAAGGACCGCGACTTTGGGCGGTCCTTTCACCCTGACCGACCAAAATGGCCGCCGGATCAGCGACACGGCTTTCGCTGGGAAATACCGGCTGATCTATTTCGGCTATACCTATTGTCCGGACGTGTGCCCGGTCGACATGCAGGTGATCGGCGCCGGCCTTCGCCGCTTCGAGCAGCGCGACGCCGGACGGGCGGCCAGGGTCCAGCCGATCTTCATCAGCATCGATCCCGAGCGGGACACGCCGGCGGTTCTGCGCCAATATGTCTCGGCCTTTCATCCGCGCATGATCGGGCTCACCGGCAGTGCGGAGGAAATAGCCGGCGTCGCCCGCGCCTTCGGCATCTATTACAGCCGCGCCGGAGGCAGCGGGGGCAATGGGGGCGGCTATCTCATGGATCATACGCGCTATGCCGGCCTTTACGGCCCGCAGGGCGAACCGATCGTCGGCATCCCTCACGACAAGGGCCCCGACGGCGTCGCGGCCGAGCTCGATCGCTGGGTGCGATGAGGCCGCGCTTCTGGGAGGAGCCGATCGAAAGCCTCAACCGCGAGGAATGGGAGGCCTTGTGCGACGGCTGCGGCAAATGCTGCCTGCACAAACTGGAGGACGAAAGGACCGGCGCGCTCCACGCCACCAACGTCGCCTGCCGCCTGCTCGACCGGAGCAGCTGCCGTTGCTCCAACTACAAATTGCGCCGTGTGTTCGTGCCCGATTGCGTGCGGCTCGACGCGGCCAAGATGCGCGGGATCGACTGGCTGCCCTCGACCTGCGCCTATCGGCTGCGCGGCGAGGGCAAGCCGCTCGCCGACTGGCATTATCTGCTGAGCGGCAGCCGCGAGACCGTGCACGAAGCCGGCATATCGGTGCGCGGCTGGACGATATCGGAGGATGACGCTGGCGATCTGGCCCATCATCTCGTCGACCGCATCCTCTGATCATCTGATCGGGGAGACGCGGGTCAGGCTCAAGGTGTCGCCGCGCGCGCGCAGGATGCGGCTCAGCGTCGATCCGCGCACCCGCTCCGTGCTGCTCACCGTGCCGCGCCGGGTCTCGCGGCGCCGCGCTCTGGCCTGGGCGAGCGGCCATCGCGCCTGGATCGAGGCTGCGCTCGCCGTCATCCCGCCCGCGCTCGCTTTCGCGCCGGGCGCGTCGGTCCCGCTTCGCGGCGAACCTCATGTGATCGACTGGGATCCGGAACGGCTGCGGCGGATCGAACGGGCCGAGGGGCGGCTGGTCGCCGGCGGCCCACTCGACGGGCTCGAGCGGCGGATCCTGCGCTGGCTGAAGGCCGAGGCGTTCGCTCTGCTCGGGCGCGAGACCGCCGAATTCGCCGCCAGAGCGGGCGTCACGGTGGCGCGGATCGGGATCGGCGATCCGGTGTCGCGCTGGGGGAGCTGCTCGAGCACGGGCGCGATCCGCTATAGCTGGCGGCTGATCCTGGCGCCCGATTTCGTCCGCCGCGCGACGGTCGCGCACGAGGTCGCGCACCGGGTCCACCTCAACCACGGCCCCGAATTCCACGCCTTCCTGGCGGACCTGCTCGGCGCCGATCCCCGCCCCGCCCGCGCCTGGCTGAAACGCGAAGGCGCCGCTTTGCACCGTATCGGGCCGCGGTGAGCCCGTTTCAGGATGGCCCCGATTCTAAGCCGCGTAGGTGTCGCTCCGCCGTTCCTCGCGGCGGTCGTCGCGGCCGCGGCCGCGCTCGTCCTCGTCGTCGGGCTGGAGCCCTTCCTCCTCGGGCTGGATCGCCTCGTCGGGTCCGCGCCGCGGCCGGTCGTCCTGCGGCGGCGGCGCCTGCTCGATCGGATTGCCGTCCTCGTCGACCAGAGGCGCGTCGTCGGGCGGCGCCAGGAAGAGCTGGTTGTCGCCCTCGTCGACCTGCCATTCCGGGCCCGCCACGTCGGTGGCGAATTGCTCGACCGGCCGATTGGCGACCGCGCGGACCATGAAATCGTGGAAGGCGCTGGCCGGGGCGCGGCCGCCGGAGAGGCCCGGAAGCGCGCGATTGTCATCGCGGCCCATCCACACGCCGGTGGTGAGCCCGCTCGAAAAGCCGATGAACCAGCCGTCCTTGTTCGACGTCGTCGTCCCGGTCTTGCCCGCGGTCGGCCGGCCGAGCTGGGCGGCGCGGCCGGTGCCGTGCTCGACGACGCCCTGGAGCAATTCGGTCATCTGCGCCGCCACCCAGGGCGCGACCAGGGTCCGCGCCTCGCCGGCCGGATGCTCGTAGAGGATGGTGTTGTCGGTCGTCGTCACCCGGCGGATGCCGTAGGGCGTCACCGAGACGCCGCCGCGCCCGACCGAGGCATAGGCCCGGGTCATGTCGATCAGGCGGACCTCGGACGAGCCCAGGGCCATGCTCGGATTGGTCGCGATCCTGGTGGTGATGCCGAGGCGCTGCGCCATGTCGGCGACCGCGCGCGTGCCGACCTGCTGGGCGAGGCGGACAGCGACCGTGTTCACCGAAAAAGCGAAGGCCATCCTCAGCGGGATCGGCCCGGCATTGCGGCCATTGTCGTTGCGCGGGGTCCAGCCGTTGATCGTGATCGGCTCGTCCTGGACGATCGTGTTGGGCTGGTAGCCGGCCTCCAGCGCGGCCAGATAGACGAACAATTTGAACGACGAGCCGGGCTGGCGATTGGCCTGGGTGGCGCGGTTGTAGTTGGAGCCGACATAGTCGCGGCCGCCGACCATCGCCCTGACCGCGCCGTCGCGGTCGAGCGAGACCAGCGCTCCTTGCGCGCCGCGCGGCGCATTGGCGTTGATCGCGGCATCGGCGGCGCGCTGCATGCCGGGGTCGATCGTCGTCCACACGTCGAGCGGCGCCCTTGTCTCGTCGATCAAGGTGTCGAGCTGGGGCAGCACCCAATCGATGAAATAGCGGTTGCTGTCCTGGCGCTGGGTGACTCGGGAAAGCTGGATCGAATCGAGATTGGCGGAATCGGCCTGGGCCTGGGTGATCGCGCCATTCTCGACCATCAATTCGAGCGCGACCCGGCCGCGGTCGCGCGCCGCGGCGACGTCGGCGGTCGGCGAATAGTTGGACGGGGCCTTGACCAGGCCGGCGATGATCGCCGCCTCGCCGACGCTGAGCGTGGTCGCGCTATGGCCGAAGAAGCGGCGCGAGGCGGCGTCGATGCCATAGGCGCCGCCGCCGAAATAGACCCGGTTCAGATAAAGCTCGATGATCTGATCCTTGGAGAAGCGCCATTCGAGCGCCAGCGCCAATACGCCCTCGCGCATCTTGCGGGCGAAGGTGCGGTCGTTGTTCAGGAAGATGTTGCGGGCGAGCTGCTGGGTGATGGTCGATCCGCCCTGGCGCCAGCTCCCTTCCTGGAAGCGGACGCCGACGGCGCGGAACAGGCCGATCGGATCGACTCCGGGATGCGAGCGGAAGCGGCGGTCTTCGACCGCGACGATCGCGTCGCGCATCACCTTCGGGATCCGCTCATAGGGGATCCATTCGCCGAAGCTCGGGCCCATGGTGTGGATGATCTGGCCGTTGGCGGCGCGGATGCGGATCATCTGGCCGAGATCGCCGCGGCGGACGAGCTCGGCATAAGAGGGCAATTGGCTGACCGCGACGGAGACGGCGATGCCGACCGCGATCAGGCCGATCACGATCAGATAGGCGAACACCTTGAGGCCGGTGCCGAGCATTCGCCGGAAGCGCGAGCGCGGGCGCGGATAGGGATCGTCGGCGGCGGTTGCCATGGCCGGGCTAGGGATAGAGTCGGCGAGTCATCGCGGCAAGCAGAAGCGCGCGCCGCATGAATACGGGCTTAGCCGCCGCCATCCGAGGCTCCGCCCCGCTCCTCGAAATCCAGCGCGGCGCTGTTGATGCAATAGCGCAGGCCTTCCGGGCCCGGGCCGTCCGGGAAGACGTGGCCGAGATGGCCGCCGCATTTCGCGCAGCGGACCTCGGTCCGGCGCATGCCGTGGCTCACATCCTCGTGCAACGTGACATGGTCCCTGGCCGCCGGGCCGGTGAAGCTCGGCCAGCCGCTGCCGCTCTCGAACTTGGTGCCGCTGTCGAACAATTGGTTGCCGCAGGCGGCGCAGCGATAGGCGCCCGCTTCGTGATTGTCGTGGAGCACGCCGGTGAAGGCGCGCTCCGTGCCGCCCTCGCGCAGCACATGATATTGCTCGGGCGAGAGGCGCTTGCGCCATTCGGCGTCGGGAAGGTCGAGCTTGTCCATGACGCGGATGTGGGGGCGGGCTCCGGCGCGGTCAATGGAAAGTCGTCTGGCGCGACTTTCCGCGTTCATGCTAGGAGGCGGCGATGTCTGAGGTCGCCCGCCTGAAGCCCCGCGAGGCCGATGCCCAGGAGGATCTGAGCCTGCCCGGCTGGGTCTATCGCGATCCCGAATATTTCCGGGTCGAGATGGCGCGGCTGATCCGGCCTTCCTGGCAGATCGTCTGCCACGCCAACGACATCGCCAAGGCCGGCGACTGGCGGACGCTGGAGGTCCTGGGCGAGAGCATATTGGTGATCCGGGGGGATGATGGCGCCGCGCGCGCTTTCGCCAATGTCTGCCGCCACCGCGGCTCGCGGCTGGTCGACGGCGAGGCGGGCTGCGCGAAGCGGCTGACCTGCCCCTATCACGCCTGGACCTATGCGTTGGACGGGCGCCTCGTCGGCGTGCCGCAACGCGAGGATTATCCCGGGCTCGACCCCGCCGCGCTCGGCCTCGTCCCCGTCGAGCTCGAAAATTGGCGCGGCTTCCTGTTCGTCCGGCTCGAAGGCGGCGGCCCAAAAGTCGCCGAGATGATGGCGCCCTACGATGCCGAGGCGGCGCCCCATCGCTTCGAGGAGCTGCGGGCGATCGGCCGGATCACGATGCGGCCGCGCGACGTCAACTGGAAGAACGTCGCCGACAATTATTCGGACGGGCTGCACATCAAGGTCGCCCATCCCGGCCTCACCCGTTTGTTCGGCGGCGATTACCGGATCGAGGCGGGCCCCCATGTCGACCGGATGTCGGGGGAGCTGGTCGAGCGGCCATCGGCCAACCTCTCCGAACGCGCTTACCAGGCGCTGCTCCCCAAGGAGGCGGGCCGGACCTGGCTCTATTTCAAGCTCTGGCCCAATGTCGCCATCGACATCTATCCCGACCAGGTCGATTTCATGCATTTCGTCCCCGTCGGCCCGACCCGGACGATGATCCGCGAGGTCAGCTACGCGCTGCCGGGCGCGGGCCGCGAGCTGAAGGCGGCGCGCTACCTCAACTGGCGGATCAACCGCCGGGTCAACGGGGAGGATACGGCGCTGATCCGCCGGGTCCAGCAGGGCATGGCCTCGGACCTCTACACGCCGGGGCCGCTCGGCCGCTCGGAAGTCTGCCTCAGGAGCTTCGCCCGCAAGCTCAGGCGGCTGATCCCGGAGACGCGGGCGGACGCGCCGCCGCCACCCGGCTGGAGCGGCTTGCCCGCCGCATGAGCAGATAGACCGGGACGGCCACCGCGGTCATGCCAAGGCTCCACAGGCTCTCCGTCACGCCGGCGCCGTAAAAGGCCCAGAGGCAATAGGCGATTGCGGCGAAGCCGATCAGGACGAAGCCAGCGGATCCCTGCAGCCGCCCCTTTGCCCTGAGCCACAAGGCCGCCAGCGTCCCGACCAGATAGAAGATGAGCGAGACCGACGTCGTGACCAGCACCATGAAGGTGAACAACGTCGCCAGGCTCTGCGTGTAATTGGCGATCAGCAGCAGGGTTGCGAGCCCGCTGGAGATGATGTGGATGCGCCAGGGAATCTCCCATCGGTTGAAGCGGGCGAACCAGGGCGGGAGCAACCCCTCGCGCGCGACCGCCAGAGGCATTTCCGCCTGCACCAATATGATGCCGTTGAGGGCGCCGAGCGCGGCAATCGCGACAAAGGCGGCGACGACCGGACCGAGGGCCGGATGGACCAGGGTGGAGAAGAAGAGGGCGAATGGCGATTCGGTCTGCGCGACCGCCTCATGCGGCAGCAGCAAGGACACCGCCGACGAGCAGAGCAAATAGATGAGGCCCGCGATCAACGTGCCCAACATGGTCGCGCGCGGCACGTTGCGTTCCGGATTCTCGACCCGGTCGCCGACGACCATCGCGCTTTCGAAGCTCAGCATGGCGAACAGCGCCAGCGTCGCCGCGGCCTGGATGCTTCCCGCCTCGATCGGGACAATTGCCTGCTGCACCGGCACCGCGCCGCCGCGCGCAAGGAACCAGCAAGCGACGAGGATCGCGCCCGCCAGCGGCAAGAGCTTCAGCACTGAGGTCAGCACCTGCACCTTGCCAGCCTCGCGCACGCCCAGGCAATTGACGAAGGTGAACAGCCACAGAATGGCAAGCGCCGCCGGGGCGGCGATTCCGGGCGCCGCGAGCCCCGGCCAGATGAACGCCAGATTCTGCACGACGGCGACGGCGAGCGTCGCGTTCACGGTCCAGCAGGAGATCCAGTAGGACCAGGCGACGACGAAGCCCGTCCCGGGGCCGAACGCCGCCGCGGGATAGGCATAAGGGCCGCAGCCGTCCGCCCGTCCCCGCGCCAGCCGGAGCAGCACGGCGGCGAGGCAGAGCGTGCCGGCGATCGTCGCCAGCCAGCCGAAGACGCTGTTCCAGCCCATCGGCGCGAGATTGCGCGGCAGCTGGAAGATGCCCGTGCCGATCATGTTGCCGACGACGAGCGCGATGCACATCACGAAGCCCAGCTTCCGCTTCGGGCCGATGCGCGCGTCGATTGGGGCCCCCGCCATCGGGCGGTGATGCCCCCATATTCGCTGATTGTAAAATGGTGCGGTCGAGAAGACTCGAACTTCCACGGCCTTGCGGCCACAGCGACCTCAACGCTGCGCGTCTACCAGTTCCGCCACGACCGCACGTCATGTCCGGGGAGAAAGCCTCCCAGGTGGTAGGAGCGGGGCCTCTAGCAGCGCTTCCGGCCTGCTTCAATAGAGGAACATCGGCATGCCCTCGACCCGCATCAGCCGGGCGCGGTAGGCCGCCTTGTCGTAGAGCGCGCTGACGTCGACCGATTTCTTGCCGTTGAGCAGGGTGTCGATCGGCACATGGCCGTAATTGCCGTTGGAAAGCGTCACCATCCGCGCTTTCTCGCCGCGCTCGAGCAATTGCACGGCGAGGCCGCCGAAGGCGAAGCCGACCATCCGGTCCATCGCGTCGGGCTCGCCTGAGCGCATCAGATAAGCGAGCTCCTGGAGCACCGTGCCGGTGCCGAGCCGCGCCTCGATCGCCCGGCCGAGGCGGTGGCCGATCCCCTCGTCGCTGCGCTGGGTCGCGGTCCGCGACAAATCGTCCTCCTCGGCCACGCCCCTGATGGTCGCGCCTTCGGAAACCACGCACATCGCATAACAAGCGGGATTGCTTGCCTTGTCCTCGGCGAGCAAGGGCAGAAGCACGTCGAGATCGGCCGGCACCTCGGCGATCACGGTGCGGTCGACCTGGGCGAGGAAGCCGGCGAGCAAGGCGGTCTCGCCGCTCCTTCGCCCGAACAATTCGATGACTCCGATCCGCTCGTGGCTCTCGACGGTGGTCCGAAGCGCGTTGATCGCCTCGACCGAGCGGCTGACCGCGGTCGAGAAGCCGATGCAATAATCGGTGCCGTAAACGTCATTGTCCATCGTCTTGGGCACCGAGATCACCGTCATGCCCCGAGCGGCGAGATGGGCGGAGAAGCGCAAGGTGCCGTCGCCGCCAAGGGTGATCATCGCGCCGATGCCGAGCGCGTCGAGCACCGCCAATACGTGGCCGGTCCGGTCCCCCTCCTTCCCGGTCCTCGGGTCGCGGCGCGAGGTGTGGAGGATGGTGCCGCCGGTCCGGTCGATGCCGCGCACGCCTTCGCGGGTGAGTGGCAGGCTGTGCGCGGCTATGCTGGCGGGATCGGCGGGGTCGATGCCCATCACGCCCTCCCAGCCGCGCCGGAAGCCGACCACCTCCCAGCCAAGATCGTCCGCCGACAGCACCACCGAGCGGATGCAGGCGTTCAAGCCCGGCACGTCGCCTCCACCCGTGAGTATTCCGATCCGCATTGGGACCGTCTATCGGCGGCGGCGATGGACGACAACCGCACAGACACTATCGCGGAAGCAAGGCGAATCCTGCGCCTGGCCTGGCCGATCATGCTGACCAGCCTCAACTGGACGCTGATGCACATGATCGACGTCGTCGTCGTCGGCCATTACGGCACGGCCGAGCTGGCGGCTCTCGGCGCGAGCCGGATCCTGACCTTCATCATCCTGGTCATGGGCTTTGCGGGACTGTCCGGCATCCTGGTCTTCACCGCGCAAGCGGACGGCGGCAAGCGGCTGGCCGAGACTGGTGACATCTTCCGGGCCGGGCTGGTGCTGGCTCTTGTCATCGGCGCGATCAGCGCCGCGATCCTGGGCCTGTTCGCGTTCGACCTGCTCGGCCTGTTCGGGGTCGAGCCCGCGTTGCAGCGGCCGGGCGCCAATGTCGTGCAGGCGATGGCGCTCGGCTTTCCCGCGCAATTGCTGATCGGCGCCGCATCCTATTTCCTCGAGGGGATCAGCCGGCCGCGCCGGGTGATGGCGGTGAACCTGGTCATGCTGCCATTCAACGGCCTGCTCGCCTGGGCCTGGGTCGGCGGGCACATCGGGCTGCCGGCGCTTGGCGCGGTCGGCGCGGCCTATGCGACCGCCACCATATCCTGGGCGGGGGCGTTGGCGATGATCCTGTTCGTCTGGCTGCTGCCCACGGCGCGCGAGCGGCGGGTGCACGATTTCGGCCTGCCCGCCCTCGGCCGCGCATTCCGGGGCGCCAGGCCGCTTGCCCGGTTCGGGCTGGTGCCGGCAATCGGGGCAATGCTGGAACTGGCCGGCTTTTCCTGCCTGATGGTGCTCTCGACCCAATTGGGCAACGCGCCGGCCGGCGCCTTCCAGGCGATGCTCTCGATCCACAATATCGCCTTCGCGCTCTCCATGGGCTTCGGCTCCGCCGCAGGCGTCAGGGTCGGCAATGCGGTGGGCGCGGGCGAGCGCGGCCAGGCCTGGCCGCGCGCCCTGATCGCCGCCGCGCTCGCCGCCTTGCTGCTCGGGCTCATCTCGCTGCTTCTGGTCTTCGCCGCGCCGTCTTTGGTCCGGCCCTTCTCGGACGATCTGGAGGTGCTGACGCTCGCCGCGCCGATGCTCGCGATCATGGGCGCCTTCCTGGCCTTTGACGGCCTGCAATATGTGTTCGGCGCCGCTTTGCGCTCGCTTGGCGAGCAGGTCTGGGCCGGGGTGAACGGCATTTTCGGCTTCTTCCTGATCACCGGAGGCACCGGCATCCTTCTGGTCCGCGCCGGCTGGGGTGCACAGGGGCTGGCGCTCGCCGCCGGGCTCGGCATGCTTGCCTCGGCGCTGCTGCAATTCGGCCGATTCGCCTGGGTGCTCAGAGCGAGATCCGGAAAAGTGGGAACCGGTTTTCCGGACAAATCGAGCGCAAGCTAAAGACTCGTGAGCGGCACGCTCACGAGATCAGCCCGAAGCTCAATGTGAGGTTCCGGCCACCGCGCGGCACGCCGCGCTCGGCGCTGTCGAAACGGATTCGCCCGCGCGGCCCGATTTCGGGCGCCGGCGGCGCGATCTGCCAGCGATGCACGACCCGGTCCTGCGTGTCGCGCAGCTCGGCCCGGATCTGCGGAATGGGTTGGACCTCGTCGCTGCCGTTGACGATCTCGCCGCGCAAGGTGAGCATGTCCTGGCCGCTCTCGAGTCGGGTCGGCTCGACCTGGCCGGTAATGGTGAGCGCGCTCGAGCTGCCGACCGGCAGCCGTACGAAGCGCTGGATGGGTTCCGGAAGGCCGAACACCAGAAGCGCCGCCACCGCGCCGACCATCAGCAGGCCGGCGGCGAGCGCTGCGATGGTCCACAGCCGCGCGCGGTTGCGGCGCGGCCGGTAATAAGGCCGCTCGTCCTCCTCCGCGTCCGGCTCGGGCGGAGTCCAGGACGGCGGCGGCGCCGGCTCGCCGCGCGGTTGCGGAGCGGCGGCGGGCGCTGCCTCGGCCGGAGCGGCGGTCTTGAGGTCGAGCGGCGGCGGATCCTGCACCCAGGAGAAGCGGCACGAGGCGCAGCGCACCTTCCTGCCGGTGGGCCCGATCGCGCTGTCCGGGACGACGTAGCGGGTCTTGCAGGACGGGCAGGACAGGATCATCGGCGGCGCGCACTCCAGCAAGGTGCCAAGGACTCTAAGCACGCCGCGGACGGGCGATGCAAGCCGCGCTCTCTCGCGGGGAGGCGGCGAGACGCTTGAAGCGGACGGCGCCGCCATGCCATGGCATGGAGTGTGGATTCATGCCGGGGAGGCAGACGCTGAACGCGACCGGTTCGATCGTCCAGTTCGAAAATGTCGGGCTGCGCTACGGCACCGGCGCCGAAACGCTGTCCGATCTCGCTTTTTCGCTCAAGGAAGGCGGCTTCTACTTCCTCACCGGGCCGTCGGGCGCCGGCAAGACGAGCCTGCTCAAATTGCTCTATCTCGCGCTGCGGCCGAGCCGCGGGCTGATCCGGCTGTTCGGCGAGGACATCGTCACCATGCCGCGCGCGCGCCTGCCGGGCTTCCGCCGGCGGATCGGCGTCGTCTTTCAGGATTTCCGGCTGGTTCCGCATCTTTCCACCTTCGACAACGTCGCGCTGCCGCTCCGGGTTGCGGGCGTCGAGGACCGCGATCTGGAAACGCCGGTCCGCGAGATGCTCGCCTGGGTCGGCCTCGCCGACCGCGCCAGCGCCCGCCCGGCGACGCTCTCGGGCGGCGAGCAGCAGCGCGTCGCCATCGCCCGCGCCGTCATCGGCCGGCCCGAATTGCTCGTCGCCGACGAGCCGACCGGCAACGTCGATCCGGAAATGGCGCACCGGCTGCTCCATCTGTTCGATAGCTTGAACAAGCTCGGCACCACCATCGTCGTCGCCACCCACGACCTCCACCTGCTCTCGCGAATCCAGCGCTCCGAGATGCTTCGGCTCGACCGCGGCCAGATCGCCGATCCCACCGGAGCGCTTCGCCATCCGCCCAAGAGGGCCGACACGTGAAGAGCCCGGCATGAAAGGGGGTGTCCGCAAGTTCGGCCGGGCCGAGCGCGGCCTGCTGCCGGAGGGGCGGCTCTCCGGGCCGATGCCCTGGGTGATCGCGATCATGATGTTCCTGACCGTGCTCGCCGCCGCCGCCGGCATGGGACTGGCCAGCGCCGCCTCCCGCCTCGACGACCAGATTGGCGGCCGGGTCACCATCCAGATCGTCGAGGCCAATCCCGCCCGCCGCCAGGCCCAGGCCGCCGCCGCCGCCCGGGCGATCGAGAATTTCCCCGGGGTGGTCGCGGTCCGCCTGGTCCCGGAGGAGGAGATCCACCGGCTGCTCGAGCCTTGGCTCGGCACCGGCGGGCTCGAAAGCGACATACCCGTGCCCGCCCTGATCGACGTCGATCTGACGTCCGAGGGCCACCAGGCGCTGCCCGCGCTGGAGCGCGCCGTCGCCGCCGCCGCGCCCTCGGCCCGGGTCGACGATAACGGCCAGTGGCTGGCGCCGCTCGCCTCTTTGATCGGCGCTTTGAAATGGCTGTCGGCGGGGCTCGTATTGCTGATGGTCGCCGCCACCGCCGCCACCGTCGTGCTCGCCGCCCGCGCCGCGCTCGACATGCACCGCTCGACGATCGAGGTGCTCCACTTCATGGGCGCGACCGACGTCCAGGTCGCGCGCCTGTTCCAGCGCCGGATCGCGCTCGACGCCCTGTTCGGCGGCCTCGTCGGCTTCATCCTTGCCGCTCTGGTGCTGATCGGCATCGGCCAGAGGGTCCAGGCGCTCGGCTCCGAGCTGCTCGGCTCGGCCAGCGTGCCGGCGCCGGCCTGGGGGATATTGGTCGGTTTGCCTTTGTTCGGCGTTCTGCTCGCAATGCTGGTCGCGCGCCTCACCATCCTCAGGGCCCTGGGACGGATGCTATGATCCGCTGGACGATCCGTATCCTGGCGATCCTGCTTGGAGCCTATGCGATCGGCTATGGCGCCTTCGCGTTGACCCTGCCCAAGCCCGGCGGCGACGAGCGCACCGACGCGATCATCGTGCTCACCGGCGGCCCCGGCCGGCTCGAGCGCGGCTTCGAGCGGATGGAGCGGGGGCTTGCCCAGGCGATGCTGATCTCGGGCGTGCCGCGCACGGTGCGGCCGCAGGATTATGCCGCCGAATATCATGTCGACCCGCGCCTGTTCGCGGGGAGGATCGCGCTCGGCCAGGATTCGGTCGACACCCGCTCCAACGCCGAGGAGGTCGCGCGCTGGCTGGCGCGGCGGCGCTACCGCTCGATCCGCCTCGTCACCAGCGACGTCCACATGCGCCGCGCCCGCTACGAGATCGGCCGAAAAATCGGGCCCGAGATCAGCATCGTCGAGGATGCGGTCGCGACCAGCCCCGATCTTCGCCAGAGCTTCGGGGAATATAACAAGCTGCTGCTCGGCTGGGCCGCAGGCCTGCTGGGGCTCTAGGCCCATGGCGGCGCTGCGTTCGCTCCTGTTCGCTCTGGTCTTCTATGGCGGCACGGTACCCGCTGCCTTGCTCTCCTTCCCGATCAGCCTGTTCGGGACCCGGGCGCTGCGGCGCTGGGCCTATGTCTGGGTGCGCTTCCACCGCTGGTGCGCGCGCCATCTGCTCGGCATCCGCACCCAGGTGGAGGGAGCGCCACCCGCCGGCGCCTGCCTGGTCCCGGTCAAGCATCAGTCGATGTTCGAGACGTTCGAGATCATCCTGATGCTCGATCAGCCGGCGATGGTGCTGAAGCGCGAACTCCTCTCCGTTCCGCTCTGGGGCTGGGTGGTGAATCGCTACGGAGTCATCCCGATCGACCGCAGGGGCGGCGCGGCGGCGCTGAGACGGATGATGCGGGCCGCGGAGGCGGCGATCGCCGAGGGCCGGCCGATCGTGATCTTCCCTGAAGGGACGCGGGTGAGGCCGGGCGAGACGCCGCCGATCAAATCGGGCTTTGCCGGCCTCTACCGGGCGCTGAAGCTCCCGGTCGTCCCGGTCGCGGTGAACAGCGGCCGGCTGTGGCCGCGCGGCCGCTTCGTCAAGCATAAGGGCATCGTCACCATGCGCTTCGCGTTGCCGCTCCCGCCGGGCCTGCCGCGCGGCGAGATCGAACAGGCGGTGCACGAGGCGATCAACGAACTGGAGCGCAAGGATGGCGCCTGAGCTCGGCCTGATCGAGGGCTTTTTCGGCCGCCCATGGTCCTGGGCCGACCGCGCCGCGGCGGTCCGCGCGCTGAGGCCGCACGGTTTCTCTTTCTATCTCTACGCGCCCAAGGCGGACCAATATCTGCGCCGCCGCTGGAAGGAGCCGCATCCCGAGGCCGAGCTCGAGGCGCTTGCGCGCTTGCGCGACCTCTGCCGCGCCGAGCATGTTCGCTTCGGCATCGGCCTCAGCCCGTTCGAGCTCCATCTCCACCCCGATCGCGGCTGGCAGGAGGCGCTCGCAGCCAAGCTCGCCCGGCTCGCTTTGCTCAAGCCCGACGATCTCGCCATCCTGTTCGACGACATGCGCGGCGACGTTCCCGATCTGGCGACTCGCCAGGCCGCCATCGTCTATCATGCCGCCGAGCGCGGCGGCGCCGGCCGGATCCTCATGTGCCCCTCTTATTATTCGGACGATCCGATCCTCGACGTCGCCTTCGGCCAGCGCCCGCCTTTCTATCTGGAGCAATTGGGCCGCCTGCTCGATCCTGCGATCCGAATCTTCTGGACGGGCCCGGAGGTCTGCGCGGGGGAATATTCCCCCGGCCACCTCGCCCGGGTCGCCGGCCAGCTCGGCCGCAAGCCGATGCTGTGGGACAATTATCCGGTCAATGACGGCGCCCGGATGTCGCAGCATCTCCATCTGCGCGCCTTCACCGGCCGATCCGCCGCAATCGCGCCGCTCATCGCCGGCCACGGCATCAATCCCGCCTCGCAGCCGATGCTCAGCCGAATCCCCGCTCTGACCCTGGCCGAAAGCTACGAGCGGGGTGATTCTTATGATTACGGCGCCGCCTTCGAGCGCGCCGCGCGCAGCGTCCTCGGCGACGAGCTCGCCGCGCGGGTGGCCAAGGACCTGCTCGCGCTCCAGGACCGCGGCCTCGACCGGCTCGGGGAGCGCCGCGCCACCTTGCGCGCCCGCTACGCCGCCTTCGATCATCCGGCGGCGCGGGAAATCTGTGCCTGGCTCGACGGCTACTGGACCGTCACCGACGAACTGGTGCAAACGCAATAATTACGGATTCACAATAGTTAGCATGGCTAACGGCCCGTTAACCATGTGATCCTGCTGCCGTGCGGATGGGTCCAGGCGAGCAAATCCTCGCCGCCGGGCCAGGTCTGGAGCCTGAGCGCGTAGCGGTCGGCGTCGGCCTCCTTCTCGAAGCGCAGCCAGGCGAGCGGCGCCCCCGCGTCGGCGGCGGCGCCGGCCGCCTCGATATGGCGCGCGACCCGCGCCTGCGCTTGCGGGCCGAAATATTGGAAGGCGACCGAGTGCATCACCACGCGGGCCACGCCGGGTTCAGGCGCGAGCGCGAGCACGGCCTCGATCCAGTCGGCGGCGTCGGCCTTGTCGACGCGCGGCGGATGACCGGCGGCGATGGCGAGCGCCGCTTCGAGCCTGGAGAGGCGCTCGGGCTGGTCCGGCCAGAGATAAGCGGGCAGCCGCGCGGCGTCTTGGGACAAGCGGGCCGGGTTGAGGTCGGCGCCGGCGCGGCCGACGATCGTCACCGTCGCGCCGGGCGGCGGCGGGCCCTCCCATTCGGGCTTGAGGAGGATCGGTGAGTCGCGATCCCCCGCCGACAGCCCGCCGAGATCGTAGCGATAAAAATCGAGCAGCAGGTTGAGACCCGCGCCCGCTCCCAGCTCGTAAAGCAGTATCGGCAGGCGGAAACGCGCCGCCACGACGAGCAGCCCGCTCATCAGCACCGCCGAGCGGCCGACCTCGTTGGTCTGCGGGGCGGAATCGAGCCAGGTGTCCAGCTCCGGGTCGTCGAGGAACGGCGCCACTTCCGCCCAGAGCGCCGCTTCATCCGGGAGGGCGGCTGGCGGATAGAGCGCGGCGAGGCCCGGCGCCCGCCGCTCACGGACGATGAAGTGCAGCCCAGCGCAGAGCCGCAGCGCAAGCGCGTCGGCCAAAGCGCGCGGGTCGCCCGGCCAGGCCAGCGCCCGCCGCCCCACCGCGCTGCCGCGGTCGAGCCTCGCGCCCAGAGTCTCGCAGAGGCGCGCCGTGAACAGCGAGCCGAGCCGGCCGCACCAAAAAGCCTGCTCCGCGAACGAAGCCCGGACCTCCTCTTCGCTTGCCATGTCAGGCCCTCAGCGTCGCGCCCAGCTTCGCTGCGGCGGCGGTGATCCGCTCGGAGATCGACTTCAGCTCCTCCTCGGTGAAGCTCTTCTCGCTCGGCTGGAGCACGATCTCGATCGCCAGCGACACCTGCCCATCGGGCACGCCGGCGCCGGTGAAGCGGTCGAACAGGCTCGCGGCCGCGATTCTCTCCTTGTCGACGCCCCGGACCGCGCGCAGCAGCCGGTCGGCGGCGAGGCCGGCCGGCACCAGGAAGGCGAAGTCGCGAGTCACCGCCTGCAGCGGCGGCGGGGCGAACGCGCCGCGCCTATGCCCAGTGCCTCCGCGCCGGGCCGGGATGGCGTCGAGGAAGATCTCGGCGGCGACCACGGGCCCCGAAAGATCGAAAATCCTGGCGATTCGCGGGTGGAGCGCGCCGAACTCGGCAAGCACCGTCTTCGGGCCGAGGCAGAGCCGCCCGGACTGGCCGGGATGGTAGACGTCCGATGCCTCGCTCAGCACCTGCAGGCCGTCGACCGGCGCGCCGGCGGCGGCGAGGATGGCCAGAGCTTCCGCCTTGGCGTCGAACGCGTCGACTTCGCCGCCTTCGCCGCCTTCGCCGCGCCAGTGACGTGGTGCGCGCGGTCCAGCCAGAACCAAGCCCAAAGTCGGCCGCTCGCTTTTCTCCAGATAGCGCCGCCCGATCTCGAACAAAGCGATGCTGCCGGCCCCCCGCGCTGCGTTGCGCGCGGCGGCGGCGAGCAGGGCGGGCAGGAGCGAGGGCCGCATCGCCTTCATCTCCTCGCTGATCGGATTGGCGAGGATCCAGGCCGAGCCGCCGAACGCCTCGGCCTCGCCTTCGGAGATGAAGCTCCAGGTCACCGCCTCGTTGAGGCCGCGCGCCGCCGCCGTCCGCCGCGCCCTGCGCTCGATCAGCTGGTCGGGGGTGGCGGTTGGGCGTGCGACGCCCGGCTGGCGCGGCAAGGGCGTCGACGGCACCTTGTCCATGCCCTCGATGCGGACGATTTCCTCGACCAGATCGGCGGCGCCGTCCACGTCGCGACGCCATGACGGCACGGCCACCCGCCAGATGTCGTCGCGGGTCACGGTGAAGCCGAGCCGCTGCAGGATCGCCGCCTGCCGGTCCTCGGGCACCTCTATGCCGGCGAGCCGCTCGCAGCGGGCCGGATCATAGTCGACATGCTTGTCCGGCACCGGCGGCGTCCCCGCGCGCACGATCTGCGACGGCTCGCCGCCGGCGAGCTCGACAGCCATCGCCGTCGCCAGCTCAAGCCCCGGCTCGACGAAGGCGGGATCGACGCCGCGCTCGAAGCGGCTGCGCGCGTCGGAGACGAGGCCGAGCTTCTGGCCGGTGAGCGCGATATGCTCGGGCGTGAAAAAAGCGCATTCGATGAGGATGTCGGTGGTCGCCTCGGTCACTCCCGAATGCTCGCCGCCCATGATGCCGCCGATGTCGTGGACCTGCGCATCGTCGGCGATCACCGTCATCGTCGGGTCGAGCCGGTAGGTCTTGCCGTTGAGCGCCAGCACCTCCTCGCCCTCGACCGCCCGCCGCGCCCGGATCGCGCCCTCGAGCGCCGCCAGATCGTAGACGTGGAGCGGCCGACCGTAGCTCAGCATGATGTAATTGGTCATGTCGACGAGCGCGCTGATCGGGCGCTGGCCGACCGCCTTCAGCCGCCGCTGCAGCCAGTCGGGCGACGGGCCGTTGACGACGCCCCGGATCACCCGCCCGTAAAAAGCCGGGCAGCCCTCGGGATCGTCGATGAGGATCTCGATCGGTGAGGGATAGGTGCCCGGGACCGCTTCGATGTCGACGCCCTTCAACGTGCCGAGCCCCGCCGCGGCGAGGTCGCGGGCGATGCCGTGAACGCCCATCGCGTCCTGCCGATTGGGGGTGATGGCGACGTCGAGCACCGGATCGTCCAGCCCCGCATAAGCGGCGAAGGGGACTCCGACCGGCGCATCTTCGTCCAGCTCGATGATCCCCTCATGCGCCTCGCCCAATTCGAGCTCGCGGACCGAGCACATCATGCCGCGGCTCTCGACGCCGCGGATCGCCGCGACCTTGAGCGTGAGGTCGCTGCCCGGCACATAAGCGCCGGGCGCGCCGAACACGCCAAGCATCCCGGCGCGCGCATTTGGCGCGCCGCAAACCACCTGGATCGCCTCGCCCGTCCCGGCATCGATGCTCAGCACCTGGAGCTTGTCCGCCTGCGGGTGCGGCGCCGCGCTCAGCACCCGGGCGACGACGAATGGGGCGAGCTTTTCGGCCGCATTCTCGACGCCCTCCACCTCGAGCCCGATCCGGGTCAGCGTCTCGACGATCTCGTCGAGCCGCGCCTCGGTCTCGAGATGCTCCTTCAGCCACGAGAGCGTGAATTTCATCGTCGCGCCCTCCGGGCTGTTCCCCGGCGAAGGCCGGGGCCCAGGGCCGAAGGCCGGAAAGCCTGGACCCCGGCCTTCGCCGGGGAACAGAAAGGCGTGAATTTCATGCGCCGACGCCCCCCGAGAGGGTTGGCACGTCGAGCGCGCGGAAGCCGTAGTGGCGCAGCCAGCGCAGATCGCCGTCGAAGAAGGCGCGCAGGTCGTCCATGCCATATTTGAGCATGGCCAGCCGGTCGATGCCGCAGCCGAAGGCGAAGCCCTGCCACTCCTCGGGGTCGATCCCGCAATTGGCGAGCACCCGGGGGTGGACCATGCCGGAGCCGAGCAATTCCATCCAATGGTCGGTCCCGCCGAGCACGCGGCGCCCGTTCTCCATGTGGAAGCCGACATCGGCCTCGACCGATGGCTCGGTAAACGGGAAATAGGATGGGCGGAAGCGCAGGGCGATGTCGTCGCGCTCGAAAAACGCCTTGAGGAAGGTCTCCAGCGTCCATTTGAGGTGGCCGAGAGTGATTCCCCGGTCGATCACGAGCCCTTCGACCTGGTGGAACATCGGCGTGTGGGTCGCGTCCGAATCGGAGCGGTAGGTGCGGCCCGGCGCGATGATGTAGAGCGGCGGCGGCGTCGACTGCATGGTGCGGATCTGCACCGGCGACGTATGGGTCCGGAGCAGCATCGGGCGCCCGTCGGCGTCGGTCCGGCCGAAATAGAAGGTGTCGTGCATCGCCCGGGCTGGATGGGTCTCGGGGATGTTGAGCGCGGTGAAATTGCGCCAGTCGTCCTCGATCTCGGGCCCGGTCGCCACCGAGAAGCCCAAATCGGCGAAAATCTCGGCGAGCTCGTCCATCACCTGGCTGACCGGATGGACGCCGCCCTCGCGCGGCGGCGCCACCGGCAGGGTCATGTCGAGCCCTTCCGTCGCCAGCCTCCGGTCGAGCGCCGCTTCCTCGAGCGCCGCCTTGCGCGTCGCCACCGCCTCGGTCACCGCCTCGCGCAGGCCGTGGATCAGCGGCCCCTCGCGCGTACGTTCCTCCGGCGACATGCCGCCCAGGGTCTTGAGCAGGGAGGTCACCGCGCCCTGCTTGCCCAAAGCGGCGACACGCAGGGCCTCGAGCACCGGCAGGTCCGCGGCCGCGCCGATCCGGCCGAGCCAGTCTTTTTTCGCCTGTTGAAGGTCGCTGCCCATCGCCCGCCCCTAAAGGAGAAAGGCGGCGGATGAAAACCCCTTGCGCTTGCGGTAGAAGGGGGCGGGACAAGACGGGAGACACCGATGAAAGCAACGCGCATGCTCGCCCTGCTGGCGCTGGCCCTGCCCTTCGCAGCCGCCGCCTCCGAGCCGGCCGCGCGGCACGGCGCTCCCACCCCGGTGGAGGGCGACTGCCATCGGGCCGAGGATGGGCCGGAGCTGCTGCGCTTTTTTGCTCATTATCCGGCGGTGCGCCGGGTGCGGAGCTGGGCGGCGCCGGTGCTGGCGTCGCGCGACGCCCGGCTTCATCGCAGCACGCTCGGCGCCGAAGTCGCCAACGGCCCCAATTTCGCCGGCGATTACACGCTCGCCGCCTGGGGCTGCGGCAATGCCTGCACCTCGGCGGCGATCGTCGCGGCGCGGAACGGCCAAGTCTTCTTCCCGGCCCAGCTGCTCCGGATCGGCACCGACCATGTCGGCACCTGGGACGGCGGCCAGGCGCTGCGCTATCGCGGCCTGCGCTTCTGCCGCGACAGCCGGCTGCTCGCATTGGTCGGCGGCAGCGAGGGCAACCGCTATTTCGAATGGACGGGCACGGCGCTGCGCGAGATTTCCGTGGCGCCGGGCGCGGCCCACCATCGATGAGCGCCGCCTGGCCCCTCCTCTCCGCCGAGCGCGACCGCCCGACCATCGTCGCCCTCCATCTCTTCTCGCAGGTGGTCGGCAAGGTGCCGACGGCGCTGCTGCCCTGGCGCAACCATGGCTGGCATTTGACCCTGCACATCACCCCGCGCGGCCTCGCCACCGAGCCCGTGCACGCGCCAGCCGGGGCGTTCGCTTTGGCCTTCGACCTCCTCGACCATCAACTCGTCCTCGAAAGCGCGGCGGGGCGGCGCGCCTTGCCGCTCGGGCCGATGGCGGTCGCCGATTTCCATCGTGACGTCATGGCGATGCTCACCGAAGCGGGGCAGGAGATCCGCATCCACGGCGCGCCCAACGAGGTGGATCCCGCAATCCCCTTCGCGCAGGACCGGGAAATGCGCGCCTACGATCAGGACAGCGCCGCCCGCCTCCACCAGGCGCTGCTCGCGGCCGACCGCGTCTTCCGCCTCTTCCGCTCGGGCTTCCTCGGCAAGGTCAGCCCGGTCCATTTTTTCTGGGGCAGCTTCGATCTCGCCGTCACCCGCTTTTCGGGCCGGCCGGCGCCGCTCCACCCTGGCGGCATCCCCAACCTGCCCGACGAGGTGACTCGCGAGGCCTATAGCCACGAAGTTTCCAGCGCCGGCTTCTGGCCCGGCGGCGCCGGCGGCGAGGGCGGGCCGTTTTTCTATTCCTATGCTTATCCGAGCCCCAAGGGCTTTGCCGACGCGCCGGTCGCGCCCGAAGCCAGCCGTTTCGACGCCGCGCTCGGCGAGTTCATCCTCGATTACGACGCGGTTCGCGCCGCTCCGGACCCGGACGCGGCCCTGCTCGCCTTTCTCGAATCGACCTACGCGGCGGCCGCGGATCTGGGCGGCTGGGACCGCAGCGCGCTCGAATGCGCTCTCGGCCAGGCCGGTGTGCCGCGTCCGCTCGGGCACGAGGGGAGATGAGCGTCGCCTTCCGCCGCGAAAGCGACGAGGAGCATAAGGAGCCGCGCTTCGAGCTGCCGATCCCGCTCGGCCCCAATCTCGTCACCGCCGCCGGTCTCGCTTTGGCCGGAGCCCGGGTCGCCGCACTCGAGGCCGAAGTCGCGGCCGAGCCGGACGAGGCCCGGCGCGCCGAGGCTCAGCGGACCCTGCGCTACTGGCGCACCCGCCTCGCCACCGCCGAGCTCGCGCCGCCGCCGCCCGAAGGCGAAGCCGCCTTCGGCAGCCGGGTCACCTTCCGCCTCAATGGGGCGACCCGCAATGTCGACATCGTCGGCGACGACGAGGCCGATCCGGCCGTCGGGCGAATCGCCTTCTCCGCCCCGCTGGCTCGCGCCCTGATCGGCGCCGGCCCCGGCGATTTCTCGGACTTCGGTGGCGAGGCGGACGCGATCGAGATCGTGGCGGTGGCGGCGATCGAGGGCTGAGCCCGCCGCCGGCGCGGCCTTATTCCAGGCGCAGGCCGCGCCGCTCCAGCATCTCGGCCTGGATCCCGCGGCACCGGTGCGCCTCGCGCTGGAAGGCCTGGTCGCGTCGCGCAATGTCGAGGGCGGCGCTAAACAGAGTGACGAACTCCAGGACAGGATAGCTGCTCTCGATCCGCCGCCGGTCCGCGCGCTGCGCCTCGGTCATCTCGCCATGCTCATTCGCATCGACGATCGCCGCGAAGGCCGCGTGATCGGGCCCGGTGTAGAAGGCGATCAGCCGATTGAGCTTCTCGGCGCCCATCGCGCGGACCGTGGCGCGGATCGCGCCGTCGGTATTGGCGTTCAGCACGGACGAGAAGCAGCTCTCCAAAGCGCCGACCGCGGCCCGCACGGCCGCCTCGTCGCCGCCGGGATTGGCCTGCAGCAGCCGCGCCACCTCGTTCTCGGCGCGGCCGGCGTTGACCTCGTCCTGATTGTGCGGAATCGCCGCCATGTAGCGGTCGACCAGCGCCTCGGGCGAGGGCGGCACCGGCGCCTGCGCGGCGGCCGCCGGCGCCGCAAGGCCGGCCAGCATCGCGAGCATCCATCCCCTTTTCATGTCCTGCCCCTCCCGGGCCGACCTTGCCTCTCCGGCGTGAAGAAGGCGAGAGCGTTTTCCCTAGGGTTCGCACCCAATTGGAATTGGGGTTTGGCAGGGAAAAGGGATGACTCTGAAATGGCCGGGATGATTCTGAAATAAACGAAAGCCGTCCCAGGCTAATTGGGTACGGACCCTGCCTCCCCCGCCAGCGGCAGCGCGACGCAGAAGCTGGCGCCGCCGGTCTCCCTGTTCCAGGCCGAGATGCTGCCGCCATGCGCCTCGACGATGGTGCGGCTGACCGAGAGGCCGACACCCATGCCGTCGGGCTTCGACGAGACGAAGGATTCGAAGATGGAATCGCGAAGCTCGGGCGCGATGCCGTGGCCGCTATCGTCGACCCGGATCCTGGCTTCGCCCTCCACCACATAAGTGGAGATCGCCACCTCGCGCCGCGCCGAATCCCGCATCGCTTCGAACGCATTCTTGATCAGGTTGATCAGCACCTGCTGGATCTGGATCGGGTCGACCGTCACCAATATGTCCTCCGCCAGGTCGAAGCGGGCGGCCACGGCCATGTCGATGCCGAGCATGGCCAGCGACGCGGCCTCGTGAATCAGGGGATTGGGGTTGAGCATTTGCCTTTTGACCGCGCTCCCGCTGGTCATGTCGCGAAGCGAGCGGATGATCCTTCCCGCCCGGTCGGCGCTTTGCTCGATCGCCGCGAGCCCGCTTTCCAGCAGCTGGGTGTCGAGCGCCGGCTTGGCCAGCGCCCGGCGCGTGCCCGCCACATAATTGCTGATCGCCGCCAGGGGCTGGTTGAGCTCATGGCCAAGGGTCGCGGCCATCGCCCCCATCGCGCTCCTTCGCGACATGTGGATGTCTCGGCCTGAAGGCTCTGCACCTTCTCCTGCGCAGAGCGTTCCGCGGTGATGTCCTGCTTGGTCCCGAAGATCCGGACCGGGCGCCCATTCTCCAGCTCGACGTCGGCGGTCAGGCGGATCCACCGTTCATTGCCCCTGGCGGTCCTGATCCGAACGTCGAGGGTGAAGCTGCCGCCCTCCTCGATCGCGCGGGCGCGCAATTCCTCCATCTTCCGGCGCGAATCGTCCTCGTAGAGCGCGAGCGGCGTGGCGCGGTCGACCGGCGCGCCCCGAGGCAGTTCGAACAAATCGTAGACGCCGTCGGTCCAGGTCAGGGCCTCGGTCGCCAGATCGCATTCCCAGACCCCGATCCTGGCCAGCGCCGAGGCCCGATCGTACATCTTCTTGTAATGCGCCGTGGAGGCGTGGCGCGCGCCGGCGCCGGCATCCCCCGCATAGCCGATCCTGAGCAATGCGCCCCGGCTCCCGGTCGTTCCGCTACTCATACAGGCATTCCCGTCTCTCGATGCGGCGGCCCCTCTGCTTGCCACCAATGTCCGGCCTCGCCCACCTCGTATTACCCGCCGAGGAAGGGGAAAGGCGAAATCGTCTTGCGCGTTTCGTCCACGGTCAGCGTCCGTCCCGCCGGCGCGGCGGCGCGCTGCGGGCAGCGGACTCGCGGGCAGATCGCGCAGGCGGGGCCGATCGGCGTGATCTGGGGCTGGGCCAGATCGAGGCCGTCGGCATAGGTGATGCGCCCGGCATGCTTGACGTCGCAGCCGAGGCCGATGGCGAGCTGGCTGTCCTCGCGCGGGTCGAGGCGGACCGAGCGCGGCGCGGTGCGGCCGATGGTGAAGAAGCGCTGGCCGTCGGGCGTCTCGACGATCTGGGTGACGACGCGCCCGGGCGTCTGGAAAGCCGAATGCAAATTCCAGCGCGGGCAGGTGCCGCCGAAGCGCGAGAAGGGGAAGGCCTCGCCGGCGAAACGCTTGGAGATGTTGCCGGCGGCATCGACCCTGAGCATGAAGAAGGAGATGCCGCGCGCATTGGCGCGGTTGAGCGTGGTCAGCCGATGGGCGACCTGCTCGACGCTGGCGCCGAACAAAGCGCAGAGCCGGTCGATGTCGTAGCGGTGCCGCTCCGCCGCCGCGAGGAAGGGCGCATAAGGCATCATGATCGCGCCGGCGGCATAATTGGCGAGGCTCATGTGGAGCAGGCGGCGGGTTGGCGAGTCCGGCGGCGCGGCGGCGGCGACCATCTTCTCCAGCAGGGGCCGGAACTCGATCAGGGCGAGCTGGTAGGCGAGGCCGAAGGTGCGGCTTTCGGGCCTGAGCAGGGCCGAGAGCATCAGCCTTTTGCGGTGCAGATCGTAATGCTGGCTGGCGCCGTCGAGCGTCTCGGGCGGCATGATCCGCGCCTCGATCCCGAACCCCTCCTTGAGCCGGCGCCGGAGCGGCTCGTCGATGCCGAGCGGGTCGGCCAAGGCGCCCGCCTGGGTCTCGGCCGCCTCCTCCAGATAGGCGAAATGGTTGCGCTCGGCCTGGATATGGTCGCGTACCCAGCTTTGCGGCGGGATCGCCGGACCTTCCTCCTCGGCGGCGGGCTGGCGGCGCAGCTCCACCAAAGCGGCGTAAAGCCGGGAGACCGCATCGGCGAAAGCCGGCGCGTTGTCCGCCACCTCGACCAGCTCGTGGCGCGGCACGGCAATGGCGCCGAACATCGGATCGGCGACGATCTCGGCGAGCTGCGCGGCGCCGGTGCCCTCGCCGCCCTCAGCCGCGAAGTTCTTGAGATCGATGTCGAAGGTCTCGGCGAGCCGGAGCAGCACCTGCGCCGTCACCGGCCGCTGGTTGCGCTCGAGATGGTTGAGATAGGAGGGCGATACGCCGATCTCGCCGGCCATCGCGCTCTGGTTCAGCCCGAGCTCGCGCCTGAGCCTCTTGAGCCGCCGCCCGAGATACAGCTTCCGCTCCGCCGCCATTCGGTCACACTGTCAAAAATTCACAGAAGTCGCAAGTCGTGTCGCGACAGAGCGACCTCTTTGGACCTGCCCGCAGGCGGGTTTCGATGCTTCTACGTGGATAGCTTGTATCGTTTCGAGGGCTCCATGACCGATTTCAGCTCTATCGTCCCCGCCCCGTCTGGCCGCTTCGACGGCATCGACCGGCCCTATTCCGTCGCCGAGGCCGAACGGCTGCGCGGCTCGGTCCGGGTCGAGTACAGCCTCGCCCGCCGTGGCGCCGAGCGGCTCTGGCACCTCCTCCACGGCGAGGATTATGTGAATGCGCTCGGCGCGGTCACCGGCAACCAGGCGATGCAGATGGTCCGCGCCGGCCTCAAGGCCATCTATCTCTCGGGCTGGCAGGTCGCCGCCGACGCCAACACTGCCGGCGCCATGTATCCCGATCAGTCGCTCTACCCCGCCAATGCAGGGCCCGAGCTTTGCCGCCGAATCAACCGCACGCTCCAGCGCGCCGACCAGATCGAGCATATGGAAGGCGGGCCGAAACGCGACTGGTACGCTCCCATCATCGCCGACGCGGAGGCCGGCTTCGGCGGCCCGCTCAACTGCTTCGAGATCATGAAGGCCTATATCGAGGCGGGCGCCGCCGGCGTCCATTTCGAGGACCAGCTCGCGGCCGAGAAGAAGTGCGGCCATCTCGGCGGCAAGGTTCTCATTCCCACCCAGGCTCATATCCGCAACCTAGACGCCGCCCGGCTCGCCGCGGACGTCTGCGGCGTTCCGACCCTTCTGGTCGCGCGCACCGATGCCGAGAGCGCCAGGCTGATCACCTCCGACGTCGACGAGCGCGACCGCGAATTCCTCACCGGCGAGCGCACCGCCGAGGGCTTCTTCCGCCTCAAGGACGGCACCGGCCTTGCCCATTGCATCAAGCGCGGCCTCGCCTTCGCGCCCCACGCCGACCTGCTCTGGTGGGAGACCAGCCATCCCGATCTCGGCGAGGCCCGCGCCTTCGCCGAGGCGATCCAGCGTCATTATCCCGGCAAGCTCATGGCCTATAATTGCAGCCCGAGCTTCAATTGGGCGGCCAAGCTCGACGCCGCCACCATCGCCAGGTTCCAGCGCGAGCTGGGCGCGATGGGCTACAAGTTCCAGTTCGTCACTCTGGCGGGCTTCCACAGCCTCAACCATGGTATGTTCGAGCTGGCGTCCGGCTATCGCGACCGGGGGATGGCGGCCTATTCCGAGCTCCAGCAGGCCGAGTTCGCCAGCGAGGCGGCGGGCTATTCCGCCACCCGCCACCAGCGCGAGGTCGGCACCGGCTATTTCGACCTGGTCGCGCACACGCTTGCCGGCGGCGAATCGTCGACCGCGGCGCTCGCCCAATCGACCGAGGCCGCCCAGTTCAGAACCGCAGCCTGAGGAGAGCCGTCATGACCATGCGCTACTGGATCGTCGGCGGCGATTATGAGGACCCGGACTTCCGCGCCCTCGTTCCCGGCACCGAGAAGATGGTCGGCCCGTTCGAGGACGAGCGCAAGGCCCGCAACGAATGGATCCGCCTCACCTACGGCCCCAGCGGCGGCGCAACCACGCGCTATTCGATCGCCACCGAGAGCGTTCACTAGACAAAAGGAAAGGCGCGGAGAGTCTCCCCTCCGCGCCTTCCTCTGATTCGCTGCTCAAGCTCAGGCTTCGGCGGGCAAGGCCGCTTTCGCCTGCGCGATGATCGCGGTGAACGCGGCGCCCTCGTGCATCGCGATGTCGGCCAGGACCTTGCGGTCGAGGTCGACGCCGGCGAGCTTGAGGCCGTGCATGAAGCGGCCGTAGGTCAGCCCCTCAGCGCGCACGGCGGCGTTGATCCGCTGGATCCAGAGCGCCCGGAACGAGCGCTTCTTCACCTTGCGGTCGCGATAGGCATATTGGCCGGCCTTCTCGACGGCCTGGCGGGCGATCCTGATCGTGTTCTTGCGGCGGCCGTAATAGCCCTTCGCCTGATCGAGGAGGCGCTTATGCTTGGTGCGGGTGGTTACACCCCGTTTGACGCGTGCCATGTCTCGAGTACCTCCTAGTTCAGGCCGTAGGGCGCCCAAAGCTTCACCCGGCCGGTGTCGGCCTTGGCGAGAACTTCGGTGCCGCGGTTCTGGCGGATGTACTTGGCATTATGGCTGATCAGGCGGTGGCGCTTGCCGGCGACGCCGTGCTTCACCTTGCCCGTCGCCGTGAGCTTGAAGCGCTTCTTGACGCCGCTCTTGGTCTTCAATTTGGGCATTTTCGTCTCCTTGCCACCATAGAGGCGGACGTTTGGGAACAGCCACGGCAGCCCTTTTGGCCGGGCGGTTCGATTCTTCCAAAGCTTGGAAAGAGTGGCGCCTCTACCGGCAAGACCAGTGAAAATCAAGCGGAGCGCGGCTATGACGGACCAAGGGAGACTCGCCATGACCGTCAAGCCCGCCATCATCCCTTGCCTGCGCTACCGGGACGCGCCGGCGGCGATCGCCTTCCTGTGCGACGCCTTCGGCTTCGAGCGCCACGCCGTCTACGCGGACGACAAGGACCCGAGCATCATCCACCATGCGCAGCTCACGGACCGCGGCAACATGATCATGCTGGCCAGCCTCGGCGATTCGGACTGGGCCGAGAAAGCCGGCCTCAGGACCGTGGCCGAGGCCGGAGGCAACACCCAGACCAACTATGTCGTGATCAACGATGTCGACGGGCACGCCGCTCGGGCTCGCGCGGCCGGTGCCGGGATCGTCTCCGAGCCCGAGGACCAGGATTATGGCGGCCGCGTCTATTCCGCCCGCGATCCCGAAGGCTATGTCTGGAGCTTCGGCAGCTACGATCCCTGGGCCGCCGCTTAGTCGAACAGCGACGATACGGACGATTCGTCCGCGATCCGGCGAATCGCTTCGGCGAGCAAAGGCGCGATGGTGAGGAGGCGGATTTTCGCGCTCGCCTCGGCGGCGTCATAGGCGGCGATCGAATCGGTGATGACGAGCTCGGAGAGGACCGAGGAATCGACCCGCGCCGCCGCCGCGCCGGAGAGCACGCCATGGGTGCAATAAGCGACCACGTCCTCGGCGCCGGCTTCCTTGAGCGCGGCGGCGGCGTTGCAAAGGGTCCCGGCCGAATCGACGATGTCGTCGATGAGCACGCAGAAGCGGCCCTGAACGTCGCCGATGATGTTCATCACCTCCGATTCGCCCGGCTTCTCGCGGCGCTTGTCGACGATGGCGAGCGGTGCGTTGTCGAGGCGCTTGGCGAGCGCGCGGGTGCGCACCACGCCGCCGACGTCGGGCGAGACCATGGTGATGGCGCGGCCCGAAAAGCGCGCCTTGATGTCCTCCGACATGACCGGCGCCGCGTAGAGATTGTCGGTCGGGATGTCGAAGAAGCCCTGGATCTGGCCGGCATGGAGATCGATCGAAAGCACCCTATTGGCGCCGGCGACGGTGATCAGGTTGGCGACCAATTTGGCCGAGATCGGCGTCCGCGGCCCGGGCTTCCGATCCTGTCGGGCATAGCCGAAATAAGGAACCACGGCGGTGATCCGCTTCGCCGAGGCGCGCCTCAGCGCGTCGATGCAGATCAAAAGCTCCATCAGGTGGTCGTTGGCGGGGTAGGCGGTCGATTGGACCACGAACACGTCCTCGCCGCGGACATTCTCGTTGATCTCGACGAAAATCTCCTCGTCGGCGAAGCGGCGCACGCTCGCCTCGGTGATCGGCATTTCGAGATATTGGGCGATCGCCTGCACCAACGGCACATTCGAATTGCCGGTCATCAGCTTCATGGCGCCACCTCTTACGGGGTGGAGAAGCGAAGGCAAGGGCGATAGAGCCGCGGCCATGTCTTCGCATACTCACGTGGTCACCCGCTTCGCCCCGTCGCCGACCGGCCGGCTCCATGTCGGCAACATCCGCGCGGCGCTGCACAATTGGCTGTGGGCGCGCAGGAATGGCGGTCGCTTCATCCTCAGGCTCGACGACACCGACAAGGAGCGAAGCAGCGAGGAGCATGCCGTAGCGATCCGCGCTGATTTGGCCTGGCTCGGCCTTGCCGCCGACGCCGAATATCGCCAGTCGGACCGGTTCGGCCTCTACGAGGCGGCGCTCGCGCGGCTGGCCGCGGCGGGCCGCGCCTATCCGGCCTATGAGAGCGCCCAGGAGCTCGAGCTCAAGCGCAAGATCCAGCTCGGCCGCGGCAAGCCGCCGGTCTACGACCGCGGCGCGCTCGCTTTGGCCGACGCCGACCGCGCCCGGCTCGAAGCGGAAGGGCGGCGGCCGCACTGGCGCTTCAAGCTCGACCATGACGCGCCGATCGCCTGGGACGACCTGATCCGCGGCCCCCAGCATCTCGATCCTTCGCTGCTCAGCGATCCGGTGGTCCGCCGCGAGGACGGGTCCTGGCTCTACATGCTGCCGAGCGTCGTCGACGACGTGGAGATGGGCGTCACCCATGTCGTGCGCGGCGAGGATCATGTCACCAATACCGGGCTGCAGCTGCAGATGTTCGAAGCGTTGGGGGGCGCGGCGCCGTCCTTCGCGCACGAGGCGCTGCTGACCGGCTCGGAGGGCAAGCTCGCCAAGCGCCTCGGCTCGACCGGGGTCGAGGCGATGCGCGAGGCGGGGATCGAGCCCGCCGCCCTGGTCGCCAAGCTGGCGCGGATCGGCACCAGCCTCGCCGTCGAGCCCTTCGCCGATCCAGCGCCTTTGATCGAGAGCTTCGATTTCGCCAGCTTCGGCCGGGCGCCGGCCCGCTTCGACATGGACGAGCTCGCCGCGTTGAACGCGCGAATCGTCCACCAGCTCGATTTCGCCGCGGTCGACGCGCGCCTGCCCCAGGGCATGGCCGAGGCGGACTGGGCGGCGATCCGGCCCAATCTCAGGATCGTCGCCGAGGCCGCCGACTGGTGGGACATCCTCCACGGCCATGTCGAGCAGCGCGCGGCGCCGGAGGATCGCGCTTTCCTCGCCGTCGCGGCTGAGGCGGCCGACGCCATCGACTGGCGCGACTCGCCCTGGCCCCAGCTCGTCGCCCGGCTCAAGGAAACGTCCGGCCGCACCGGCAAATCGCTCTTCCACCCGCTCCGCCGCGCGCTCACCGGCCGCGACAGCGGTCCCGAAATGGCGGCTCTCCTCCCTCTGATCGGCCGCGACGAAAGCCTCGCCCGCCTCCGCTCCGCCGCGGTCTGAGACCGCCCTTTTTTGCGGAACAAAGGGGATAGTATATCATTACGATATGTTGTATCATGCCATAGCCGGCACGATCTGGTCCTGCCGGCGTGAGAGGAGAGGCCTCATGTACGCGAATGGCTTTTTCGAGCAGCAGCAGCGCCGCCACCCAGCCAGCTTCGCCCTCGTCGTCGCGCTCCATGCCGCGGGCTTAGGCGCGCTGATCCTGGCCGGAAGCACCCGTTTCCTGCAGGAGCCGGAGACCCGCACCACGATCCGGGACATCGTCATCCCGCCTGATCCGCCGCCCATCAAGCAAGAGGAGCCGCCACCCGCCCGGCCGGACCAGCACGACCCCGTCGTCACCATTGTCCCGCCCGTCCATCCGCCGGCCAATGACAACCGCCCGACGACCGGTTCGAGTGACCCGCAGTCGACCGCCGGGACCCAGACGGGACAGGGGACCGGCGACATCGTCCGCGATCCGCCGCGCGAGCCGCCGCCGCCGGTGCGCCGCGAGGCCCAGGTCGATCCGCGCTACGCCCACGATCTCCAGCCGCCTTACCCGCTGCCGGAGCTGCGCGCCGACCACAGCGGCGTCGTCCGAATCCGCCTCACCATCGCGGCCAATGGCCGGGTCACCGCGGTCGAACGGCTATCGGCGACCAGCGAGCATTTTTGGCGGGCCACCGAGCGCCAGGCGCTCAACCGCTGGCGCTTCCGCCCGGCCACGCTCGACGGCCGCCCGGTCCAGGGCACCAAGGTGATGACGGTCAACTTCCGGATTCAGGACGCCTGAGCCCAAATGCGAGAGGCGATCGTCGGGGGGCGATCGGCTCTCGCGACACGCGGGCTGGCGAAGGGGCCCGGGCATCACTATCTTGGCCGCCATGTTCCTTCTCCGGCCCTCCTCGCCCCGCGCCCTCTGGGCCGATCTGCGTCTCTTCTGGAGCGGCCGGTCGCGCACCCAATGGACCGCCGCTGCGCTGGCCATCCTCATCCCGATCGGCATCTTGGTGGCCTTCTATCTCGACGGGAAGACCAATATCGCGCCGGGCGCTCGGCTCATCATGGTCGAAAGCTGGCCGGTGACCCGTACCGATGCCGAGATCAGGGCGCGGCAGCAGCGCGACCGCGCCGAGCGCGAGGCGCGCGAGCTCGCGCGCCAGCGCGAGTTCCAGCAGCTCGACAACGCTCTTAGCCGGTACGGGATTTGAGCGACTCGCGCTGGATGGCGGCGGCGATCGCACTCGGCGAGCGCGGTCGCGGCCGGACAGCGCCCAATCCCAATGTCGGCTGCGTGATCGTTCAGGACGACAAGGTCGTCGGCCGCGGCTGGACCCAGCAGGGCGGCCGCCCCCATGCCGAAGCAATGGCGCTTGAAGAGGCCGGCGCGGCCGCCCGGGGCGCGGCCGTCTATGTGACGCTCGAGCCCTGCGCCCATGTCAGCCGTCGTGGCCCCGCCTGCGCGACTTTGCTCGCCGAGGCCGGCCCGGCCCGGGTGGTGATCGCGGTCGGAGATCCCGATCCGCGCACCAACGGCCTCGGTATCGAGCGGCTGGAGTCGGCGGGGGTCGAAGTTCTGACCGGGCCGATGGAGAAAGAGGCCGAGCGCAGCATGGCCGGCTTCTTCAGCCGCATTCGGCTCGGGCGCCCCTTCGTCACCCTCAAGCTCGCAATGTCGATCGACGGCCGGATCGCCCTGGCCTCGGGCGAAAGCAAATGGATCACCGGCGAGGAGGCGCGCGCCCACGCCCATCTGCAACGGGCGCTGAGCGACATGATCCTGGTCGGCCGCGGAACCTATGAGGCGGACGATCCCCGGCTCGACGTGCGGCTGCCGGGGCTCGAGGACCGTTCGCCGCGCCGCGCCTTGCTCACCACCGGCCCGCCCGTCGAGGGCTGGACCCGGCTCAGCAGCCCGCAGGCGATCCGCACCCTCGCCGACGTCAACGATCTGCTGGTCGAGGGCGGCGCGGAAACGGCCTCGTCCTTCCTCCACGGCGACCTGGTCGACCGGCTGCTCATCTACCGCGCGCCGATCCTGATCGGCGCGGGCAAGCCGGCGCTGACCGATATCGGCCTCGACGGCCTCGCCGCCGCCCACGGCCGCTGGCGGCTCGCCGACACGCGGCCGCTTGGCAGCGACACGCTCGAAGTCTACGAGCGCACCCACTGATGTTTACGGGAATCATCACCGACCAGGGCCGGATCGAGGCCGTCGAGGCGCGCGGTGACCTGCGCGTCCGAATCGCCTGCGGCTACGACGTGGCCGGCGTCGACCTGGGCGCCTCGATCGCCTGCTCGGGCGTCTGCCTCACCGTCGTCGACAAGGGGGAAGGCTGGTTCGCGGTCGACGTCTCCGGCGAGACGCAGAGCCGGACCGCGCCCGGACTGTGGTCGCAAGGCAGGGCGCTCAACCTCGAGCGCGCGCTGAAGGTGGGCGACGAGCTCGGCGGCCATATCGTCACCGGCCATGTCGACGGGCTCGGCGCGGTCGCGGCGGCGGAGCCGACCGGCGATTCGGTGCGGCTCGGCATCGTCGCCGGCGCGGCGCTCGCTCCTTATGTTGCGGCCAAGGGCTCGATCGCCCTCGACGGCGTCTCGCTGACCGTGAACGCGGTCGAATCTTTGCCCGATGGCGGCGTCGCTTTCTCGGTCAACATCATCCCGCACACCGCGGCCGAGACCGGCCTGGGCGACGTGAAGCCCGGCGACAAAGTGAATATCGAGATCGACATATTGGCACGCTATCTCGGCCGCATGCTCGACACGCGCAATAGCGCAGTGTGATTTTCGCAATAGCCTATCACATTCTGGTGTGATAGGCAGCCATGCATGAGCACGCTTTTGATCGACCGCCTCTGCGATATGGTCGCCGCAGGCGAGATGAGCCGCGCAGGCCTCGCCCGCGCCGCCGGCCTCCACCCCAATTCCCTGCGCAAGCTCGGCGACGAGGACTGGAACCCGACCGCCGACACGCTCGGCAAGCTCGAGAAATTCCTCGCCAGCGGCAGCCGGGGCGTGATGGCGACGCCCGAGCAGATCATCGACGAGGCGCGCAACGGCCGGATGTTCATCCTGGTCGATGACGAGGATCGCGAGAATGAGGGCGATCTCGTCATCCCCGCTCAGATGGCGACGCCCGACGCGATCAACTTCATGGCCAAGCACGGCCGCGGCCTGATCTGCCTGGCGCTGGCCAGGGAGCGGGTCGACCAGCTCGGCCTGCAGCCGATGAGCCGGACCAACGGCATGCGGCTCGGCACCGCCTTCACCGCCTCGATCGAGGCGCGCGACGGAGTCACCACCGGAATCTCCGCCGCCGACCGCGCCCGCACCATCTCGGTCGCGATCGACGCCTCGCAGGGCCCCGAGCATATCGTCTCGCCGGGCCATGTCTTCCCGCTCATCGCCCGCGAGGGCGGCGTGCTGGTCCGCGCCGGCCATACCGAGGCGGCGGTCGACGTCGCCCGGCTGGCCGGGCTCAACCCATCCGGCGTGATCTGCGAGATCATGTCCGACGACGGCTCGATGGCGCGGATGGACGACCTGTTCGCTTTCGCCCAGCTCCACAGCCTCAGAATCGGCACGATCCGCGATCTCATCGCCTATCGGCTGCGCAAGGACCGCATCGTCGAGCAGACTGCCGAGGCCCAGTTCGAAAGCCGCTGGGGCGGCACCTGGACCGCGCGGACCTTCCTCAACAAGGCCTCGGGCATGGAGCAGATCGCCCTGGTCAAGGGCCGGGTCGATCCCGGCAAGCCGACCCTGGTCCGCATGCACGGCCTGTCCATCCTCTCCGACGCCTTCGCCGAGGAGGGCCGGCGCGGCGGCCTGCTCGAAGGCGCGATGAAGGCGATCGCGGCCGAGGGCACCGGCGTGATCGTGGTGATCAACCGGCCGATGCCGGACGCCTTGTCGCAGGCGCTCAAGGTCCGCGCCGGCGCGGCCTCTCCGGCCGATTCGGAGCAGCTCCGGGATTATGGCGTCGGCGCCCAGATCCTCGCCGAGCTCGGCGTGCACGACATGGTCCTGCTCACCAACAGCCACCACACGCCGGTCGCCTTGGGCGGCTACGGCCTCGCCATCGTCGGCGAGCGGCCGATCCTCGCGGCGGCGGGAGCCTGACATGGCGAAGATCCTGATCGTCGAGGCGCGCTTCTACGCCCATTTGAACGACCTGCTGCTCGAAGGCGCCCGCGCCGCGATCGAGGCGGCGGGCCATGCCCACGAGACGATCACCGTCCCCGGCGCGCTCGAAGTGCCCGGCGCGATCGCTCTGGCGGCGGAGAGCGGCGCCTATGACGGCTTCGTCGCCTTGGGCGTGGTGATCCGCGGCGAGACCTGGCATTTCGAGATCGTCGCCGGCGAGAGCGCCCGCGCCTTGATGGCGCTGACCCTCGACGGCCTCGCCATCGGCAACGGCATCCTCACCGTGGAGAACGAAGCCCAAGCCCTCGCCCGCGCCGATCCGCAAGACAAGGACAAAGGCGGCGAGGCGGCGAAGGCGGCGCTGGCGATGCTGGCGCTGAGAGAGCGCTTCGGCGGCTAGGCGTCCGCCGCCGCCATCGCCGGATAGTCGACATAACCCTGCGGCCCCTGGCTGTACCAAGTCGCCATGTCGTCAGGGTTCAGCGGCGCGCCGGCCTTGAGCCGCGCGACCAGGTCGGGATTGGCGAGGAAGGTGCGGCCGAAGGTGATGGCGTCGGCCTCGCCGACGTCGAGCGCGGCTTGGGCGCGGGCCAGATCGTAATCCGAATTGAGCACCAGCGGGCCCTTGAACGCCTTGCGGATGTGCGGATGGACCGGCGCCACCTCGGCCTTGCCGAACGTGCCGTCGGGCGACGGCTCGCGCAGCTCGAGGAAGGCGATACCGATCTCCGAAAGCGCGGCGGCGGCGGCCGGGAACAGCTTGAACGGGTCGCTGTCGTTCGCGCCCTGCGAATCGCCGTTGGGCGAGAGCCGCACCGCGGTCCGGTCCGCGCCGACCGCGTCGGCGACGGCCTGCGTCACCTGGCGGAGCAGGCGGACCCGGTTCTCGACGGAGCCGCCATAATCGTCGTCGCGCAGGTTCGTCCCGTCGCGCAGGAACTGGTCGATCAGATAGCCATTGGCGCCGTGGATCTGGACGCCGTCGAAGCCGGCCCGGATCGCATTGCCGGCGGCATCGGCATAGTCGCCGACCAGATCGGGGATTTCGTCGAGCCGAAGCGCGCGGGCCTCGTCATAAGGCTGGCGGCCGTCATAGGTATGCGCCTTGTAGGGCGCAGTCGTCGCCGAGGCCGAGACCGGCGGGGCGCCGTCGAGGAAGCTCGGATGGACGAGCCGGCCCATATGCCAGAGCTGGGCGAAGATCCGCCCGCCCGCCTCGCGCACCGCCGCCGTGACCGGCTTCCAGCCCTCGACCTGCTCGGGCGTCCACAGGCCCGGCGCATAAGGCCAGCCGAGGCCCTGGCGGCTGATCCCGGTGGCTTCGCTGAGGATCAGGCCGGCGGCGGCGCGCTGGGCGTAATAGGTCTGCATCAATTCGGTCGGCACGTGCTCGCGCGTGGCGCGGCCGCGGGTGAGCGGCGCCATCAGCACGCGATTGGGCGCCTCGATGGCGCCGAGCTTGATCGGGTCGAACAGGGAGGGCATTGCAAACACCTTTGTGGAAATGCTGCGGTTGCGAGGGATATAAGGGTTGCAAATTGAAATGCACAACCCTCCGCCCCGCTTTGCATTCCCTGCCTTGATATTGGCAAATCTGTTCCTCGCGGCGGGGCCCTGGATGGTCCGTCTTGCTCAGGACGTGTCGCATATCGGGCCGGTGGCGGCGGGATTCTGGCGCCTGGCGCTGGCCGTCCCCTTTCTGGCCTTCCTCGCGATCCGGCAAAGCAGGGGCGAGCCCCTTCCCCGCTGGGCGATCGTCGCCGCCGTCGCCGCCGGTGGCCTGTTCTTCGCCGCCGATCTCGCCGCATGGCACGCGGGCATCCTCATCACCAAGCTCGCCAACGCCACCTTGTTCGGCAATTTCGCAAGCTTCCTGTTCGCGATTTACGGCTTCATCCTGCTGCGCCGGCTGCCGCGCGCGCCGCAGGGCCTGGCGCTGCTGCTCGCCGCCGGAGGGACCATGCTCCTGCTCGGCAGCAGCTACGAGCTCTCGCACGAACATTTCGCCGGCGATCTGCTCGCCCTTCTCGCCGGCCTCTTCTACACTTTCTACCTGGTCGCGGTGGATCGGGCGCGGCGGACCATGAAGCCCTGGCCGGTGCTCGCCATCGCCACCATATCCGGCGCTCTGCCTTTGCTGCTGTTCGCGCTGGCGCTCGGCGAATCGGTCATGCCGGCCGATTGGACCCCGATCGTCCTCCTCTCCATTTCGAGCCAGCTCGTCGGCCAGGGCCTGCTCGTCTACGCCATGGGCCATCTCTCGCCGGTGCTGGTCGGCCTGTGCTTCCTGACCCAGCCGATCGCGTCGGCGGCGATCGGCTGGGCGGCCTATGGCGAGCGCCTGTCGGCCGCCGACGGCTTCGGCGCCTTGCTCGTCTGCGCCGCCTTGGTGCTGATCCGCCTGCCCGACCGAAAGCTTGCAACCGGCGGGGCCGCGGCTCATTGAGGCGGCGTGACCGAGCCGCTCGACATGAACCTCGACGAGCTGCGCGACGCGCTCGCGCCGCTGATCCCGGCCCATGCCGGGTTCGACGGCTGGGGCGAGGCGGCGCTGGCGCTCGCCGCCGGGGAGCTCGGCATTCCCGCCGGCCGCGCCAGGCTCGTCTTTCCGGACGGCGCGGCGCAGATGGTCGATTGCTGGTTCGACTGGATCGACAGGGCGATGCTCGAGGCCTTCCCGCCCGAAAAGGTCGCGGCGATGAAGATACGCGACCGGATCAGGGCCCTGCTCCTCTTCCGCTTCCAGAGGCTGGCGCCCCATCGCGAGGCGCTGCGCCGCGGCCTCGCTTTGCTTGCCTTGCCCGGCAACGCGCTCACCGGCGCACGCCTGGCCTGGCGCAGCGCCGACCGGATCTGGCGGCTGGCCGGCGACACGGCCAGCGATTTCAACCATTATTCCAAGCGCGCGATCCTGATCGGCGTCTACGGCTCGACCAGCCTCGTCTTCCTCGACGACGCCAGCGAGGACATGGCCGAGACCCGCGCCTTCCTCGATCGCCGGATCGACGACGTCATGCGCTTCGAAAAGGCCAAGGCGCGCTGGAAGGGTGGCACGCCGTCTTTCTCGATGAGCCGCTTCCTGGGGCGGCTGCGCTATCCGGCGATCTGACGTTTCGCGTCCGGAACAGCGCGTTTTCAGAAACTTAACACCTTCCCGCTAGAGGCCGAAGCTCGCCTTCATGGGGAAGTGAAGAGTGGCTTATCCGGTCAGCGGCACATGGTTGCCGCAACGAAGTCTGACGTCATGGCTGGTCGATCCGGGTAGGGAGAACCTGCCCGATTCGATCCGCATGCAGCTGTTCAGCAGCCTCTACGGGACGCTGCCCATCTTTCTGGGCGGCGTGATCAACACCCTGCTCGTCGCGCTGGTGATCGCCACGCGCCATCCGACGCCGCTCTTCATCTTCTGGGCCTGCTTCGAGATAATGCTCGCGCTCGTTCGCGCGCCGGTCCTCATCGCCGGCCGCCGCGCGATCGCGCGAGGGAGAAGGGGCCCGAGCGACCTCTACGTCCTGCTCGCCTGCCTGTGGGGCGCGAGCGTCGGCTTCGGCGGCCTGATCTGCGTGCTCGCGGGCGACTGGGTCGCCGCGACGCTCGCCTTCCTCTCCGCCGCGGGAATGGTCGGCGGCATCTGCTTCCGCAATTTCGCGGCGCCGCGCCTCGCCGCGGTGATGATCGTGCTCAGCCTCGGCCCCTGCGCCGCCGGCGGAATCCTCTCCGGCGAGCCGATCCTGATGGTGACCGCCGTCCAGATTCCGTTCTACCTCTTCGCGATGAGCGCCGCCGCGTTCAAGCTCAACCGCATGCTGCTCGACCGCATGGAGGCCGAGCTCGAGAAGGACTACCGGGTCCGCCACGACAATCTCACCGGGCTCGTCAACCGCGCCGGCCTCGCCACCGCGCTCGACCGCCGCGCCGCCTCGGGCGGGGGCGAGGACGTCGCCTATCTCTTCCTCGATCTCGACGGCTTCAAGCGGGTCAACGACACGCTCGGCCACAGCGCCGGCGACCGGCTTCTGGTCGAGGTCGCCATCCGCCTGCAGGGGGTCGTGGAGGCGGAGGATATCGTCGCCCGGATCGGCGGCGACGAATTCCTGATCGTCACCCGCGGCGACGGGCCCGCGCGGGCGCGGGCGCTCGGCGAAGAGGCGATACAGGCGCTCGCCGGCACGCCCTTCCTGTTCGGCGACGAGGGCGTCGATATCGGCGTCAGCGTCGGCATCGCGCTCAGCGCAGAGCATGGCACCGCCTTTGCCAGCCTGATCGACGCGGCCGACGCAGCGCTTTACCAGGCCAAGGCGCGGGGCCGCTGCCAATGCGTGGTCGCGACCGCGGGGCCGCGGCTTGCGGCCGAGCGCGGCCGCCGCACCGTCACCGCCCCACTCACGGACATCGCCGCGGCGGGCTGACCGCGCTATTGATAATCAGTCGCAACACGGCTAGGCCGACCCCTCTTTGCCCGCGGGGGAACATGCTCGTCGTCCTGTCCAGCCTCAAGCGGGCCTTCCTGCCGCTCCTTCTCCTCACCTTGTTCGCTTTGCCCACCGCCGCGCGGGCGGACGATGCGGCGGTTCAAACGGCGTGGCGGCTGCTCGATTATGTCGCGGTGGATTATCGCGGCGCCGTCGCCGACGGGCGGGTCGTTTCGCCCAGCGAATATGCCGAGATGCGCGAATTCTCGGCTTCGGTGACGCAGCGGCTGGGCGCGCTGCCCGCGCACCGGGCGAAGGCGGCGCTGGTCGCCGAGGCTCGCGCGCTCGAGGCCGCGGTCGCGCGCAGGGCCGCGCCCGACGACGTCGACCGGATGGCCCGAGGCTTGGGGCAAAGGCTGCTCGCCGCTTATCCGGTGCCGCTCGCGCCCGGCACAGCGCCCGACCTCGCCCGCGGCGCCCGCCTCTATGCGGAGAACTGCGCCGCCTGCCACGGCGCCACCGGCCGCGCCGACACCGCGATGGCGCGGCAACTCGATCCGCCGCCCATCGCCTTCGCCGACCGCGCCCGCGCCCGCGAGCGCAGCCTGTTCGGCCTCTACCAGGTGATCGGCCAGGGCCTCGAAGGCACGGCGATGACGAGCTTCGCCAGCCTGCCGCCCGAGGACCGCTGGGCGCTCGCTTTCTACGCGGGCACGCGCGCTTATCCAGAGGCGCTCGTCCGCGCCGGCGAGGCCGATTGGCGCGCCGATCCGGCCTTGCGCGCCCGCATCCCCGATCTCGAACGGCTGGTCTCGATCACGCCGGCGGCGCTGGCGGGCGAGATCGGCGAGCAACGGGCGGCTGCCCTCACCGCCTATCTGCGCACCCATCCCGAGGCCCTGGCTGCGCCCCAGGGATCGCAGGCGCTGGCGGTCGCGCATGAATTGCTGCGGCAGAGCATGGCGGCCTATCGCGGCGGCGATCGGGCGCGCGCGAGCGAGCTCGCTCTGGCCGCCTATCTCGACGGCTTCGAGCCGGTCGAGGCGGTTCTGAACGCGCGCGATGGCGGCCTCGTCGCCGAGGTGGAAGCGGCGATGGGGCGGCTGCGCGCGGCCATATCGCGCGGCGCGCCGGCCGAGGAGGTTGCCGCCGAGGCGGAGCGGATCCAGGCCCTGTTCACCCGCGCCGAGGCGGCGCTCGCGCCGGAAGCGGGCAGCGGCGCCTCGACCTTCCTCGGAGCGCTCGCCATCCTGCTTCGCGAGGGGCTGGAGGCCTTGCTGATCGTGGTCGCGATGATCGGCTTCCTCAGGAAAGCCGAGCGCCGCGACATGCTGCGCTGGGTGCATATCGGCTGGATCGGCGCGCTCGTCGCCGGCGTCGCGACCTGGTGGGCGGCGAACGAGTTCATCACCATCAGCGGCGCCAGCCGCGAGCTGACCGAAGGCTTCGGCTCGCTGCTCGCCGCCTTCATCCTGCTCTTCGTCGGCGTGTGGATGCACGGCAAGGCGCAGGCCGGCGCCTGGCAGGCCTATGTCCGCGACAAGCTCGGCAAGGCGCTGACCAAGGGCTCGGCCTGGTTCCTGTTCTTCCTCGCCTTCATCGCCGTCTATCGCGAGGTGTTCGAGACGATCATCTTCTTCGCCGCGATGGGCGGCGAGGGCAATGGCGGCGCGCTCATCGGCGGCATCGCGGTCGGCGTGGCGCTGCTCGCGCTGATCGCCTGGGCGATGCTGCGGCTGTCGGCGCGGCTGCCGATCGGCAAGTTCTTCCAATATTCCTCGGCCCTGATCGCGGTCCTTGCCGTCGTCCTCGCCGGCAAGGGCGTGGCGGCGCTGCAGGAGGCCGGAATGCTCGGCGTCCACCCGCTCGCCGGCTTCCCGCGAAGCCCCTTGCTCGGCGTCTATCCGACGGTGGAAACGCTGGCCGCGCAGGGCGTGACGATCCTCTTGCTCGTCGCCGGCTTCCTGTGGACCAATCGCAAGGCTCCCGCGCCGGCCTAGAATTTGATCCGGCAGCGGTGAAGCACACCACGTTCGCCCTGAGCCTGTCGAAGGGCCTTTCTTCTTGCTGAAGAAGAAAGGAGGGCTTCGACAAGCTCAGCCCGAACGGTCGTGAGATTCAAATCAGCCGAATCCGGGCCTAGCTTGGCTGGCGGGCCGGCTTGGCCTATTGCCCGAGACTCGATTCTTCGGAGGACAAGATGGCGGGCGTGAACAAGGTGATCCTGGTCGGCAATCTGGGCGACGACCCGGAGATCCGCAGCCTCAACAATGGCGGAGAGGTGGTGAATATGCGCGTCGCCACGTCGGAAAGCTGGAAGGACCGCGACGGCAACAAGCAGGAGCGGACCGAGTGGCACCGCGTCGTCATCTTCAACGAGAATCTCGGCCGGGTCGCCAAATCCTATCTGAAGAAGGGCTCCAAGGTTTACCTCGAAGGGCAGATCCAGACCCGCAAATGGACCGACCAGTCGGGCGCCGACCGCTATTCGACCGAGGTGGTGCTGCAGCGCTTCCGGGGCGAGCTGGTGCTGCTCGACAGCCGCGGCTCGGGCGGCGGGAGCGGCTATGGCGGCGGCGGCGACGATTATGGCGATGCCGGGGGTGGCGATTTCGGCGGCGGTGCCCCGCGCCAGCAGCCCAAGCCGCAGCCCGCCTTCGACACCGACCTGGACGACGACGTTCCGTTTTGAGCGGGACCGGGGACAGTTGCTTTTCCGCACGGCTGTGGAAATCCGGAAAGGCGGTGCGGAAAAGCAACTGTCCCCATTCGGCGGCTATTCGCCTTTCAATTTATCCCTGAGCCCGGCGAGCGCGCCGAACGGCCCCGCCTCCGCCTCGTTCTTGACCCCGGCCGCCTTGAGCGCCTCGTCGGCATCGGGGGCGCGGGGATAGGGGTCCAGCGCGAGCGCCAGCGTCTCGGCGACCGCCTCGCCCAGGTCGATTTCGGCGCCGTCGTGGAAGACGACGTCCATCTCGCTTTCGCTCAATTCCACCTCGTCGTCCGCGGCCGCCGCATCGGGCTGCGGGCGGAACAGGATCTCGAAGGGCGCCTCGATCCCGGCCGCGACTGGCTCGGCGGTGGCGACGCAGGCCTGGGTGACCGACGCGGCGAGCACACCTTCCACAATGATCTCCTCGCCCCGCCGGCTCAGCGTCAGCGCTGCCTCGAGCCTAGCTATCGCGAGCAGGCCGAAGCGCCGGGCAAGCGCGACGCGCTCCCCTTCGTCGGCCGCGATGGTCATCGGCCGCTTCTGCTCGCCGATCGTGTCGATGCGCACGGCGCGGCTGAATTCCGGCATGGTCATGGCAGCGTGCCGGCGAGCAGGTCCTGCAGGCCGGTCCCGTCCAGGCCCGCCGCGAATCGCTCGAGCTCCGCCGCGACCATGGCCACCGCCGCCTCCGACGGCGGCGCGTCGTGGAAGATATTACGCCGGGCCGCTTCCCCGAACGAGCCCTGCTCCCGCGCGGCGCGGAAGGCGGCGAGGCGGCCGCCCAATGCGCTCATCATTCGCCCGACATGCTTGCCGACGACATAATCGCCAATGCCGATCTGGCGCAAAGTGCCGTCCATGTCGTCGATGAAGATCTCGGTGAGCAGGACCGACGGGTCGCGCCCGGCCTCGCCTTCCGCATCGAGGCGGAGCAGGACCAGAGCGAGGATCGCGGCGATCATGTCGAAGCGGCCGTCGATCGTGTCTGGCACCTTGCCGTCGCGATACCAGGCCGGGTCGCGGCCGCGCGCGACGATCGCGCGGTAGAGCGGCTCCAGCGGCGCGCGCTGCTTCGCCTCGCCGAAGATGGATTTGAGCAGGGACAAAGGGCTATCCGGATTATCGCGCCGCTTGCGCCGGTTAGCCGATGTTCATATTGGGGGGGCTAGTCAAGTCCGGCGCCACGGCTCTATGGGGTCGCCCGACGTTCAGGAGTCTCGAGCCAATGACCTTCATCTCCGGATCGCGCGCGCTGCCCGCATTCGCCGCGCTCGTCTTGGGTGCCGCGCTCAGCGCCGGCTGCTCCTCGATCCGCGACCATCAGGGCTATCTGGTCGACGAGCCTCTGATCGCCGCGATCCAGCCCGGCATCGACAATAAGGATTCGGTTACCGGCACGCTCGGCCGGCCGAGCTTCGTCGGCCAGTTCGACCAGGCGCAGAGCGACTGGTATTATGTCTCGCGCGACACCAGGCAGGCGGCCTTCACCACCCCGCGACCGAGCGCGCAAACCGTGCTGCGAGTCCATTTCGACGCCGCCGGCAATGTCGAATCGGTGCAACGCACCGGCGTCGAGCTCGCGGTCAACATCGATCCCGACAACCGGCGGACGCCGACCTTGGGCCGCGACCGCAGCCTGCTCCAGGAGCTGTTCGGCAATATCGGCGCCGTCGGCCAGCGCGGCCAGAGCGCCCCGACCGCCGACAATCCGAACTGACCGTTCCCCGGCGAAAGCCGGGGACCAGGCGCGCTAGCGGACGATCCGCCCCGCCGCGAGGACGGCGAGCGTCACCAGGTCGGACGCGGTCGCGCTCATCGCCGCGATCTGGACCTGCTTCTCCATGCCGACCAGCATCGGCCCGATCACCGCGTCGCCGCCAAGCTCGCGCAGCAATTTGGCCGAGATGTTGGCGGTCTGCAGGCCGGGCATGATCAGCACGTTGGCGGGACCGGTCAGCCGCATGAACGGATAGAGCTTCTGAAGGTCCGGATCGAGCGCGGTGTCGGGCGACATCTCGCCTTCATATTCGAAGTCGACGTCGTCGCGCTTGTCCATGATCTTCACCGCGTCGCGGATCCGCTCGAGGAAGCTGCCCTCGGGATTGCCGAAATTGGAATAAGAGAGGAAGGCCACGCGCGGATCGTGGCCCATGCGCCGCGCGACCTGCGCGGTCTGGATGGCGATCTCGGCGAGCTGCTCGCCGGTCGGCCGCTCGGTCACCGTGGTGTCGGCGATGAACACGGTGTGCGACTGGCCGACCATCAGGTGGATTCCGAACGGAGTGACGCCGGCCTGCGGATCGAGCACGCGGCGGATCTGGCGGTAGCTTTGCGCATAGGGCCTGGTGATGCCGGTGATCATCACGTCGGCCTCGCCCATGGCGAGCAGCAAGGCGGCGAAGATGTTGCGGTCCTGGTTGACGGTGCGCTCGAGCTCGCGGTGCATGTAGCCGCGCCGCTGCAGGCGCTGGTACAGGAAATCGGCCATTTCGGCGGTGCGCGGATGGTTGCGGCTGTTATGGACCTCGAAGCTTTGCGGATCCTCGACGCCGAGCGCCTTCAGCCGGTCGTAGACGTCGTCGCGGCCGACCAGCACCGGAATGCCGTAGCCGCCGTCGCGGAAGGCGATGGCGGCGCGCAGCACGACATCCTCCTCCCCTTCCGCGAACAGGACGCGCCGGGGATTGGCCCGCGCCGCCTCGTAGGCGAGGGTGAGGACCGAGGTGGTCGGATTGAGCCGCGAGCGCAGCTGCGTGCGATAGGCATCCATGTCCGCGATCGGCTTGCGCGCCACGCCCGAATCCATCGCCGCCTGGGCGACCGCGGACGGGACGATCTCCATCAGCCGCGGATCGAAGGGCGCCGGGATGATATAATCGGGGCCGAAGCTGTGCGCCCGCCCGCCATAGGCCGCCGCCACCTCTTCGGGCACCTGTTGTCGTGCAAGTTCGGCGAGCGCGTTCGCTGCGGCGATCTTCATCTCGTTGTTGATCGTCGTCGCCCGCACGTCGAGCGCGCCGCGAAAGATGAAGGGGAAGCCGAGCACGTTGTTGACCTGGTTGGGATAGTCCGAGCGTCCGGTCGCGACGATGGCGTCGGGCCGCGCCGCCTTGGCGTCGGGCGGGGTGATCTCCGGGTCGGGATTGGCCATTGCGAAGATGATCGGCCGTTTCGCCATCTCCATCACCATTTCGGGCTTGAGCGCGCCCGCGGCGGAGAGGCCGAGGAAGACGTCGGCGCCCTTCAGCGCCTCTTCGAGCGTTCGCGTCTCGGTCTTGGCGGCATGGGCGGACTTCCACTGGTCGAGCCCCTCGCGGCCCTGGTAGATCACGCCCTTGCGGTCGCACAGGATGACGTTGTCGTGGGGCACGCCCATCGCCTTGATCAATTCGGTGCAGGCGATGGCGGCGGCACCGGCGCCGTTCACGACCACCTTGATGTCCTTCATCCTGCGCCCCGTCAGGTGGCAGGCGTTGATCAGGCCGGCCGCCGAGATGATCGCGGTGCCGTGCTGGTCGTCGTGCATGATCGGGATGTTCATGCGCTCGCGCAAAGCCTGCTCGATGATGAAGCATTCGGGCGCGGCGATGTCCTCGAGGTTGATGCCGCCGAAGCTCGGCTCCATCAAGGCGACCGCCTCGATGAACTTGTCGGGATCCTCGGTATCGAGCTCGATGTCGATCGAATCGACGTCGGCGAAGCGCTTGAAGAGCACCGCCTTGCCTTCCATCACCGGCTTGGCGGCGAGCGCGCCGAGATTGCCGAGGCCGAGGATGGCGGTGCCGTTGGAGATGACCGCGACGAGATTGCCCTTGGCGGTGTAATCGTAGGCAAGCTCGGGATTTTCGGCGATCGCGCGGACCGGCACGGCGACTCCGGGCGAATAAGCGAGGCTGAGGTCGCGCTGGGTCGCCATCGGCTTGGACGCGATGATCTCGATCTTGCCCGGCCGACCCATCGAATGGAATTCGAGCGCCTCGGCCTCCGAGAATTTGACGTTGCTGCCCTCGCTCACATCCGGTCTCCCTGAATTGGGCTTACGCTTAGGGCTTCAGAGGTGACGGGGGCAAGTCAAAGCCTTAACGTGCCGGTGTGGCCACGCAGACCAAATCCGAGACGGCGCCGACGCCGATGATGGCGCAATATCTGGCGCTGAAGGCGCAGGCCGAAGGCTCCTTGCTCTTCTACCGGATGGGAGACTTCTTCGAATTGTTCTTCGACGACGCCAAGGTCGCGGCCGCCGATCTCGACATCGCCTTGACCGCGCGCGGCGAGCATGACGGCCAGCCCATCCCGATGTGCGGCGTGCCCATACACGCCGCCGAGGCCTATCTCGCCCGGCTGATCCGGGCCGGTCACCGCGTCGCCATCGCCGAGCAGGTTGAAAGCCCGGTGGAGGCCAGGAAGCGCGGCGCCAAATCGGTGGTCAATCGCGCCATCGTCCGGGTGGTGACCGCCGGCACGCTGACCGAGGAGGCGCTGCTCGATTCGCGCAGCGCCAACTGGCTGGTCGCGGTGGCCAAGGTCGGCGCGCTTTACGGCATCGCCGCCGCCGATGTCTCGACCGGGCGGTTCGAGCTCGCCTCGGTGCCGGCCGGCGCGCTCGATGCCGAGCTGGCGCGGCTCAGCGCGGCAGAGACGATCGCCAACGAGCCGCTCGACGGCGCCGAAACCTGGACGTCGGGCTTCGACAGCCTCCAGGCCGAGCGGCGGCTCAAGGAAAGGTTCGAGGTCGCCACGCTCGACGGCTTCGGCCAGTTCGACCGCGCCGCTCTGTGCGCCGCCGGCGGCCTGCTCTCTTATCTCGACGAGGTGGCGCGCGATTCGCTGCCCTTCCTGCGCCCGCCGGTCGGCTTGTCCTCGGGCGACCATATGATGATCGACGCGGCGACGCGTGAGAGCCTGGAATTGACCGTCTCGGCCTCGGGCACCCGCGCCGGCAGCCTGCTCGCCTCGGTCGACCGAAGCGTCACCGGCGCCGGCGCCCGCCTGCTCGCTGCCGATCTCGGCGCGCCTTTGCTCGACCGCCCCCGGATCGAGGCACGGCTCGACCTCGTCGCCTTGTTCGAAGGCGATGCCGGCTTGCGCGACTGGCTACGCCGGCAATTGCGCGCTTTGCCAGACGTGGGCCGAGCGCTCGGCCGCCTGGTCGCGGCGCGCGGCAGCCCGCGCGACCTCGGCCAGCTCCGCGACGGCCTCGACGAGGCGCGGCGGCTCCACGACCGGCTGGCGCGGACCGAGGCGCCGCCGGCCCTGCTCGCCGATTTGCTGCCCGCTTTGATCGGCCATGGTGCCCTGATCGACCTGCTCTCGCGCGCCCTGGTGCCGACGCCGCCGATCGATACCGCGCAGGGCGGCTATATCGCCGAAGGCTATGACGCCGCCCTCGACGCTCTGCGCGCCACCGGCGGCGAGGGCCGGCGGGCGATTGCGGGCCTGGAGGCGCGCTACCGGACCCAGACCGGCATCGCCACGTTGAAGATCCGCCACAACAACGTACTCGGCTTCCATATCGAGGTGCCGGCCAGGAATGCCGACCGGCTGATGGCCGCCGATTCGGGCTTCACCCACCGCCAGACCCTGGCCGGCGTCGTCCGCTTCAACGCGGCCGATCTGCACGAGCAGGCGCTCAGGGTCGGCGAGGCGGGCAATCGAGCTCTGGCCGCCGAGGCGGAGCATTTCGAGGCTTTGGTGGCCGGGGCTTTGGCCCGAGCCGAGGCGATCGCCGCCGCGGCCGATGCTTTGGCCCGGCTCGACGTCGCCGCCGCGCTCGCCGAGCGGGCCGCCGAGGGCGGCTGGTGCCGGCCGCGCTTCGAGGATCATGGCTGCTTCGAGGTCGAGGCGGGCCGCCACCCGGTCGTCGAGGAGGCCCTGAGGGCCGGCGGCGCGCGTTTCGTGGCCAACGACTGCAAGCTCTCCGAGGAGTCGCGGCTTTGGCTGGTCACCGGCCCCAATATGGGCGGCAAGTCGACCTTCCTCAGGCAGAATGCCCTGATCATCCTGCTCGCCCAGGCCGGCTCCTACGTGCCCGCCACCAGCGCGACTCTCGGCCTGGTCGACCGCCTGTTCAGCCGCGTCGGCGCCTCGGACAACCTCGCCCGCGGCCGCTCTACCTTCATGGTCGAGATGGTCGAGACCGCGGCGATCCTCGCCCAGGCGACGGCGCGGAGCTTCGTCATCCTCGACGAGGTCGGGCGCGGCACCTCGACCTATGACGGCCTCGCCATCGCTTGGGCGGTGGTCGAGGCGATCCACGACCGCAGCCAGTGCCGCTGCCTGTTCGCCACCCATTATCACGAGCTGACCCGGCTTGCGGAGCGGCTCGACGCTCTCTCTCTCCACAATGTCCGCGCGCGCGAATGGAAGGGCGATCTCGTCCTGCTCCACGAGCTTGCCGACGGCCCCGCCGACCGAAGCTACGGAATCGCGGTGGCCAAGCTCGCCGGCCTGCCGCCGCCGGTGCTGGCCCGCGCCAAATCGGTGCTCGCCAAATTGGAGGAGGGGCGCGCCGCGACCGGCGGCATCGCCGCCGGGCTGGACGATCTTCCGCTCTTCGCCGCCGTCCCGCGCGAGGAAGCGGCGCCCGACCCGGTCCATGCGGCGCTTGCCGAAATCGAGCCCGACACCCTGGCGCCGCGCGAGGCGCTGGAGCTGGTCTACGCTCTGAAGCGACTGCAGGCCGAGCAGGGCAAATGAGCGCGCGCCTCCAGCCTGTCCCAAGCCAGCGCGACATCGTCGACCGGCGCGCGCTGGCCGCCCGGCTCGACGAGGCCGATCGCACAGCGGCGACGGCGATCCTCAAGCAGGCGCTGGCGGATGGGCGGACCGAGATCGGGCGGCGGCTCGAGGAACGGCCTTATGCGGGGACCGAGGCGGCGGCGGCTTACGCCTTCCTGACCGACCAGATCCTTCGGCTCGCCTACGATTTCGTCACCACGCGCCTCCATCCGCTCGCCAATCCGACCACCTCGGAGCGGCTGCTGCTGATGGCGGTGGGCGGGTATGGGCGCGGTGAGATGGCGCTCCATTCGGACGTCGACATCGCCTTCGTGACGCCGTGGAAGGCGACCGGCTGGACCGAGACGGTGGTCGAGGCGATCCTCTATCTGCTGTGGGACCTGGGCCTCAAGGTCGGCCATTCCACCCGCAGCACCGACGAGGTGATCCGCGCCGCCACCGCCGACCAGACGGTCCGCACCGCGATCCTCGAGGCGCGCTACATCTGGGGCGACGAAGCGCTCCACGATCTCGTCGCCGGCCGTTTCTGGAAGGAGGTGGTGGCGGGCAAGGTCGCCGGCTTCGTCAAGGAGAAGCTCGACGAGCGCGACGCGCGCCACAAGCGCATGGGCGACAGCCGCTACGTCGTCGAGCCCAATGTGAAAGAAGGCAAAGGTGGGCTTCGCGACCTCCACGCGCTCTTCTGGATCGGCAAATATGCCTACCGGCTGCGCTCGGTCGCCGAATTGGTCGACGTTGGCCTGTTCTCGCCGGCGGAGCTCAGGCAGTTCCAGCGCGCCGAGCGCTTCCTGTGGGCGGTGCGCTGCCACCTGCACATCGCCGCCGGCCGCGCCGAGGACCGGCTGACCTTCGATTACCAGCGCGAGATCGCAGCCAGGATGAGCTATGCCGACCGGCCCGGAAAATCGCCGGTCGAACGTTTCATGCGGCATTATTTCCTGACCGCGAAGGCGGTCGGCGACTTGACCGGCGTGTTCCTCGCCCATCTCGACGAGAAGTTCGCCCGGCGCGGCCGCCGGATCGGCCTGCCCGCCTTTCGCCGCCGGCCGGGCAGGCTCGCCGGCTTCCTGCTCGATCGGGGCCGGCTGGCGGTGCCGGACGCGGCCGCCGCCTTCTTCGCCGCCGATCCGGTGCGGCTCATCCAGATGTTCGCGCTTGCCGATCGCTACGGCCTCGAAATCCACCCGCTGGCGATGCGCGCCGCGGCCGGCGCGGCCAAGCTGATCGACGGCGCCGTCCGCGCCGATCCCCGCGCCAATGCCCTGTTCCTCGACGTGCTGACGAGCCCGCGCGACCCCGAAACGGTGCTGCGCTGGATGAACGAGGCCGGCATTTTCGGCCGCTTCATTCCCGATTTCGGGCGGGTCGTCGGGCAGATGCAGTTCGACATGTATCAT
>DASYKV010000017.1:0-44924 GCA_035994965.1 Allosphingosinicella sp.
TCGGAGTCTCGGTGGAGGAGAGGCTGCATTTCCGGGTTCGCCAGCCCAAGCCGGCGACCTTGTTCGGCAGCGGCCAGGTCGAGCAGATCGCGGACGCGCTGCGGCTGGCCGAGGCGGAGCTGCTGATCGTCGACGCGGCGATCAGCCCGATCCAGCAGAAGAATCTGGAGACCGCGACCAAGGCCAAGGTGATCGACCGCACCGGGCTGATCCTCGAAATCTTCGGGGAGCGGGCGGCGACGGCGGAAGGACGGCTGCAGGTCGAGCTTGCCCATCTCGATTATCAGGCGGGGCGGCTGGTGCGCAGCTGGACCCACCTCGAGCGTCAGCGCGGCGGCTTCGGCTTCCTCGGCGGCCCCGGCGAGACCCAGATCGAGGCCGACCGCCGGCTGATCCGCGACCGCATGGCGAAGCTCAAGAAGGAGCTCGACCAGGTCGCGCGCACCCGCACCCTGCACCGCGCGCGGCGCCAGAAAGCGCCGTGGCCGGTGATCGCGCTTGTCGGCTACACCAATGCCGGCAAGTCGACCCTGTTCAACCGGCTGACCAACGCCACTGTGCTTGCCGAGGATTTGCTCTTCGCCACCCTGGACCCGACGATGCGCGAAATTTCGCTGCCGGGCTTCGACAAGGCGATCCTGTCCGATACGGTCGGCTTCATCTCGGACCTGCCGACCCAGCTCGTCGCCGCCTTCCGGGCGACCTTGGAGGAAGTGGTCTCGGCCGACCTCATCCTCCACGTCCGCGACATCTCCCATCCCGACAGCGACGCCCAGCGCGCCGACGTCGAGCAGGTCCTCGCCGATATCGGGGCGGGCGAGGCGGTTCGAATCGAGGCGTGGAACAAGGTCGATCTGCTCGGCGAGGAGGAGGCGGCGCGGGTCCGCGCGGAGGCGGCGCGGCGCGAGGACGTCGCGGTCCTTTCCGCGCTGGGCGGGAAAGGGGTGGAGGCCCTGCTCGACCTCGCTGCTTTGCGGTTGCGCAAGGGCTCGGAGATTCGGAGCATCGCCGTCCCGGCGGGCGACGGCGGGGCCATCGCCTGGCTCCATGCCCATGGCGAGGTGGTGGCGCAGCAGACGACGGACCTCGAGACGATTTTCGAGGTGCGCCTTTCCGACCGCGACTGGGCGCGGTTCCAGCGGCGCTAGACCAAAGTCTTGGCGCGCTGCCAGAGCATTTCCAGCTCGTGGATATTCATTTCGTTCAAAGGCTTGTCGGCGAGCTCTTCCACCTTGCGGAAGCGGGCTTCGAACCGCGCCGTGGCTTCGCGCAGCGCGGTTTCGGGGTTCACGTCGAGATGCCGGGCATAATTGACGACCGAGAACAGCAGGTCGCCCAGCTCGCGGGCGCGCTCGTCGTCGGATCCGGCGCGCTCGATCTCCCCCAGTTCCTCGTCGATCTTCTGCCTGGGCCCCGAGATATCGGGCCAGTCGAAGCCGACTCGCGCTGCGCGGCGCTGGACCTTCTCGGCGCGCTTGAGGGCGGGCAAAGCGAGGGCGACGCCGGCGACGGCGCTCGGATCGGGATCGGCGCTGCGCTCGGCGGCCTTGAGCGCTTCCCAGCCCGGGCTGGCGGCGGCATCGCCGAAGATGTGCGGATGGCGGCGCTCCATCTTGTCGCAGATCGACGCCATGACGTCATCGAGGACGAAGGCACCGATCTCTTCGGCCATTCGGGCGTGATAGACGATCTGGAGCTGGAGATCGCCGAGCTCGTCCTTGAGCGCCGCCATGTCGCCGCGCCGGATCGCGTCGTCGACCTCATAGGCTTCCTCGATCGTGTAGGGCGCGATCGTCGCGAAGGTCTGGACCTTGTCCCATTCGCAGCCCGTGTCGGGATCGCGCAGCCGGGCCATGATCTCGACCAGCCGGGGGAGGCCGGAACTATGCAAGCTATCCACGACGGAGGCCCATCTCTAAAAGTCCGATAATATACATTATGTAAAATACAGATCGGGACGAAGGAGCGCATTCCCCTTCACGGCTTAAGCACCAGGGTCCCGTTCTCGACCGACCAGCGCGACAGGGTCGACAGCAGGTTCATGCCGATGACGTTGACGGTCTCGCCGCGCGCGATCTGGACGGCGATGTCGCTGCGCCGGATCGGGCCGAGCGTCAGCGTGGCGGCGCGGCCGCGATCGACGAGCACGTTGCCATTGGCGGTGGAAACCATGCTGGCGCGACCGTTCGGCGCGATTCCGGCGCGCGCGGCGGTGTCGCTGCCGATCGTCGTCACGGTGGCGCCGCTGTCGACGAGGAAGCGAACGCTCTGGCCGTTGAGCTCGCCGTCGACCCAGAAATGGCCGTCATCGGCCAGAGCGATGCGAAGCTCGCCGCTCTGGGTGTTCTCCTGAGCGCCGCCGCCCCAGGCCGCCGCCGCGATCCGCCGGCCGAGCGAGGCGAAATCGTTCCGCAAGGCGAAGGCCGCGAAGCCGGCGGCGAAGATCAGCACCCAGGCGAGCGCCATCTTGAGCGTCTTGCCGATCGGCGCGCGGCGCACGGCGAAGCCGCTCATTACCAGAATGAGGCAGCCAAGAAGATAAATGAAAGCAAGGGCTTGGTCGCCGCCGCTCACGCCCTCACTCATGGCAGGATCTCCATCCCGTCATAGCCCGGCTCGACTCCGTCGGGCAGCTCGGCGGCGAGCGTCGCATAATCCATGCTGTTGTCCATATGGGTCAGCACCGCACGCTTCGGCGCCAGCGCCTTGATCCAGGCCAGCGTGCCGGCGAGGTGCGGATGGGTCGGATGCGGCTTGCGCCGCAGCGCATCGACGATCCACAGGTCGATGCCTTCGAACATCGCCGCCATGTCGTCCGTCATATCGTTGAAATCGGTGGAATAGCCGATAGAGACGCCGCCCGCGTCGAAGCGCAGGCCGGCGCTGGTGATCGGCCCATGGGGCTGATCGACGGCGCGCACCGAGACTCCGCCGAGATTGACATGGGCGCCAAGCAGCTTCGCCTCGACCAGAGCGGGATAGCCCCCCACCCCCTCGAAGGCATAGCCGAAGCGGCGATGGAGCAGATCGAGCGTCTCCTGCCGCGCATAGCCGGCCACCGGCCGCCGCCGCGAGAAATAGAGCTGCCTCAGATCATCGATGCCGTGGCAATGATCGGCATGATCGTGTGTCCAGATCACCGCCTCGATGTCCGAGACGTCGGCGTCGAGCAATTGCTCGCGCAGGTCCGGGCTGGTGTCGACCAGGATCCGCGTTTCGCCATAGCTGACAAGGATCGAGGCGCGGCGGCGGCGGTTCCTGGGCTCATTGCGGTCGCACTGCCCCCAATCGTTGCCCACCCGCGGCACGCCCGAGGAGGTGCCGCAGCCCAGGATGCGCAGCTTCACGAAGCGGCCTTGGCGAACAGCCGCCGGAAATTGGCGCTGGTGGCCTCGGCAAGCGTCTCGACCGGCTCGCCCCGCAAGGCGGCGAGGAAGCGGGCGGTGTCGGCGACGAAGGCGGGCTCGCAGGGCCGGCCGCGATGAGGCACCGGCGCGAGGAAGGGCGAATCGGTCTCGATCAGCAGCCGGTCGAGCGGGATCGCCTTGGCCGTCTCCTGGAGATCGCGCGCATTCTTGAAGGTGACGATGCCCGAGATCGACACGTAGAGGCCGAGCGCCAGCACCTTGTCGGCAAACTCCCGGCTCGCCGTGAAGCAATGGATCAGCGCCGGGTAGCGCCCCTTCCCCATCTCCTCGGCGAGAATCTCATAAGTGTCCTCCTCCGCATCGCGGGTGTGGACGATGAGCGGCAGCTGCGTCAGCCTCGCGGCGGCGATATGCGAGCGGAAGCTCTGCCGCTGCCGGTCGCGCTCACTTTGGTCGTAATAATAATCGAGCCCGCTCTCGCCGATGCCGACCACCTTTGGGTGCGCGGCCTTGTCGACCAGGGTCTGGGTCTCAACGTCGGGATGGACGTCGGCCTCGTGCGGATGGACTCCGACCGACGCCATGACGTCAATTTCCCGCTCCGCCGTTGCGATCACCGCGTCCCATTCGGAGGCGCGCGTCGAGATGTTGAGCATCTGCGTGACGCCGGCCGCCCGCGCGCGTTCGAGCACGCCGGCCTGGTCGTCGACCAGGCCTTTGTAGTTGAGATGGCAGTGACTATCGATGAACATGGCCGGGCATGTAGCGATTGCCGACCCCTGCGTCATCCCTGACGCGGGGACAAGGCGACGGGCTCCTCCCGAGTCACCCCGGCGAAGGCCAGGGCCCGTGAACCGAAGCGACTGGAGAACGGTTGCGGGCGTCCCGCCTTTCCTTCGGACGCGGTGTTCATGGGTCCCGGCCTTCGCCGGGATGACTCCTCCCCGGCAGGCCCGGCACGCGGCTCAGCCCTCCGCCGGCGCTTCCAGCCGGGGGAAGATCGGCGACGGCGCGGCGAGAATGAAGCCCGACGCGGCGAGCCGTTCGTGGCGCCCTTCGTCGTCGAGCGCGGCATAATCGCGTTCGTCGGCGGGCACGCCCATCGCGTCGAGAAGCCTGGCGGCCGAGCCGGGGATGATCGGCTGGATGGCGATGGCGAGATCGGCGATCGCCTCGTAGAGCGTGGCGAGGACCGCGGTCATTCGCTCGGGGTCCGTCTTGCGCAGCGCCCAGGGCGCCTGCGCGTCGATATATTGGTTGCAGGCGAAGACGGCGCGAAGCCAGGCCTCGATGCCGGAGGACAGCGCCAGGCCCTCGAAATGCCGGGGCACGTCGCGGCGCACCGCCTCGCGGACCAGAGCGAGCAAGGCCGCGTCGGCGGGGTCGCCCTTCCCTCCCCTCGGCGGCACGCCGCCGCAATTCTTCGCGATGAAGGAGAGCGTGCGCTGGGCGAGATTGCCGAAGCTGTTGGCGAGATCTGCGTTGACCTTGGTGACGATCGCCTCGCTCGTATAGCCGCCGTCCTGGCCGAAGGTGACCTCGCGCAGCAGGAAATAGCGCAATTGGTCGACGCCGAAGGCGCGGATCAGGTCGAGCGGATCGACGACGTTGCCGAGCGACTTCGACATCTTCTCGCCGCGGTGGAGCAGGTGGCCGTGGCCGAACACCCGCTTGGGCAGCGCGATCCCGGCCGACATCAGGAAAGCAGGCCAGTAAACCGCATGGAAGCGCACCACATCTTTGCCGATGATGTGCAGATCGGCTGGCCAAAACTTCTCGTAACTCTCCGTATCGTCAGGATATCCGACTCCGGTCAAATAGTTGGTCAGCGCGTCCAGCCAGACATACATGACATGGTCCGGGCTGCCCGGCACCTTGACCCCCCAATCGAAGCTCGACCGCGAGATGGAAAGGTCGGTGAGCCCGCCCTCGACGAAGCGCAGCACCTCGTTGCGGCGGCTTTCCGGGCGGATGAAGTCGGGATGCGCTTCGTAATAAGCGAGCAATTTGTCCTGATAGGCCGAGAGGCGAAAGAACCAGCTCTCCTCGACCGTCCATTCGACGAGCGTGCCCTGGGGCGAGAGCTTCTCGCCGCTGTCGGCCTCGTGAAGCTCCTCCTCGCCATAATAAGCTTCGTCGCGGACCGAATACCAGCCTTCGTAGCGGCCGAGATAGAGGTCGCCCCGCTCCGCCATCGCCTGCCAGATCGCCTGGCTGGCCTTGTGGTGGGCGGGCTCGGTGGTGCGGATGAAGCGATCGTATGAGATGTTGAGAGCGTCATCCATCGCCTTGAACGTGTTCGACATTTCCTCGGCGAAAACGGCGGGCTCCAGGCCTCGCTCGCGCGCCGCCTGGGCCATTTTGAGGCCATGCTCGTCGGTGCCGGTGAGGAAGAAGACGTCGCGGCCCTGGAGGCGCTGGAAGCGCGCGATCGCGTCGGTCGCGACCGCCTCATAGGCATGGCCGATATGCGGGCGGCCGTTCGGGTAGGAGATGGCGGTGGTGATGTAGAAGGGGTCGGACATTCCGGGCGGACTAAAGGACTATGCGAATGGGCTCAAGCCGCGTCCCGCGCCGCTGCCGCCGCCAGCGCCGCCAGCATCCCCGCCAGCTCGAAGACGACGCTTGCCGGATCGAGCGAATGGCGCCGCGCGCTGCCGGCGAGCGCGGTGGCGCGCTCCCAGAGCCTGAGCGCATCGGCGCGCGCTGCGCCTCCCCGCTCCCGCGCCGCGGCGGCGATGCGCGAGGGCGCGCGGGCGAGAAAGGCTTCGTAACGGCCCTGCGCGGATTTGAGCGCCAGGCTCTGGGCGAGCGCCGAGCGGCGGCGGTTGGTGGCGTCGCCCTCCCGGACGAGCGCGTCCATCTCGCGGTCGAGCGCGCCGATGTCGAGCCCGCGCCAGGCGATGGCCCGGCCGGGCGCGCCCTCGCCGATCGCGACCAAAGCGGCGATCTCCTCGTCGTCGGCATCGGGGAGCGCGCCGCGCAGCGCTGACGTCATGGCGTCGTCGCCGAGCGGCGCGAGCCTCAGCAGCCGGCAGCGCGAACGGATCGTCGGCAGCAGCCGCTCGGGCGAATGGCTGACCAGGAGGAAGAGCGTGTCGGGCGGCGGCTCCTCGAGATTCTTGAGCAAGGCATTGGCGGCGTTGCGCTCGAGATCGTCGATCGCGTCGATCACCACCGCGCGCCTCGGGGACATCGAGGCGGTGGTCGCGAACAGCCGCTGCAGGCCGCGGACCTGATCGACGCTGATCGAGCGGGCGAGCTCGGTGCCGCTTTCTTTGGTCAGCCGCTCCAGCCGCATCAGATCGGGATGGCTGCCGGCGGCGGCCAGGCGCGCCATCGGGTGGTCGTCGGGAACGTCGAGCCCGCTCCCCTCCACCGCCGGCCCCGCGCCCGAAGCCAGCATGAGCAGAGCGGCCTTGTCGGCGAACAGGGCCTTGCCGACGCCCTCGGGGCCGGCGAGCAGCCAGGCATGGTGCAGCCGGCTTTGGTCGAGCGCGGCGCGGAAGGCGGCGACCTCGGGGCCGTGGCCGTGGAGCGGGGTCATCTGTTTCGCCCCGCAAGAAGAGCGAAAAACCCGTTCGGGCCGAGCTTGTCGAAGCCCTCCCCTTCCCCCTCCCGGTAAGGGAAGGAAGAAAAGCCCTTCGACAGGCTCAGGGCGAACGGAGCGGGGGCGGTTCTCACAGCAGATCCTCGATGGCCGCCAGCAGCCTCGCCGTGACTGCCTCGGGCTCGCCGCCCGCGTCCACGACCCGGTAGCGCTCCGGCTCGGCCTCGGCGAGCGCGCGAAAGGCCCTGGCGACGCCGCGATGATAATCGGCGCCGCGCCCGCCGATCAGGTCGGTGCCATCGACGTCGCGGCCCTTGGCGCGGCGGCCGGCCTCGCCTTCCGGCAGATCGAGCAGCAGCGTGCGGTCGGGCAGGAAGCCGTGGCTGCCGAAAAGATGGAGCGCGCGCACCGCCTCGAAGCCGAGGCCGCCGGCGCCACCCTGATAGGCGATCGAGCTGTCGACGAAGCGGTCGCACAAGACCCATTTGCCCGCGTCCAGCGCCGGCCGGATGGTCCGCGCGACATGATCGGCGCGGGCGGCGGCGAAGAGCAGGGCTTCGGCTTCGGGCGTCCAATGCTGGTCGTGGAGCAGCAGCGTCCGGATCGCCTCGGCGCCCGGGCTGCCGCCGGGCTCGCGGGTGGCGACGACCTGGTAGCCGCGTGTTTCGAGCGCCGCGGTCAGCGCCTTTGCCTGGGTAGACTTGCCGACGCCCTCGCCGCCCTCGAGCGTGACGAAGCGGCCGGTCACGCCGCGCCGAACAGGCTCTTGAGGCCGTACCAGATGCGGCCGAAGAAGCCGGATTGGGTCACCTCGGTCTCGGCGACGAGCGGCGAGGTCTGGGCCGGGCCGTCGCCGGTCTGGACGACCAAGTCGGCGATATGCTGGCCCTGGGCGATCGGCGCCCGGACCGGACCCTGATAGACGATGCTGGCGCGGATGTTCTGGCCGAGTCCCGAAGGAAAAGTGACGGCGATGGCGCGCGGCGCGACCAGCCCGACGGAAGAAACGCCGGCGCCCTGGACCCGCGCCTCGCCGATCCGCTGGCCCTGGGCGAGCAATTGGCGCGATTGCCAGGCGCTGAAGCCCCATTCCATGAAGCGCACCGATTCCTCGATGCGCTGGTTGAAGCTGGTCAGGCCGGCGACGACCATGACGATGCGGCGCCCGCCCCGGTCGGCCGAGCCGGTGAAGCCGTAGCCGGCCTCCTCGGTATGGCCGGTCTTGAGCCCGTCGGCGCCGGCGACCCGGCCGAGCAGCGGGTTGCGATTGTCCTGCCGGATCGGCTGGTTGCCGCCCATCGTGCGGCCCCAGGTGAACTCCCTGACGCCGTAATATTCGCGGTAGAGCTGGGGATAGTCGCGGATCGTCGCGGCGGCGAGCATGGCGAGGTCGCGCGCCGTCGTGTAGGTGCGGCCGCCGTCGGGCCAGCCGACCGGATTGCCCCATTGGGAATTGCGCAGGCCCATTTGCTGGGACTGGCGGTTCATCAGCTGGACGAAGGCCGCCTCGTTGCCGGAAATGCATTCGGCGAGGACGACGGTGGCGTCGTTGCCCGAAAGGGTGACGATGCCGTGGAGCAGGTTGCGCACGCTGACCCGCTCGTTCGGCGACAGGAACATGGTCGAGCCCGCGGCCGGGCCGTGCCAGCGCCGCCAGGTCTCGGGCTGCACCGTGCACATCTGGTTGGGATTGAGCCGGCCGTTCTTGATCAGCTCGAAGGCGACATGGGTCGCCATCATCTTGGCCATCGAGGCGGGCGGCATGCGCCGGTCCGGATCCTTGGCATAGAGCACCGCGCCCGAGCTCAGGTCGATCATGATCGCGGTGGTCGCCGCGGTCTCGAAGGGCGGCGCGGCGGCGCTCGCGGAGATGGAGAGAATGGCCGCCGAAGCGAGGAGAATGGCTGTCTTGCGGATCATAAGCGAAACGGGGTCCCTGGGGCTCAGCGCGCGATCGAATCGGAAAGCAGCGCAACGGTCAGCGCGTAGAAGTTCGAGCAATTATAGTCGAGGATGACCCGGTAATTCTGGGTCAGCAGATAGGCAATGTTGCCCGGCCCGTCGGCCTCGAACAGGGTCGCCATGGCGTCGTCGGGCAGCGAATTGACGATTCCGAGCCGGCGCCACTCGCGCCCCGTCAGCCAGCGGCTGTGGCGGGCGAAGACCGAGGCGCAGCGCGGCGCCCGGAGGCGATTGGCGATTGCGGCGCGGTCGAAGCCGGCGGGCACGCGCACCGCCGTCCCCCAGGTCAGGCCGGGACGCCAGCCGGCGCTTCGGAAATAATTGGCGATCGAGGCCAGAGCGTCGAGATGAGAACGCCAGATGTCGGCGCGGCCGTCGCCGTCGCCGTCGACCGCGAGGCGGATGAAGACCGACGGCAGGAATTGCGGATGGCCGGCGGCGCCCGCCCAGCTGCCCTTCAATTCCTCGCGCGGGAAGCCGCGCTCGACCAAGCGCAAGGTGGCGATGAACTCGCCGGTGAAGAGCGGGCGGCGGCGGCCCTCGTAGGCGAGGCTGGCGAGGCTGTTGAGCAGGTCGAAATTGCCCATGATCGAGCCGTAGCCCGTCTCCTTGCCCCAGATGGCGACGAGGATCGAGGCGGGGACGCCGTAGCGGCGGCTGATCTGGTTGAGCTGGCCGAGATTGGCGGCGTAGCGGGCGCGGCCGCGGTCGATCAGTGCCTGGCTCAAATGGCGGGCGCGGAACGGCGCGAAGGGCGTGAACGAGGCGGCGTTGCTGGATCCGGGCGTGCCGCCGGGCTGGGAGCGGTCGAGCTGGATGGTGCGCGCCGAAAATTCGAGCGTCGGGAAGATGCGCTCGATCGTCTCGCGGCGGATGCCGGCACGCTCGGCCTCGGCGCGCAGCTGCGGCAGATAGGCCTCGAACCCCTGCTGGCTGAGGCCGGATTGGGCGGCGGCGGGCGCCTCCCCGACCGCGATCCCCGCCAGCAGCAGCACCGCCGCAAAACCATGTACCAGACGCATGTTCACCCTCTTGTCAGGTCCCGAATCCCACATGGCGCGCGCACCCGCAAGGGGGCAAAAACCCGATCGGCGCGCGGATTGGGCGGAGCGGCTTGGGTCTGGCGCCCTTCCCGCCTTGGCGATAAGCCGCGCTGGAGCGGAGAGGTGGCCGAGTGGTTTAAGGCAGCGGTCTTGAAAACCGCCGTGGGTTCACGCTCACCGTGGGTTCGAATCCCACCCTCTCCGCCAGAGTGGATACCTGTTTGTTTGGAAGGACAACGACGTGCTCCGCAAAACGACCCCAGCCGAAAAGACCGCCGGTGAGAGAGCTAGGGACGAGCGCGAAGCCGAAGCGAGGCTGGAAGCAGAAATCAAGAGGATCGCCGGTGATTTAGGGAAAAGCGGGGACAACTGGATCACTCCTGCCTCATGAGGTCGCGCCACCGGCGGTTTCAGACCCGACGGTCCTCGCCGTCTTCCCACGCCGCCCCCAAGCCGCTAGTCGGCGCTCGAACCAAACGAGGAAGTCATGGCCCAACCCAGACCCCTGCCCTTCGACTGGGCGGATCCGTTCGCGCTCGATGCGCAGCTCTCCGACGAGGAGCGCATGGTCCGCGACACGGCGGAGGGCTATGCGCAGGAGAAGTTGCAGCCGCGCGTCACCAGCGCCTATCTCGAGGAGCGTTTCGACCGCGAGATCATGACCGAGCTGGGCGCGCTCGGCATGCTCGGCGCGACCATCGATCCCGAATTTGGCGGGGCGGGCCTCAATTATGTGAGCTACGGGCTGATCGCGCGCGCGGTGGAGCGGGTCGACAGCGGCTATCGCTCGGCGATGTCGGTCCAGTCGAGCCTCGTCATGCACCCGATCAACGCCTATGGCACCGAGGCGCAGAAGCGCAAATATCTGCCCAGGCTCGCCACCGGCGAATGGATCGGCTGCTTCGGCCTCACCGAGCCCGACGCCGGCTCCGACCCCGGCGGGATGCGGACGCGGGCGAAGAAGGTCGATGGCGGCTATCTGCTCTCCGGCAGCAAGATGTGGATCACCAATTCGCCGATCGCGGACGTCTTCGTGGTCTGGGCCAAGTCCGACGAGCATGAGGGGCGGATCAAGGGCTTCGTGCTCGAGAAAGGCATGAAGGGCCTCAGCGCCCCGAAGATAAAGGAGAAGCTCTCGCTGCGCGCGTCGATCACCGGCGAGATCGTGATGGACGAGGTCGAGGTGCCGGAGGAGAATCTCCTCCCCGACGTCAGCGGCCTCGCCGGGCCGTTCGGCTGCCTCAACCGCGCCCGCTACGGCATCGCCTGGGGCTCGATGGGCGCGGCCGAGGCCTGCTTCCACGCCGCCCGTTCCTATACGCTCGACCGCAAGCAATTCGGCCGGCCGTTGGCCGCGACCCAGCTCGTCCAGCTCAAGCTCGCCAACATGGTCACCGAGATCGGGCTCGGGCTGCAGGCGGCGCTCCGCGTCGGCCGCCGGCTCGACGAGGGCGTGCTGATCCCCGAGACGATCAGCCTCATCAAGCGCAACAATTGCGGCAAGGCACTCGACATCGCCAGGATCGCCCGCGACATGCACGGCGGCAACGGCATCAGCGCCGAATTCCAGGTGATGCGCCACGCCGCCAATCTCGAGACGGTCAACACCTATGAAGGCACGCACGACGTCCACGCGCTGATCCTCGGGCGGGCGATTACGGGGATCGCTGCGTTTTGACCTCTTTCGTCATTCCCGCGAAAGCGGGAATCCAGCTTCGAAGGCGGTGCCGAGAAGAAGTCTGGACCCCCGCTTTCGCGGGGGTGACGGTGGAGGGGTGATGGACAAGCCGCTGTCGGGCCTGAAGGTCGTCGAGCTCGCCCGCATCCTGGCCGGGCCGTGGGCGGGGCAATTGCTCGCCGATCTCGGCGCCGAGGTGATCAAGGTCGAGCGGCCCGGCGGCGGCGACGACACCCGCGCCTGGGGTCCGCCCTTCGCCGCCGACGGCAGCGCCGCTTATTTCCACGGCTGCAACCGCGGCAAGTCCTCGGTCGCGATCGACCTGGCGAGCGAGGCGGGCCAGGCGAAGGTCCGCGCCCTCGTCGCCGACGCCGACGTGCTGATCGAGAATTTCAAGGTCGGCGGCCTGGCGAGATACGGGCTCGATTTCGCAAGCCTCGCCGCCGTCAACCCGGGCCTCATCTATTGCTCGATCACCGGCTTCGGCCAGGATGGCCCTTATGCCGCCCGCCCCGGCTACGACTTCATGATCCAGGGCATGGGCGGGCTCATGGACCTGACCGGCGACCCCGACGGCGAGCCGATGCGGGCCGGAGTCGCCGTCGCCGATCTCTTCACCGGCCTCTATGCGTCGAGCGCGATCCTCGCCGCCTTGCGCGGCCGCGATGCCACCGGGAGAGGCTGCCATATCGACATGGCCCTGCTCGACGTCCAGGTCGCCATGCTCGCCAATCAGGCGATGAACTATCTGATCGGCGGCGAGGCGCCGCGCCGGCTCGGCAACGCCCATCCCAATATCGCGCCCTACCAGATTTTCGCCGTGGCCGACGGCCATGTCATCGTCGCGGTCGGCAATGACGGGCAGTTCGCCCGGCTCTGCACCTTGCTCGGCATCGCGGCCGACGCGCGGTTCGCGACCAATGCCGGCCGTGTCGGCAATCGCGAGGCGTTGACCGCTTTGCTCTCGCCCGCCATCGCTCTGCGCCGTCGCGACGAATTGCTGGCCGCCCTGGCCGCCGCCGGCATTCCCGGCGGACCGATCAACACCGTCGCCCAGGTCTTCGCCGATCCGCAGGTGATCGCGCGCGGCCTGCGCGTCTGCCCGGGCGGCGTGCCCGGAATCGCCTCTCCCATCGTCATCGACGGCAAGAGGCAGGTCGCTGGCCGGCCGAGCCCGGCGACCGAGGATTGATCGCTAAAACAGCCACTTGCAAGTCGTTAACGATCAGGCTAAGGAGCCCGTCGCCAATCCGAAAATGGAGCCGTTCATGAAAGCGTTTGTAATCGCAGTGTCTTTGTTCGCTCTTTCGTCGCCGGCTTTCGCGCAGGGCGCATCGAGAGCGGTCGGCGCCGACCATGGCGCCGACGCGGGGCCGGGGGACGCCCGTCAGACCGGCGACACCGACGCGCAGGGCGAGCGGCTCATCTGCCGCAGCATGGCGACCTCCTCGACCACGCGCATGTCCGTGCGCCGGGTCTGCCGCACCGCCGCCGAGTGGCGCGAAATTTCGCGGCAAAGCCGCGACTGAGCCGGCTCACCGCGCCTTCGGGCGCCTGAACAGCAAGATGGGCTCGCCGCGATAAGCGGCGGGCTCATTTTCGTTGAAGCCGCATTTCTCGGCGACCCGAATCGAGGCCAGGTTGCTCGCATCGATGATCGCGACGATCCGAGGCGCGTCGAGCATTGCGTCGGCCCAGGCCAAGGCGGCCAGCGCCGCCTCGGTCGCATAGCCCCGGCCGCCGGCGTCGGCGGCGAACAGCCAGCCCATTTCAGGGATGTTCTCGACCGAGGGCACCATGGCGCGCCGGAAGTCGGCGAAGCCGATCTGGCCGATCATTCGGCCGTCGTCGCGCCGCTCCACCGCCCAATAGCCATAGCCGAACAGGCTCCACAGGCCGTTGCCGCAGAGCAATTTGCGCCAGCTCTCCTCGCGGGCGAGCGGGCCACCGAGATGGCGCATCACCTGCGCGTCGCCCATCATCGACGCCTGGGCGTCGACGTCGCCGGCGCGGAACGGGCGGAGCGTGAGGCGCGCGGTCGCGAGGACCGGAGCGACGGTCGCGGAGCTTATTTCTTGCCGCCGAGGCTGAGGCCGCCGAAGCGCTTGTTGAAGCGCGCGACCTGGCCGCCCGTGTCGAGCATCTTGCCGTGGCCGCCGGTCCAGGCCGGATGCGCGGTCGGATCGATGTCGAGCTGCAGCGTGTCGCCTTCCTTGCCCCAGGTGGAGCGGGTCTCGAAGACGGTGCCGTTGGTCATCTGAACCTTGATGAGATGGTAATCGGGGTGGGTATCGGCCTTCATGTGATTGATCTTCCGTAATTTTGGCTGGTTCCGACCAGCCTCGTGGAAAAAGCAGACCGCGCTCTAGCCGCTGGCGGTGCGATTGACAAGGCGTGCCGCGGCGCAATAACGGGCCCACGCGAAGGTGCCGCCCGTCGAACGGCGGTGAAAAGGGAAGCCGGTGGAAATCCGGCGCTGTGCCCGCAACTGTAAGCGGAGAGCGCCCTCCCCTCCAAGTGGGGAGATGCGCAGGGACCCGCGAGCCAGGAGACCTGCCTTCGCCGTCGTCCGCGCCCGGCCGGGACCAGCCTGCGGTGCGTGGCGCGGCTTGGGCTCTGGCTCATGCGGTTCCTCAGAGACGACAGGAAGACGTGTCGTTTCAGGAGGATAGAATGAACCTTTCACTATTGATCATCTCGCTGCAGATTTCCCCCGCGGCCGTGCCGCCCCCTTCCCAGGATCCCAATGCCGACATCGTCGTCACCGCCTCGCTGACGCCAACTCCGGCGGCCGAGGCGCCGGCCTCGGTGACCGTGTTCGACGCGGAGATGATCGACGGACTCGGTCTCCCGCTGGCCACCGACTTCGTCCGCCTCGCGCCCGGCGTTTCGGTCGCCACCACGGGCGCGCAGGGGACGGAGACCGTGGTCCGCATCCGCGGCGGCGAATCCAACCACACGCTCGTCTTCGTCGACGGCATCGCCTTCAACGATATCGCGGCCAACAATGCCGCCCGCTTCGACACCTTCACCAGCGGCGGCCTCAGCCGCCTGGAGCTGATCCGCGGCCCGCAATCGGCCTTGTGGGGATCGGAGGCGCTCGGCGGGGTGGTGGCGATGAGCAGCCCCGATCCGCTCGGCGCTTTCCGTGCGGAAGGCTTGGTCGAAGCGGGCAGCCGGGACAGCTGGCGCGGCGAGGCCCAGATCGCGTCGGGCGGCGAGCGCGCCGGGCTGTCGGCGACCGCCGCCTGGGCACGGACCGACGGCATCGACATCGTCGGCGGGGGCGCGGGCGATCGGGACGGCTTCGAAAATCTCACGCTCAGCCTCAAGGGCGTCGCGCGCTTCGGCCAGCTCGAGATCGGCGGGGTGGGGCGCTACATCGATCATCAGATCGCGTTCGATGGCACCGATCCCCTGACCTTCGCCCGCGCGGACACACTGGATGCGTCGACGGCTGACACCATCGCCCTGCGCGGCTGGGTCGGGTTCGGCGCCGGCCCCGATGCGCCATGGACCGCCCGCGTCGAAGTCCAGCATCTCGACAGCGACAATCGCAACCGGATCGGCGGCACGCGGACGACCGATACTTATGGCCGCCGCACCCGCTATGGCGGACGGGTCGGTCACCGATTCACGCTTGGCGGCGCGCGGCACGAGCTGATCGCCGCGGTGGAGCGCGAGGAAGAGGATTTCGGGACGCGCGACCTGCAGTTCGGCGGCGCGAGCGACCGCGATCTCTCCCGCGGCCGCACAGCCTATGTCGCCGAATGGCGCGCTTATTGGGGCGAGCGGCTGAGCGCCGATGTCGCGATCCGCCACGACGATTTCAGCCGCTTCGTCGACGATACCACGCTTCGCGCCAACGCGGTCCTGACCCTCGGCGGCGGCTTCGCCCTGCTCGCCGGCTATGGCGAGGGCATCGCCCAGCCGAATTTCGTCGACCTGTTCGGCTTTCCGGGTTTCCCGTTCGCGGGCAATCCCGATCTCAAGCCGGAGCGGTCGCGCGGGTTCGAGGGCGGGGTCCGTTGGCGCGGTCGCGGTCTCTCCCTGGAAGCGGTCGCCTTCTCCAACGATCTCGAGGATGAGATCGTCGAGGATTTCAGCGTGTTCCCCAGCACCGTGATCAATGCCGCGGGAAAGAGCCGCCGTCGGGGCGTCGAGCTCTCCGCCGAGTGGCGGCCCAATGCCGAGACGACGGTCGGCGCCAATTACACTTGGCTCGACGCGCGCGAGGAGAGCGTCGCCGGAGCGAGCGCCGCCCGGGAAGTGCGCCGTCCGCGCCATACCGCCAATGCCTATGCGAGCTGGCGCTCCGGCCCGGTGTCGCTGGGTGGCGCGCTCGCTTATGTGGGCCGGCGGATCGACCGCGACTTCGACCTGTTCCCGGCGCCGACCGTGTCGCTCGACCCCTATGTGCTGGGCTCGCTCAGGATCGCCTACCGCATCCTGCCCCAGGTCGAATTGTTCGCGCGGGCGGAAAATGCGTTCGACGCCGACTATCAGGACGTGGTCGGCTACAACACGCCGGGAAGGGCGGTGCATGCGGGCGTTCGCGTCACTCTTGGCGATTAGCCTGGCGCTCGCGTCCGCGCCGGCCGGGGCCGCGCCGCGGCGCGTGGCGTCGTTGAACCTGTGCACGGACGAGCTGGTGCTGCTGCTCGCCGCGCCCGGCCAGATCGTCTCGGTCACCCATCTCGCGCAGCAGGAGGTGGAGACGTTGCTATGGCGCCAGGCGCGCGCTTACGAGCGCAACGATGGCAGCCTGCTCTCGGTGGTCTCGGCGCGGCCCGATCTGGTCGTCACCATGGGCGGCGGCGCGCGCGACCGGTCGCGAATCGCCGCCCGGCTTGGCATCGCGACGCTCGATTTGCCCTTTGCCCGGAGCCTCGACGACGTCGCCGAGAATATCGCCCGGCTGGCGGTCGCGCTCGGCCGGCCGCGAGCGGGCACGGCGCTGATCCGGCGGATGGCGGCGCTGGTCCGCAGCCGGCCCCGCGCGCGGCGCGACGCGATCTGGCTGGGTAGCGGCGGTCGCACCGTCCCGGCGGACGGGCTGGAGGCGCAATGGATGGCGCTGGCGGGCCTCAGCCAGCGGGCGATGCAGGGCGACCGGGTGTCGCTCGAGACGTTGCTGGCGAGCCCGCCCGCAATCCTGCTGCGCAGCGACTATCGGGCGGGCCAATATTCGAACGGCCAGCGCTGGCTCTCCCATCCGGCGGCGCGCCGCGCCACCCGGGCGCGGACGATTGCGACGGACGGCCGCAGCTGGACCTGCATGGGCCCGCTGCTGATCGACGAGATCGAGCGGCTGCGGCGCGAGATCGGACGATGACGATGCGGGCCGCGATCCTGCTGCTCCTGGTCCTGGCGGGGCTCTTCGCCGCCTCGCTGCTGCTGCCGTTCGCGCCGCTGCGGGCCTTGTTCGAGCAGGATTCCGGACTTGCCGGCCTGGTGCTGACCGAGCTGCGGCTGCCGCGCGCCTTGCTCGCTTTGGTCTATGGCGCGACCCTTGGCGCGTCTGGCGCCGCGATCCAGGCGCTGTTCGCCAATCCGCTCGCCTCGCCCGATTTGACCGGCACCACCAGTGGTGCCGCTCTCGGCGCGGTCGTCACCGCCTATCTGTTCGGGTTCGCCGCGCCGATCGCCTTGTCGATCGGTTCGGTGGCGGGGGCATTGCTCGCGCTCGGCCTGCTGCTCGGGCTCGCCGGGCCGAGGGCGGAGACCGCGACCCTGTTGCTCGCCGGCCTCGCGATCAGCGCGCTGGCCGGGGCGCTGACCACATTGGCGCTTGCGCTCGCCCCCTCCCCCTTCGCCTTTTACGAAGCCTATGACTGGCTGATGGGCTCGCTGGTCGACCGCAGCCTCGATCAGGCCGCCTTCGCCGCTCTGCCGTCGCTGCTCGTCATCCTCTTGCTGCTCAGGCTCGGGCCGGCGCTCGACCGGCTGGCGCTCGGCGAGGAGGTCGCGCAGTCGCTCGGCCATGACGTCGCCCGATTGCGGCTGCAGATCGTCTGCCTCACCGCTTTGGGCGTGGGTGCCTGCGTCGCGATTTGCGGCGCGATCGGTTTCATCGGCCTGATCGCGCCGATCTTCGCGCGGCGGCTGTCGCGCGGCCATCCGGGTCGGGCGATCCTGCCCGCGGCGATGATCGGCGCCCTGCTGCTGCTCGCCGCCGACCTGGTCGTTCGGCTCGCCCCGCTCGGGCGGACGCTTCCGATCGGCGTCGTCACCGCGCTGATCGGCGCGCCTTTCTTCCTGTGGCTGGTCGCGCATATGCGCTGGCGGCTGCGGCCATGATCCTGGAGGCTGCCAACCTGTCGCTGCCCGGGCGCCTGTTCGACGTCTCGATCGAGATCGGGGACGGCGAACTCGTCTGCCTGGTCGGGCCCAATGGCAGCGGCAAGACCAGCCTGCTCCACGCTTTGGCCGGGATCGGGCGGCCCGCGGGCCGGGTCGCGGTGGCGGGAATCGATCCGCGCGGCCTCGGCCCGGCGCTCCGGCCGCAATATCTGACCTATCTGCCGGCGGCGCGCGATCTGCCCTGGCCGCTCGTCGCCCGCGACCTGATCGCGCTCGGCGGCGGCGACGGCGATTTCGCGGCGCTCGAGCTCTCCCAATTGCTCGACCGGCGCATCGACACGCTGTCGACCGGCGAGCGCAGCCGGGTGCTGATCGCCCGCGCGCTGGCGCCGCGGCCGCGGCTGCTGCTGCTCGACGAGCCGACCGCCAATCTCGACCCGCTCTGGCAGATCCGGCTGATGGAGCTGGTCCGCGCCGAGCTCGATGGCGGCGGCCGCGGGGCCCTCGTCGCCATTCACGATCTCGACGCGGCCGCTCGCTATGCGGACCGAATCCTCGTCATGGACAAAGGCAGGATCGCCGCCGAGGGCCTCGACGGCCCCCATGTCCCGGAGATTTTCGGGATCGAACGGGTGGATGGCGCCTGGCAGGCCGTCAGGCCGCCGGCGGATCCAGGATCATCGCGGTGAAATCGGCCTGGGTGGCGACCTTGTCCCCGACGAAGGCCTTGCCGGTGAACTTCCAGACCGGCCCCCTTTTCTGGAGCAGCACGCATTCGAGCCGGAGCAGCACGCCCGGCTCGACCGGCACCCGGAACTTCGCATTCTCGATCGACATGAAATAGACGAGCTTGCCCGAATGGGCCTGGCCCAAAGATTCCACCGCGAGCACGCCCGCGGCCTGGGCGAGCGCCTCGATGATCATCACGCCGGGCATGATCGGCCGCCCTGGGAAATGGCCCTGGAAGAACAGCTCGTTCATCGTCACCGCCTTGGTGGCGACGATCCTCTTGTCGAGCTCCATCTCGTCGACCCGGTCGACGAGAAGCATCGGGTAGCGATGCGGCAGGCTCTGCATCACCCGCCTGACGTCGAACGGGACCCCGGCCGAAGCCGGGGTCGCGTCGTTGGTGTCGTCGGCCACTAGCGGCCCTGCGGGCGCGGGCGATTCGGCTGCGCCGGGGCCGGCGTGGGCCGGGCGCCAGGCTGGGCGGCCGGCGCCTGGGCCGGCGCGTTGACGTTGAACGGCGCCGAATTCTGGTTGACGATGGCGAGCACCGCCGTCGTGATGCTCAGCGCCGGCGACGACGTGACCAGGCTGCCCGCATCCAGGACGACGGTGGCGCCGCGCTGCTGGGCGATCGTGGAAACCGCCGGCCGGACTCGCTCGCCGATCTGCTGGCGGATGAAGTTGATGTTGCGCTGGATGCCCTCGCGCGATGCGCCGATCTCGCGCTCGGCATTTTGCTGCATCGTCTGGAACTGGTTGATCCGGGCGGCGAGCGCGGCGTCGGGCTGGGCGCCGTTCAGGGCGCGGACCAGCGGCTCGAGCTGCGTCCCTTCCGCCTGGATCTGCTGCTGAAGCGCCTGGACGCGCTGCTGAAGCCGGGTGCCTTGTCCCTGGAGCGCGGTATTGGCGGCCACGCACTGGGTGCAGGTCCGGAAAATCTCGTCGATGTCGACGACGGCGATGACCGGCGCGGGCAGCTGCTGGGCGCGAAGCGCGACCGGAGCGGCAAAGGCGAGCGCGGCGATGGCCGAGCCGAGGAGAATCTTGGTTTTCATTAGAATGCGGTCCCTACGTTGAAGCTGAAAAGTTTGGTGTCGTCGCCCGGCTCGCTGAGCAGGGCACGGGCGATGTCGATGCGGAACGGCCCGAAGGGCGAGTTCCAGTTGACCCCGAAGCCGATCGAGAGGCGGGGGCTCGGGGTGTTGCCGAGGAAAATCTCGCGATAGGGCGCCGTGCGGGCGGTGGCAGTGAGCGTCGTCCCCAGGGGGCAGGCTTGACCCGAGCGCGGCTCGAGCGGCGTTATCACGCCGTTGACGTCGTTGGTGCACTGGGCGACCGCCAGCGGGCTGCCCGGCGTGATGTCGAGAATGTCCGGCGTGCGGACTCCGAACACCGCGCCGGCGTCGATATAGATGGAAGGCCTCAGCCCAAGCTCGCGGACGCTCGCGCCGAGCGGGATTTCGAGCTCGGCGCGGACGACATAATAGGCCCGGCCGCCGATCGCGTCGTCGGTGATCGTGCTTTGATCGTCGTTGAGGCGGACGTTCGAATAGGTTTGGGTCGCGGTATCGAAATCGTAGAGATATTGCTGGCGCTGGATGCGGGGGCCGACGCCGCGGATGTCGAAGCCGCGAATCTGCGGATTGCCGAGGAAGAAGCGGTCGGTCAGCCGGACCGGATCGCGATTGGGCCCGCCCTCCTCGAGGCTGTGGATATAGCCGGCCTCGCCGGTCAGCGAGAAGATGAAGCCGCCGAAGACGTTCCAATATTTGGCGGCGCTGATCCGCGCGCGAAGATAGCGAACGTCGCCGCCGAGGCCGGCAAAGTCCGTGCTCAGCACGAACCGCTCGCCCGTGCTCGGACGGATCCGGTTGTTGAGCGTCTCGTAGACCAGGGACGCGCCGATCGACGAGGTCAGCCGATTGCCGAGGACGTCGCACAGATAGCGGCCGGCGATCAGCGGGTCGCACTGGACGGGCAGCGGCCCGGCGCCGTCGGGGTCGGAGAAATAGACGCCCTGGTTGAGCCCGATCTCGTCATAATTGGCGCCGTAGCGCAAGGCGAGCGATATCCTCTCGGTGATCGGCACGCCCATGCGGATCTGGCCGCCGGTCGTGGTCTGCTCATAGGTGGTCGTGCGTTCGTTGCCGAAGAAGTTGAAGCTGTTGAGGTCGCGCCGGAAGAGGTCGAAGCCGATCGCGATGTTTCGGTCGAAGAGGTAAGGCTCGGTGAAGCCGAACTCGATCGACTTGGAATAGCTCGAATAATTGACCGCGGCCCGCACCTCCTGGCCGCGACCGAGGAAGTTGCGCTGCTGCACCGACAGGTTGATCAGGAAGCGCTCGAGGCTCGAGAAGCCGGCGGAAAGCTGGATCTGCCCGGTGGCGCGCTCCTCGACCTCAACGCCCAGGATGACCCGGTCGGGCGCCGAGCCCTGGGTCTGCTGGATCTCCAGATTCTCCTGGAAGAAGCCGAGCGACTGGATTCGGTCGCGCGAGCGGCGGACCCGGACGTTGTTGAACGGGTCGCCCTCGGCGAGCCGGAATTCGCGGCGGATGACCTTGTCGCGGGTGGTGGTGTTGCCCGAAATGTCGACCCGCTCCACATAGACGCGCGGCGCCTCGGCGACCCGGAAGGTGACGCCCATGGTCAGGTTTTCGCGGTTGCGGCTGAAGGTCGGGCGGACGTCGGCGAAGGCGTAGCCGAACAGGCCCGCAAGCTCGTTCAGCCGGGTGACCGTGTCCTCGACCATCTGGGCGTTGTAATATTGGCCCGCGCGCATCGGCAGGTTGGCGGTGAGCTGGGCGGGGCTGAAGTCGCGAATGTCGCTCTCGACGTTGACCTCGCCGAACTTGTAGCGCTGTCCCTCTTCGACGACATAGGTGATGATGAAGTCGCGCCGGTCCGGCGTCAGCTCGGCGACCGCCGAGACGACGCGGAAATCGGCATAGCCCTGGGTGAGGTAGAATTGCCTCAGCTTCTGCTGGTCGTAGGCGAGTCGGTCGGGATCGTAGGTGTCGCGCGAGCTGAAGATATTGTACCAGACATGCTCGCGGGTCGCCATTTCGGAGATCAGGCGGCCGTCGTTGAAATTCTCGTTGCCGATGATGTTGATCCGGCGAACGCGGGATTTGGGCCCCTCGTTGATCTCGAACACCACGTCGACGCGGTTCTGGTCGAGCTGGACGATCTGCGGCTCGACGCTCGCGGCGTAGCGGCCCTGGCGGCGGTAGAGCTCGATGATCCGGGCGACGTCGGCGCGGGCGCGCGAGCGGGTGAAGATCTGGCGCGGCGCGAGGCGGATTTCGGGCGTGATCTTGTCGTTCTTGATGCGGCGATTGCCCTCGAGAATGATACGGTTGATGACCGGATTCTCGCGGACCTGGATGACCAGGTTGCCGGTATCGGCGCCGGCGATGGTGACGTCGGCGAACAGGTCGGTGGCGAGCAGGTCCCGCAGCGCGGTGTCGAGCCGCTCATTGTCATAGGGCTCGCCGATGCGCAGCGAGGTGTAGGAGAGCACGGTCTCCGGCTCGATCCGCTGGTTGCCGGTCACCGTCAGCGACAAGGTCGGGCGCTGGGGCTGGGCCTGCACCGTCGGTATCGGCGGCAATTGCCGGACCTCGGGCGCGGCGGCGGCTGGCGGCTGGGGCGCCGGCTGGCCTTGGGCGAAGGCCGGCGAGGTCAAGCCGCCGAGCACCGTCCCAACCAGCAGGGCTGCGCAATACCGACGACCTTTTGGAAAAACTCTGTTGCGCGTCACGCGTCCGCCTTCACTCTACGGTCGGAGCAAAGCCCGGACCTCTAAATCCCTGTTGAGCGCCCTGCCCTGCCCCATCGCGGCTAACCGATCAAGCCGCCAAGCTTCTCGAAGAGGCCAAAAGAGGCCAGATCGTTCAATGTCACGAAAATCATCAGTGCCAGCAGCACCGCGAGCCCGGTCCGGAACGCCCATTCCTGGGCCTGGGGCTTCAGCGGCTTTCGCCTTACTCCCTCGATTGCGTAGAACAGCAGGTGCCCGCCATCCAGGAGAGGGATTGGCAACAGGTTGATGAATCCCAGATTAATTGAAACGATGATCATCAGCCAGAAGAAGTTGAGCCAGCCCAGGCTGGCCTGCTGGCCGGACACCTCGGCGATCTTGAGCGGGCCGCCAAGCTCCGAAAGCGAGCGGCGGCCGGTGATCACCTGGCCCAAAGCGGTGATCATGGTCTTCACGGAATCGACGGTGGTTCCGATCGCCGCGCCGGGCAGCTGGCTCAGCGGAAGCGCAGTGAACTGATGGCCGGCGCCGGTGGTGATTCCGAGCCGCCCGACCCGCGCCTGGTTGCCGAACTGGTCCACGTCGACCTTGAGCCGCGGAGTCGCCTGGATCTCGACGTTGCGGCCGCCGCGGCTGACGACGAAGGCCATCGGCTCCTCGGGCCTGAGCGCGATATAGGTGGAGAGGTCCGCGAAAGTGTCCATGCCGCTGCCGTTGATGCTGACGACGCGGTCGCCCGGGCGGAAGCCGGCGGCCTGGGCGACGCTTCCCTTCTCGATCCCGCCGATCGTCGGCGGGGTCGTCGGATAGCCCATCGTCGCGAACAGGATCATCAGCGCGACGATCGCGAACAGGAAATTGGTCGCCGGCCCGGCAAGGACGATGAGGAAGCGCTGCCAGACCTTCTTGGACTGGAAGGTCTTTGCCCTTTCCTCCGGAGGCAGCGACAGCCATTCGTCGGTCGGCGCCGAGGCCGGGTTCATGTCGCCGGCGAACTTGACGTAGCCGCCCAAGGGCATCCAGCCGACCTTCCAGCGCGTGCCGCGCTTGTCGGTCCAGCCGAATATCTCGCGGCCGAAGCCGATCGAGAAGGCGTCGGCCTTCACCCCGAACCAGCGGCCGACGAAATAATGGCCGAGCTCATGGATGAAGATGAGCGGCCCGATCACCAGCAGGAAGGCGAGGACCGTGAACAGGAAGCCGGGATTGTTCAAGCGTGGATCTTTCCTGTCAGCGCGGCGGCCACCTTGCGGGCCTCCCGGTCGATCTCGAGCACCGCGTCGATCGACGTCGGCGAAGGCGGGTCATAGCGGGCCAGCACCTCGCCGACCAGATCGGCGATATCGAGGAATCCGATGCGGCTTTCAAGGAAAGAAGCGACTCCTATCTCATTGGCCGCATTGAGGATGGCGGGCTTTGCGCCGCCCGCGGCGAGCGCCGCCCGGGCGAGGCTCAAGGCTGGGAAGCGGTCGAGATCCGGCGCTTCGAAATCGAGCGCTCCGATCGCCACGAGATCGAGCCGCTGGCAGGGCGTCTCCATCCGCTCGGGCCAGGCCAGGGTGAAAGCGATCGGCACGCGCATGTCGGGCGCGCCCAATTGAGCGAGGACCGAGCCATCGATATATTCGACCAGGGAGTGGATCACCGATTGCGGATGGACGACGATGTCGAGCGCGTCGGCGCCGACCGGGAACAGGTGATAGGCCTCGATCAGCTCGAGGCCCTTGTTCATCAGGGTGGCGCAATCGACCGAGATCTTGGCGCCCATCGACCAATTGGGATGGGCGATCGCCTGCTCAGGCGTGGCGGCGCGCATCCGCTCGATCGGCCAGTCGCGGAACGGGCCGCCGCTGGCGGTGAGGATGATCCGCCGCACGCTTTCCGGTCGCGCGCGGTCGAAGCATTGGAAGATCGCATTATGCTCGGAATCGACCGGCAGCAGGGTCGCTCCGCTCGCCGCCGCCGCCTCGGCCATCAGCGGCCCGGCCGAGACCAGGGCCTCCTTGTTGGCGAGCGCGACCGTGCGCCCGCTTTTCAGCGCGCGCATCACCGGCTCCAGGCCCGCCGTGCCGACGATCGCCGCCATCGTCCAGTCGGCGCCCGAAGCGGCGGCGTCGGTGACCGCCTCCTCCCCCGCCGCGGTCTCGATGCCGGTGCCGGCGAGCGCAAGCGCGAGCTCGGCGTGGAGCGCGCCATCGCCGATCACCGCCAGGCGCGGGCGGAAGCGCCGCGCCAGCTCGGCGAGGCCGGCGACGTCGCGGTGGGCGGTCAGCGCGACGATCTCGAACCGGTCGCGCTCGCGCCCGACCAGGTCGAGCGTCGAACGGCCGACCGAGCCGGTCGCGCCCAATATGGTGATGGTCCGGGCCATCTCAGCCGGCGCGATCGGACGGCAGGTGCATGACCATGACCGTGTCGGGCACCTCGACCGGCTCGGGCGGGCTCCAATAGTCGGTCATCAGCAGGATCATGGTCGCGAGCGACACCGCGAGCAGCCCGTCGAGCCGGTCGAGCACCCCGCCATGACCGGGCAGCAACGTGCCGCTGTCCTTGACCCCGGCGCGGCGCTTCTCCCAGCTTTCGTAGAGATCGCCGAGCTGGGCGATCAGGCCCATCGCCGCGCCGGCCCAGGGAAAAGGCGTGTCGAGCGCGAAGTAGCGGGCGGTGAGCCAGCCGAACAGGGCCGCGCCCGCCATGCCGCCGATCAGGCCGGCCCAGGTCTTGTTGGGGCTGATCCGGGGCGCGAGCTTCGGCCCGCCGATCGCGCGGCCGGCGAAATAAGCGAAGATGTCGGTCGCCCAGGTCACGATCAGCACCCAGAAGACCAGGCCGACCGCGACCTCCGATACCCAGCTCATCACCACCAGGGCGAAAGACGGGATCACGATATAGGCGAAGCCCCAGCCCATGGCGGCGCTTCGGCTGGCGAGGCCGAGCAGCAGCGCCGCGCCGAGCGCCGGCGCGAAGCTCAGCCAGGCCAGGTCGCCTTCCTCGGCGGCGTTGGGATAGAAATATTCGGCGGCGCCGAGCAGGGTCGCCGCGGCGAGCAGGCCGCCGACCCAGGCCCAGAGCCGCGGCACCTTGCGCATGTCCGCCCATTCGACGAGCATGATCGCGGCGGCGATCGCGACCAGCGCGCGGAACGGCCAGCCGCCGAACCAGGTGACGAGGCAGGCGACAGCGATCATCGCCACGCCCATGGCGAAGCGGGTGGGAAGGTCCGATTGCGGAGCCGGCGATGGCTGAGGCGGGTCGGTCATAGGCCGCCGTAGCGCCGCTCGCGCCGGGCATAATCGGCCAAGGCGGCATGAAGGGCGTCCGCCCCGAAATCGGGCCAGAGCGTGTCGGTGAACAGCAATTCCGCATAAGCCGCCTGCCAGAGCAGGAAGTTGGAGAGGCGCTGCTCGCCCGAGGTGCGGATCAGCAAATCGAGCGGCGGCAGATCGTGGGTGTCGAGCGCGCGCTCGATCGCCGCCTCGTCGATCTCGCCGGCCGCGGCCGCGCTCCGCGCGGCGCGGACCAACTCGGCGCGGGCGCCGTAATTGAGCGCGATCGCCAGCGTCATCCGGCTGTTGCCCGCGGTCTTGGCGACGGCCTTGTCGACCATCGCCGCGACGTCGGCCTCGAAGGCGTTGTGGTCGCCAAGCACCTTGAGCCGGATACCCTCCTTGTGCAGGCTGTTGAGCTCGCGCTGGATGTAGAAGCGCAGCAGGCCGGTGAGATCGCTGATCTCCTGCGCCGGCCGCCGCCAATTCTCCGAGGAGAAGGCATAGAGAGTCAGGCATTGCACCCCGGCCTCGCCGGCGGCGCGGAGCACCTTGCGGGCGGCCTCGGCGCCGGCGCGGTGGCCGGCGGCGCGCGGCAGGCCCCGCGCCTTCGCCCAGCGGCCATTGCCGTCCATGATGATGGCGACGTGCCTGGGCACCGCGCCCGCACCGGTGCCCGGCAACCCGCTGGCGGCCTCGGCCGTCACTTCTGCAGGATTTCCATGTCCTTGCGGGCGAGCACGTCGTCGATCTCCTTGATCGCGTCGTCGGTCAGCTTCTGCACCTCGACGCCGAGGCGCTTATGCTCGTCCTCGCTGATCTCGTGCTTCTTCTCGTCCGTCTTGAGCGTGTCCATCGCGTCCCGCCGGACGTTGCGGACCGCGATCCGCGCTTTCTCGGCATATTGGTGGGCGAGCTTGGCCAGCTCCTTGCGCCGCTCCTCGGTCAGGTCCGGGATGGGCAGGCGGATATTCTGGCCGTCGGTGACCGGGTTGATGCCGAGCCCGGCGAGGCGGATCGCTTTTTCCACCGGCCCGACGTTGGAGCGGTCCCAGACCTGCACCGAAAGCAATCTCGGCTCCGGCGCGGAGACGGTGGCGACCTGGTTGAGCGGCATGTTGGCGCCATAGACCTCGACATGGATGGGATCGAGCAGGGCCGTCGACGCGCGCCCGGTGCGCAGCCCGCCAAGGTCGTGCTTCAGCGCCTCGACCGCGCCGTGCATGCGGCGCTGGATATCGCCCTTTTCATAGGCCGGCATCTCGTCCCCTCCTTTTCAGTTCCGAACGATCGTTGCGGTGCCCTCGCCGCCGAGCACGCGGGCGAGATTGCCCTGCTCGCGGACGTTGAACACGACGATCGGAATGTTGTTGTCGCGGCAAAGCGCCACGGCGGTCGCGTCCATCACCTTCAGATTGTCCGACAAGACCTTGTTGAAAGTGACTGTTTCATAACGCTTCGCGTCCGGCACCTGCTTGGGATCGGCATCGTAGACGCCGTCGACGCTGGTTCCCTTGAACAGGGCGTCGCAGCCCATTTCCGCGGCGCGCAAAGCGGCGGCGGTGTCGGTGGTGAAGAAGGGGTTGCCGGTGCCGGCGGCGAAGATCACCACCCTGCCCTTCTCCATGTGCCTGACCGCGCGGCGGCGGATATAGGGCTCCGACACGGTCGCCATCGGGATCGCCGACTGCACCCTCGTGTCGACGCCGATCTTCTCGAGCGCGTTCTGCATGGCGAGCGCGTTCATCACCGTCGCCAGCATGCCCATATAATCTGCGCTGGCCCGGTCGAAGCCCTTGGCCGCGCCGGCGAGGCCGCGGAAGATGTTGCCGCCGCCGACCACCAGGCAGATGGTGTGGCCGCTGTCGACCGCCGCCTTGATCTCCTCGGCGAGCCGCTCGACGGTGGCGGGATCGATGCCGAACTGCCCCTCGCCCATCAGCGCTTCGCCGGAGAGCTTGAGCAGGATGCGGTTGAAGCGCGGGCGCGTCATGAGGCGGGTTGTTCCGTTTTGTTCGAGCACTGGCACATTAGTGATCACGTGGTGCGGTGCCAATGGGTTTGGGGTTTAGGGATTGGGGTTAGCAGCTGGCTTGGTCCTGGCGAGATGCCTCCAGAGCATGTTTAATTGGCGCCCTAGCGTGTCGGCGGTTGCCATAGCCGAAGCTGTCTCTCGTTCCGGAAGCAACCCGGTTCGCACCGACAGCAGTAGAAATGTCTCGGCTTCGGCGAGAGAGCCCCGGGGCGATGCTGACGAATCGAGCGTAGTCTTTGCGCGATGCCCTCATCCATCCTTCAGCCACATTTGCCGGGACGGAGGCCGCTGCCCGCAGCAGCTGACTGGTAATGCGGAATTCCTCTGCCTTAGGCATCAACTTGCCCAGGCGGTAGCATTCAGCCGCAAAGTCCATGCCGGATTGCCAGACTTGAAGGTCGCGATACGATTTTATCATCGATCACGATCCCCAATCCCCAATCCCGAAACCCAAACCCCTCGCCTTAGGCGGCCTTGGACGTGCCCGCGGCGGCGGCGACTTCGGCGGCGAAGTCGCTTTCCTTCTTCTCGATGCCTTCGCCAAGCTGGAAGCGGACATAGGCCTTGAGCGTCACCGGCGCGCCGACGTCCTTCGCGGCCTGGGCGACGACGTCCTCGACCTTGGTCTTGTTGTCGATGACGAAGAGCTGCGAGAGCAGGGCATTCTCCTTGCGGAACTTGGCCATCGCGCCCTCGACCATCTTGGCGACGATCTCGGCCGGCTTGCCGGTCTCGCCCGCTTTCTCCTGGGCGATGGCGCGCTCGCGCTCGACCAAAGCCGGATCGAGCTCCTCGCCGCGCAGCGCCAGCGGGTTGGCCGCGGCGATGTGCATGGCGAGCTGCTTGCCGAGCGCTTGGAGCGCGCCGGCATCGCCGTTGCTTTCGAGCGCGACCAGCACGCCGATCTTGCCGAGGCCCGGCGCGGCGGCGTTGTGGACGTAGGAGACGACGACGCCGTCCTCGACTTGGAGCAGAGCGCCGCGGCGGATCGACTGATTCTCGCCGATCGTGGCGATGTTCGAAGTCAGTTTCTCCTCAACCGTGCCGCCGCCCGGCCAGCAGGCGTCCTTGAGCGCGTCGATGTCGCTGCCCGTGCCGAGCGTGATCGCAGCGGCGGTACGCACGAAATCCTGGAACTGCTCGTTCCTGGAGACGAAATCGGTCTCCGAGTTGATCTCGATCATCGCGCCTTTCTTGCCGTCGACGGCGACTCCGACGAGGCCCTCGGCGGCGGTGCGGCCAGCCTTCTTGGCGGCGGCGGCGAGGCCCTTGGTGCGCAGCCAGTCGATGGCGGCTTCCATGTCGCCCTGGGTCTCGCCAAGCGCCTTCTTGCAGTCCATCATGCCGGCGCCGGTGCGCTCGCGCAATTCCTTCACAGTGGCGGCCGTGATCTCAGCCATGTCGTCTATCCTTTTGAATTAATTGTGCCCCGGCGAAGGCCGGGGTCCAGCTAACAAAGACTGGGTCCCCGCCTCCGCCGGGACACAATCAGCCTCAAGCCTCGGCCAGCGCCGCTTCCGCCGGCGGCTCGTCCTGGGCGCCGATATCCTCGCCGCGCGCCGAAGCGCCGCCCTGCTTGCCGCCAAGCACCGCGTCGGCGATGGCGTCGCAATAGAGGCGGATGGCGCGGCTGGCGTCGTCATTGCCCGGGACCGGGAATGCGATGCCCTGCGGGCTGACGTTGGAATCGAGCACCGCGACGACCGGGATGCCGAGCACATTGGCCTCCTTGATCGCGAGCTCCTCCTTGTTGGCGTCGATCACGAACATGACGTCGGGAATGCCGCCCATGTCGCGGATGCCGCCCAGGCTGAGCTCGAGCTTGTCGCGCTCGCGGGTGAGCTGGAGCACCTCCTTCTTGGTGAGGCCGGCGGTGTCGCCCGCCAGCTGCTCCTCGAGGCTCTTGAAGCGCTTGATCGAGTTGGAGATGGTCTTCCAGTTGGTGAGCATGCCGCCAAGCCAGCGATGGTTGACGAAATGCTGGCCCGAGCGGCGCGCGGCCTCGGCGATCGGATCCTGCGCCTGGCGCTTGGTGCCGACATAGAGGACCTTGCCGCCGGCGGCGACGGTCTGCCGGACGAAATCGAGCGCGCGCGCGAAGAGCGGCACGGTCTGCGACAGATCGATGATGTGGACGCCGTTCCGCTCGCCGAAGATATACGGCTTCATCTTGGGGTTCCAGCGGTGGGTCTGGTGGCCGAAATGCGCTCCGGCCTCGAGCAATTGCTGCATGGAGACGTCGTTGGACGCCATGGTCTTTCTCCTTCCGGTTAAGCCTCTGCAGGACCGAGAACTGAATGGTCCCTCAAAGGGATCGTCCAGCACCGGTATGATGGCCCTGCATGTGGGATGAGCGCGCAGATAGAGCCGCTGCCCGAGGAAATCAAGCGGCCGCGCCGGCGCGGCCGTTCGGAGTCACCGGCAAAAGACGAGATCGTAGGGGATGGCGTCGCGGCCGGCGAGCGTCCTGCCGTGGTCGAGCGCGCCTCCGCTCATCCTGTGCAGCGCCTTGGTCCGGCAATTATAGGCCTGGGCGATCCCTGGCGTCCGGTCGTCCGGATAGACCCGGTTGCCGAGCCGGGCGCTGGCCTCGAAATAGACCAGGTCGCCGTCGCGGCGGAGCGTGTCGCGATCGAGCCACTGCCCGCCCCGGCCGAGCTGATAGTCGAGCGTCAACCAGTTCTTCGCCATCGCCGGGACGGCGGTCGCCCCCAGGGCCAAGGCCAGCAGCGCGGCACGTTTCATGGCAACTCCCTTTCCGGCGCCACCCTATCATCGTGCTCGCCGCAGGTCATTGAAAAGGCGCGCTATTGGTGGCTGAAGGCAGAGAAGACCGACGATATCGAACGGCTTGGCCCGCGTTGGGCTCGATCTGTCGCTTGACATAAGAACAAAAAGTGAACATTGTCTCTTTCCAGGGAGCCAAATGCCTCTTTGGGGATTCGGCTGTGGATAAATCAGGGGAAAAGCTGTGACTCAGACGCTCTCGATCATCTTCTTCTTCGGCCTCATCGCCGCGCTGGCGACGATATTGGAGTTCACCCTGAAGGCGCATTGGGCGGCGATCGTCGCCGCCCTGCGCGGTGTTCCGCCAGCGCCTCGCCAGGCGATGCGGCGGGAGCCGGCGCGGGCGCCGCGTGGCGCCGCTGCCGCTTGATCCTGGCGTAGCTCATCATGCTGAACGGGATCAAAGCGAGATAGATCAGGACGATCACGCTCAACGTTTCCCAGGGCGCCGTGAACAGGGCGCCGCCGACCAAAGCGACAAGGGCGATCGCCTCCAGCCGCACGCTGCGTCGCAGCCTGAGCGAGCCGAGCGACCAGGTCGCGACGCTGGAGATCAGCAGAAAAGCGGAAAAGGCCGCCCAGGGCGCGGCCAGGCGATAGTCGCGAAGCCAGGTCCATTGCTGGTCGCTGGCCAGCCAGAGCAGGATCGGAAGCAGCATCAGCCCGGCGCCGGCGGGCGCCGGCACGCCGGTCAGGAAACCCGCCGATTTGTGCGGCTGCTCCTCGGCGTCGATGCGGGCGTTGAAGCGGGCGAGCCGAAGCGCCATGCAGACCGCGAAGGCCAGAGCGAACAGCCAGCCCAAGCGCGGCCATTCCTTGAGCACCCACAGATGGAGGATGACTGCCGGCGAGACTCCGAAGGCGATCACGTCGGACAGCGAATCGAGCTCGGCGCCGAACCTCGTCTGCGCGCGCAGCAGCCGGGCGATTCGGCCGTCGAGCCCGTCGAGCACGGCGGCGACGCCGATGCAGGCGAGCGAGGCCCCCCATTCGCCGGAAATGGCGAAGCGGATGCCGGAGAGGCCCGAGCAGAGCGCAAGCGCGGTGACCGCATTGGGGGCGACCGCGCGCAGCGGGATGCCGCGCCGCGGCTCGCGCCGCCTTTCTTCCCTCATTGGGCGACGCCCTCGATCAGCTCGGAGACTCCGATCCGGCCGACGATCGTCTCGCCGGCGATGGTGCGCTGGCCGAGCAGAACCTGCGAGGACGTGCCGGCGGGCAGATAGACGTCGACCCGGCTGCCGAAGCGGATCAGGCCGACGCGCTGGCCGGCGATGACCCGGTCGCCCGCCTTGATCCACGGCACGATCCGCCGCGCGACGAGGCCGGCGATCTGGGTGAAGGCGACGAGCGTCCCGTCCTCGCCCTCGACCAGGATGTGCTGGCGCTCATTGTCCTCGCTGGCCTTGTCGAGATCGGCGTTGAGGAACTTGCCGGCGATGTAGACGACTTTGAGGATCGTGCCGGTGATCGGGCTGCGGTTGATGTGGACGTCGAACACGCTCATGAAGATCGAGACGCGGACCACCGGCTCTTCGGAAAGCCCGCCCTCGCCCCACAATTCGCGTGGGCGCGGCACGTTGGTGATCATGGTGACGAGGCCGTCGGCTGGGGCGACGATCAGGCTCGGGCCGACCGGCGTGGTCCGCACCGGATCGCGGAAGAAGGCGGCGATGCCGAAGCTCAATGCAAAGGCGGCATAGCCGAGCCAGTCCCAGTCGAGCACCCACCAGAAGAGCGCCGCCACGGCGAGCGCGACGACGACGAACTTGCGCCCTTCGGGATGGACCGAGGGCCAGCGCCACTGGACGTTGGTGGTGACGAGGTCCGGCTTTTCGAGGGATGGCATTCGCCGCCTTTAGGCAATGCCGCCGAGTGAGACAACTGCCAGGCCGCAGCCGCGCGGCCCATCGCCCCTGAGCGCCGCGATCATCCGGGCCTCGAAGCCGGCAAAGTCGCGGCGGCCCGCCTCGATCTCGGCCGCTCCGAGCGATTGGCTGATGCGGCCGTCGGAAAGGAGCAGGCCCGCCCCGCATTGCCGGACGAGGCTCGCCATGTCGTGCAGCGCGGTGACGAGGGTGAGCCCCTGCGCGACCAGCTCGGCCAGCGCCGCCTTGGTGTCGAAGGCCGAGATCGGATCGAGCCAGTTGAACGGCTCGTCCAGCAGGACCGCGCGGGGACGGGCGAGAAAGGCGCAGAAGATGGCGAGCCGCTGCCGCATCCCTTGCGAAAGCGTGCCGATGCGCTGGTCGATGAAGGAGTCGAAGGCGAGCGCGCGGCGGAGACTATGAAGCGAATCGTTGGGATCGCGGCCTGCGTCCTCCCCGCTCAGCACCGCGAGCAGCTCGCGCCCGCTGAGGCTCTCCGGCAGTGCCGCGGCGTCGGGGGCGAAGCCGATCGCCTCGGCGCGCCAGGCCCGGTCCGCGGTCCGGTCGGTGCCATCGACCAGGATCGCGCCGCCCGCCGTCTGCAGCCGCCCGGCGAGCGCACGCAGCAGCGAGGTTTTGCCGCTGCCATTGGCGCCGACCAGGCCGGTCCAGCCCGCGCCCTCGACCGTGAAGGAGACGCGCTCGACCGCCATATGGTCGCCGCGCAGGACGCAGAGCTCCCTTGCCTCGATCCGCATCTAGATTTGCACCCAGCGCAAGTCGCGGCAGTGCCGGTGGAAATGCCAGAGGCGCCAGAGCAAGGCCGCGACGGCGAGCGGTGGAAGCAGGAATGCGGCGACGGCGAGGCCTGCGCCTTCCAGCTGCAGCTGGAGGTCCACGGACCGCGCCGACCGCCCTGGATAGAGCCAGGCCCTGGCGATGCCGGCCAGGATAAAGCCGAGATGGAGCAAAGCGAGCACCGCCAACACGGCCAGGCCGGCGCCGGTGAGCATCGCCGCCAGGCTGGCGAGGAGAAAAGAGGCGGCGGGCAGCGCGGAGACTGCGAACGCGCTGAAACCCGGCCGGAAGCCGGCCGCCGGAAGGAAAGCGAGCAGGCCGGCGTCGAGCCGCGCGGCACGGAGGAGCAGGAGCAACGAGGGCGACAGCAGGAGGGCGAAGCGCAGGGCCTCGGGCCGCCCCTCGCTCCACCAGCCCGCCGCCAAAGTGAGCGCGAAGCTCGCGGCGAGCATCAGGCCGGCCCGGGCGAATGCGCGTCCCCGGCCGAAGCTCTGCCGCCGCAGGATCAGGGCAAGCACGGCGCGGCGGCCGCCGCCGAGCGCTTCGGCGGGCGCGGTCGAGGCTGCCGCCATTCCTCCGCGCCGCCGCCGATCCGGGATGATTTGGGCCAGTCCCGTGCCCGCGCCATAAGCGAGAATGAAGATGCCGAGCGCGGCGACCGGCCGGCCGGCCGCGCTTCCCGCCAGGCCGGCGGCGGCGAGGAGGAGCGGCGCCGCGAGCACGTGGGCAAGGCGGAGGTAGCCAAGCCGGCTCCGTCGCTCCAGCGCGGCGGGCGCGATCGGGCTGTGCTCGGCCAGGCGGGCGAGGCGCCGGCGTGCCAGCCTGTGCCAGGCGAAAGCGGCGGGGCCGGCCAGGGCCGCGAGCCAGACGGCCTCGCTCGGCAGGCTGAGCGGCGCGGCGCCGATCCGCTCGCGCAGCCAGGCGGCGGCCAGGGCCGCCATGGCCAGCAGCAGCACGATGTCGGCCGGTCCCCGGAAGCCGTCGGCGAGGTTCCGCCGCAGCAGCAGGGCGTCGTAACGGATGAGGCGATTCGCCATGCGGCCATCCTAAAGCCGTCTGGCCCGGTTGACAGCCTGCCCCCACCCCTTAGGGGACGAGCGAACCCAAAAACCGAGACAGAAAGCGCAGCGCTTCATGGCGAAGATCAAGGTGAAGAACCCCGTCGTCGAGCTCGACGGCGACGAGATGACCCGGATCATCTGGCAGTGGATCCGCGAGCGGCTGATCCTGCCCTTTCTCGACGTCGAATTGCTCTATTACGACCTCGGCATCGAGAAGCGCGACGAGACGGACGACAAGATCACCGTCGATGCGGCCAATGCGATCAAGGAGCATGGCGTCGGCGTCAAATGCGCGACGATCACGCCCGATGAGGCCAGGGTGAAGGAGTTCGGCCTCAAGAAGATGTGGAAATCGCCCAACGGCACGATCCGCAACATATTGGGCGGAGTCGTCTTCCGCGAGCCGATCGTGATCGAGAACGTGCCGCGGCTGATCCCGGGCTGGACCGACCCGATCGTCGTCGGCCGCCACGCCTTCGGCGACCAGTATAAGGCGACCGACTTCCTCGTCCCCGGCCCCGGCAAGCTCACCATGAAATGGGAGGGCAAGGGGGGCGAGGTGATCGAGCATGAGGTGTTCGATTATCCGGGCTCGGGCGTCGCCATGGGGATGTACAATCTCGACGAGTCGATCCGCGATTTCGCTCATGCCTGCCTCAATTACGGACTCAACCGGCAATGGCCGGTCTACCTTTCGACCAAGAACACCATCCTCAAGGCCTATGACGGCCGCTTCAAGGATCTGTTCGAGGAGATTTACGAGGCCGAGTTCGAGGACCGCTTCAAGGCGGCCGGGATCGTCTACGAGCACCGGCTGATCGACGACATGGTCGCCTCCGCGCTCAAGTGGAGCGGCAAGTTCGTCTGGGCCTGCAAGAATTATGACGGCGACGTCCAGTCCGACCAGGTCGCCCAGGGCTTCGGCTCATTGGGCCTGATGACCTCGATCCTGATGACGCCCGACGCCAGGACGGTCGAGGCCGAGGCGGCGCACGGCACCGTCACCCGTCATTATCGCATGCACCAGCAGGGCAAGGCGACGTCGACCAACCCGATCGCCTCGATCTTCGCCTGGACCGGCGGCCTCAAGTTCCGCGGCAAGTTCGACGGGACGCCCGAGGTCACCCGCTTCGCCGAGACGCTCGAGCGGATCTGCATCGAGACGGTCGAGAGCGGCAAGATGACCAAGGATCTCGCCATATTGATCGGGCCCGAGCAGAGCTGGATGACCACCGAGCAATTCTTCGAGGCGATCGCGGTCAACCTGGAGGCGGCGATGGCGGAGGAGGCGACGACCGCCTGAGCCCCGCGTCGGGCGAGCGGATATGCTCGCGGCGGAAGCCGAGGCCGACGATCCGCGCGGGAATTCGCCGCAATATCGGGAAGCGCTTGAAGAGCCGCAGCGCGAACGGCACCTTGTCGAGCACGGCCTTGCGGACCACGAGCGGCGTCAGGATACGGTCGTGGACGAGCTTCTGCATGCGCTGGACCAGCCTGACCGGAAGCAGGCGCCGGTCCTGCACCTTCTTCAGCAGGCCGTCGACATTTTCTCCCCGGGCAAGGCGCTCCGCCAGGATGTTGGCGGCGGCGACCGCGTCCTGGACGGCGAGGTTGATGCCGACTCCGCCCACCGGCGACATGGCATGCGCGGCATCGCCGATCGCGAGCAGGCCGGGCTTCGACCAATGATCGAGCCGGTCCAGCGAGACCGAAAGCAATTTCACCTGGTCCCAGTCCAGAAGCGTGCCCGTGACGTCGGCGAAATCCGGTATCGCCCGGGCGACGTCGTCGCGGAAGGCGGCGATGCCACGCGCCCGGACCTCGTCCGCACCGCCCTTGGGCACGACGAAGGCGCATTGCCAATAATCGCCGCGGTTGATCTGGACGATGAAGGTCCCCGAGCCGAACGTGCCGCCCGTCTCGCGATAGTCGCTCGCGCCCTTGGGCAGGCGGAACCAGAAGACGTCGATCGGCGCGCCGAGGTCGCGCAGCGGCAGCACCTTTTTGGCGCGCACGATCGAGCCGCGGCCGTCGGCGGCGATGGTGAGCAGACGCGGCCTGATCTCGCGGCCGTCGCCGAGCCGGGCGCCGACGATTCGGCCCTGCTCGGTCAACAGCTTCACCGCCTCGGCGTTCATCCACAGCGAGAAGGTGGGGTATTCCCGCGCCGCGTCGGCGATGAAATCGAGAAACTCCCATTGCGGCATCATCGCGACGAACGGGCATTTGACCGGCAGGTGGCTCAAGTCGGCGATGGTGATGCGCTCGTCGGCGACGCGGGCGGTCAGCGTCCTGATCTCGTCATGGGGGCGCTTGAGGAACTCCTCGAGCATGCCGAGCTCGTCCATCAGCTCCAATGTCGAGGGATGGACCGTGTCGCCCCGGAAATCGCGCAGGAAATCGCCGTGCTTCTCCAGCACCAGCGTCTTCACGCCGGCGCGCGCGAACAACAGGCCCGCCATCATCCCGGCGGGGCCGCCGCCGGCGATCAGCAGATCGGGGATTTCCTCGGCCATGACGGCTGACAATCACGTCGGAACTTGCATAAAGGCAAGATGGCTTCCGAATTCAGCACTTCCGGCCTCAGCGACGTGCTCGTCATCCTGGGCGCGGCGGGCATCGTCATTCCCGCCTTCGCACGGATCCGGATCAGCCCGGTCATCGGTTTCATCCTGATCGGCATATTGATCGGCCCCTTCGGGCTGGGCCAGCTCTCTGACCAAGCGGCGTGGCTCAATTATGTGACGATCACCAACGTCCATGCGATCGAGCCGTTCGCCGAATTCGGAATCATCATGCTGCTCTTCTCGATCGGGCTGGAGCTGAGCTTCCGGCGCTTGTGGGGCATGCGGCGGCTGGTGTTCGGCGTCGGCGCCGGCCAGCTGATCACCTCGGCGCTGCTGATCGGGCTCGCCATCCATCTCCTCGGCCATGGCTGGACGCCCGCGCTGGCGCTCGGCACGGCTTTGGCCCTGTCCTCGACGGCGGTCGTGCTGCCTTTGGTCGGGACGACCAGCCCGGTCGGCAAATCGGCCTTCGCCATGCTCCTGTTCGAGGATCTTGCGCTGGTCCCGATCGTCTTCGCGCTCGGCGCGCTCAGCCCGCGCGCCGACGCCGACGTCGCCGCGCTGATGACCACGCTGGGATTCGGCGCCTTGGTCATCGTCGTCATGCTGTTGCTCGGCCGCTTCGTGCTGCCGCGATTGTTCGCGCAGGCGGCGCGGACTAAGAGCCCGGAGCTGTTCCTCTCGATCTCCCTGCTCGTCGTCATCACCGCCAGCCTCGCCACCACCGCCGTCGGCCTCTCGCCGATCGTCGGCGCCCTGGTCGCGGGCGTCCTCATCGCGGAGACCGAATATAGGGGCGAGGTCGAGCTGATGACGGCGCCCTTCCGCGGGCTCGGCCTCGGCATCTTCCTGATCGCGGTCGGCATGAGCATGGACCTCGGCTTCATCGTCGATCATTGGGCGCAGCTGCTGATGGCGCTGATCGGGGTGATGGTCGCCAAGACCGTGGTGACGGCTTTGTTCCTGCGCTGGGGCGGGCGGCGGCAGGCGGTGGCGGCCGAGGCGAGCCTGCTCATGGCCTCGCCGTCGGAAACGACCCTGATCGTGCTGACCGCGGCGGGGGCCGCCGGCCTGATCGATGCCAACACCACCGCCTTCTGGCAGATCGTCACCGCCATGGGCCTGACGCTGACCCCCTTGCTGGCGCGGATCGGGCGGGACGCGGGTACGCGGATCGAGAAGCGCGGCCAATCGGGCGAGCCCGACATCAGCCCGAGCCGCGAGGCGCCTCGCGCGGTGATTCTCGGCTTCGGCCGGGTCGGGCGCATGGTCGCCGAGATGCTGGCGGAGCATGACCGGCCCTATGTCGCGGTCGATTCGAACATCGACGCGGTCAAGGCGGCGCGGGCCGAGGGCTTCCCGCTCATCTATGGCGACGCCGCCCGGCCCGAATTCCTCGACAAGCTCAACCTCGGCCATGCCAGCGCCTTGATCCTGACCATGGACGATCCGCGCCAGTCGGTCCGGCTGGTCAAGCGGGTGCGCGGCTGGTGTCCCGATCTCACCATCGTCGCCCGCGCCCGCGATCCCGAGCACGCCGCCGAGCTCTACCGGGCAGGCGCGACCGACGCGGTGCCGGAGACGCTCGAATCCTCGCTCCAGCTGTCGGAGGCGGTGCTCGTCGATCTCGGCATGGCGATGGGCCCGGTGATCGCCTCGATCCACGAGAAGCGCGCCGAGATGCGCCAGCAGATCATGCAGATGGGCGAGCTCGACGAGGAACCGCCGCAGCGCGGCAAGCGCCTGCGCGACGCGCTTAGGCCGAGCTAGCGCTGCGCTCATCGAGCAGGCCGAGCAGCGCGCCAAGCGCGAACCAGCCGGCAAAGGCGCCCCAATAAATGTGAAACGGCCATAGGCCGCCTACGAACGGGTAGGTCAGCATGCGCCACAGGGCCCAGGCCGCTCCTCCGATTGCTACGCCTTGCAGTACCGGCCACGCCGCCGCGGCGCCGGCCGGCATGCCAAGCCGCCACTTGAGGCGCCGGCCCTCGGACGGCGGGCTGTAGAGCGAGAAAGCGAAGCGGGCGAAGGGGTAGAGCATCACCAGGATGAAAAGAGGCACGACGACCTCGAGCATCGTCTCGAGCACCGGGATATAATCGGCAGGGCATCCGCCGGGTCCGGTCGAGGTCGGGTCGCAGCGGTGCAGGGCCTGCTTCGCCATCCCGCCTTGGCGGAAGATGAGCGGAAGGGCGAGCCAGAGCGGGACGCCGAGCAGCGCGATCAGCCAGCGCGCCCGCTCGCCGAGCCTCATGCGGTCACAATCTGCCCGGCCAGCGCGTCGCGCACCGCCTGCAGCGCGTCGGCCGCCTTGCCGCCGTCGGGACCCCCGCCCTGGGCCATGTCCGGCCGGCCGCCGCCGCCCTGCCCGCCGACCGCTTCGACCGCCTTGCGGACGAGATCGACCGCGCTGCGCCCGGCAGCGAGATCGTCGGTGACGCCGATCGCGACGGTGGCGCGGCCTTCGTTGACCGCAACGAGCGCCACGACGCCGGAGCCGATCCGGGCCTTGTTCTCGTCGACCAGGCCGCGCAGCGCCTTGGGATCGAGGCCGTCGAGGATCTGGCCGATGAAGCTGGTGCCGCCGATCGCCTCCGGGCCGGCCGCCTCGGCCTTACCGCCGCCGCCAAGGGCCAGCGCCTTCTTCGCCTCGGCCAGCTCGCGCTCGAGCCGGCGGCGGTCGTCGAGCAGGGCGGCAACCCGCGCGGGCACATCTTCCGGTGCGGCCTTCAGCGTGGCGGCGGCCTCCTTCAGCCGGTCCTCGCGCCCCGTGAGCCACAGCCTTGCCGCCTCGCCGGTCAGCGCCTCAATGCGGCGGACGCCCGAGGCGACGGCGCTTTCGGAGGTGATCTTGAGCAATTGGATGTCGCCGAGCGCGCCGACATGGGTGCCGCCGCATAGCTCCACCGAATAGCTGGCTGCGTCCTCGTCGCCCATCGAGAGGACCCGGACCTCCTCGCCATATTTCTCGCCGAACAGGGCCATGGCGCCCGACGAGATCGCGTCGTCCATGCTCATCAGGCGGATGCCGACCGCGCGGTTGGAGCGGATGTGGCGATTGACGTCGGCCTCGACCGTCTCGATCTCCTCGCGGGTCATCGGCTTGGGATGCGAGAAATCGAAGCGGAAATAGTCCGGCGCGACCAGGCTTCCCTTCTGGGTGACATGCGTGCCGAGCCGCCTGCGCAAAGCCGCGTGCAGCAAATGGGTGGCGCTGTGATTGGCGCGGACCTTGTCGCGGCGCGCGCCGTCGACGGCGAGGTGGACCGCGTCGCCGACCGCGACCTCGCCCGCCCTGATCGTCGCCTGATGGGCGTGGAGCTTGCCGAGCGGCTTCGACGTATCCTCAACATCGGCCTCCAGGCCCTTGTCGGAGCTTATCTTTCCCGTATCGCCAATCTGTCCGCCGCTTTCGCCGTAGAAAGGCGTCTGGTTGGTGAGGATGGTGACCTCCTCGCCCGCCGCGGCCTTGTCGACGCGGGCGCCGTCCTTGACCAGGGCGACGACCACGCCTTCGCCCTCGTCGCCGAGATAGCCGGTGAACTCGGTCGCGCCCTCATCCTCGGCGATGTCGAACCAGATGTCGTCCGACGCCTTCTGGCCCGAGCCCTTCCAGGCGGCGCGCGCCTGCGCCTTCTGCTCGGCCATGGCGGCGTCGAAGCCGGCGCGGTCGACGTTGAGGTCCTGGGCCCGCAGCGCGTCCTCGGTGAGGTCGTAAGGGAAGCCGAACGTGTCGTAGAGCTTGAAGGCGGTGGCCCCGGGAAGCGTGTCGCCGGGCTTCATCGCGCCGGTCGCCTCGTCGAGCAGCCTCAGCCCATTGTCGAGAGTCTGGCGGAAGCGGGTCTCCTCCAGCTTCAGCGTCTCCTCGATCAGCGGCTGGGCGGCGACCAGCTGCGGGTAAGCCGCGCCCATCTCGGCGACGAACCCCGGCACGAGGCGGTGCATCAGCGGCTCCGCCGCGCCGAGCAGATGGGCGTGGCGCATCGCCCGGCGCATGATCCGGCGCAGCACATAGCCCCTGCCCTCGTTCGCCGGCAGCACGCCGTCGGCGATCAGGAAGCCCGAGGAGCGCAGGTGATCGGCGATCACGCGGTGGCTGACGATGTCGGGCGCCGTCCGGGTGAGCTCGGCCGAGGCCTCGGTCAGCGCCTTGAACGTGTCGATGTCGAACACGTTGTGGACGCCCTGCAGGACCGTCGAGATCCGCTCCAGGCCCATACCGGTGTCGATCGATTGCTTGGGCAGGTCGCGGACGATCTCATTGTCCTCCTGCTCATATTGCATGAAGACCAGGTTCCAGATCTCGACGAAGCGGTCGCCATCCTCGCCCGGCGAGCCGGGCGGGCCGCCGGGGATGGAGGGGCCGTGATCGAAGAAGATCTCCGAGCAGGGCCCGCACGGGCCGCTGTCGCCCATCGCCCAGAAATTGTCCTTGGTGGGGATGCGGATGATGCGATCGTCGGGCAGGCCGGCGATCCTCTTCCACAAATCCCAGGCCTCGTCGTCCGTATGGTAGACGGTGACGGTGAGCCGGTCGGGGGAAAGCCCCCATTCTTTCGTGATGAGCCGCCAGGCGAGATCGATCGCGCGCTCCTTGAAATAGTCGCCGAACGAGAAATTGCCGAGCATCTCGAAGAAGGTGAGATGCCGCGCCGTATAGCCGACATTGTCGAGATCGTTATGCTTGCCGCCGGCGCGCACGCATTTCTGCGACGAGGCGGCGGTGACGTAGGGCCGCGTCTCGAGGCCGGTGAAGACGTTCTTGAACGGAACCATGCCGGCATTGACGAACATCAGCGTCGGATCGTTCTGCGGCACCAGCGGGGCCGAGCGCACGATCTCGTGCCCCTCGCGGGCGAAATAATCGAGGAAGGCCCGGCGGATGTCGTTGGTCGAGGTCATGGGCGAAGATGTAAGCGACATGCTGCGATGCGGCAAGCGAGGGCGCTCCGCCCGCGAAACGTGACAAGAATGACGCCCGATGCGGGTTATCGCGCCGGGATTGTCACGTTCCGAAGGCGGGCGGCGGCGGGAGCTTCGGGCCAGGCGCGAGTCGGTTGCGGTCCTCATCCGCAAGCTTGGACCAGAATGTTTCCAACATTTGAAGCGCGGCGCGCGAGGCCCGTTCAGCCGCGAAAGCGGCCGCGAAACAGGGCGTCCACGATCGCGTCGCCGTCGCTGCCTTTATAGGGAATCAGATTGGCAAGACCGGTGCCGGCCGACAAGAGAGCGAGCGACTTGAGCAGCAAGGCGACCGAAGTGGCGGTGGTCAGGGGATCACGGTAGCCAAAGACGCGGACGACCTCCGCGTCCGACGGCAACAGGGCGTTGGGAATCACGCTCACCCCCGCCGAGTCCGGGCCGAGCGCCGTCAGCGGGCTCAGCCCGGGCGCGGCGCTGGTGGCGATCCAGGTGGCGAGCAGGACGGCGATCAAGGCGAGCAGGAAATTGGCGGCGGGGCCGGCGGCGGCGACCAGCGCATGCTCGCGCCGGGTCTCGGGCCAGTCCAAGGCATAGACGACCTCGCCGCCCAGGTCGCGGCCGCCCGCATATTCGGCGAGACGCAGGCGCCAGGGGCGGAAGCGCAGCTCGAACGGCAGCGCGACGAACCGCTCGATCCGGCGGCCGTGCCGGTGCGCCGCCAGCGCGTGGCCGAGCTCGTGGACGAGGATCACGATGAAGGAGAGCAAAAGGGTCAGCGGGATATAAAGGAACCACCCCGCCGGGGATCTCAGCTCCGACAGCGCGGCGAAGACGGCGAGGTTGACGATCACGAACAACATGGTGGCGATGTGGCGCATCGTCCGGCCCCCCCGACCCCGCATCGCCAACCTAGGCAAGCGGCCAATGGCGCACAAGCGCGCGACGGGCCGAGATTTGCCCCCTTGCACTTCCCCCCCGACAGGTCGAAGCTGGACCTTTCCCCATGAGGCGCGCGCCGCGTCTTCTCGCGGACCCGCGCCAGCGGACGAGGAGACGAATATGCCCACCAGAGCTGCCGGCACCAGAAGTATCGCGCTCGTGGGCCCCGGCGGGGCGGGTAAGACCAGCCTAGCCGAGGCCCTTCTTTTTGCGGCCGGAGCATCCGGGCGGCAGGGATCGGTGGCCGACGGCTCGAGCACCGGCGACGCCAGCCCGGAAGCCAGGGCGCGCGGCGGCTCGACCGAGCTCAACCTCCTGAACTTCGATTATATGGGCGATCATTATGCGCTGATCGACTGCCCCGGCTCGGTCGGCTTCGCGGCCGACGGGATGCTTGGCACCGCGGTCGCCGATCTCGCCATCGTCGTCGTCGATCCCGATCCCGCCCGCGCCCTGCTCGCCGAGCCGATGCTGAGGCAGCTGGAGGCGCTCGGCATCCCGCACATGATCTTCGTCAACAAGATCGATCAGGCGCGCGGCTCGATCCAGGGCCTCTTGGAGGCGCTGCAGCCGATGAGCGCCTTGCCGCTGATCGCCCGCTGGCTGCCGATCCGCGACGGCGAGAAGATCACCGGCTTCGTCGATATCGCGCTCGAGCGCGCTTATTATTACCAGCCCGGCAAACCCAGCGAGCAGAAGGAGATCCCCGCCGATCTCGCCGACCGCGAGGCGCTGGAGCGCGGCCAGATGCTCGAAAAGCTCGCCGACCATGACGATGCCCTGCTCGAGCAATTGCTGATGGACGAGGTGCCCGACCGCGAGACCGTCTTCGCCGATCTCGCCAAGGAGACCGGCCAGGGCCAGATCGTGCCGGTCCTGTTCGGCTCGGCGACGGGCGCGCTCGGCGTCCGGCGGCTGCAGAAGGCGCTCCGCCACGAGGCCCCCGCCCCCGCCGCCGCGGTCGGGCGGCTCGGCGCCGGCGGCGGCTCCTCGGCCTTCCTGTTCAAGGTCAGCCATGGCGGCGCGATGGGCCGCCTCTCCTATGCGCGCGTCTTCGGCGGCACCCTCAAGGAGGGCCAGGAGCTGAAGAGCAGCGGCGGCGAGGACGTCCGCATCGGCACCCTGTTCGGAGTCCAGGGCGAAAAGACGGTCAAGCTCGCCGAGGCCAAGGACGGCGACGTCGTCGCCATCGCCAAACTCGAAGGCGTCCATGCCGGCGAATGGCTGACCTCGGGCAAGGCGCCGCCGGCGTTGGAGGTGGCGCCGCCGGTCCGCAATTACGCGCTCGCCATCGCCACCAAGGACCGGAAGGACGACGTCCGCCTGTCGACCGCGCTCCACAAGCTGACCGAGGAGGACCGGGCGCTCGTCTGGGAGCAGGACGAGGCGATGCACGAGACCCGGCTCAAGGGCGTCAACGACGAGCATCTCAAGGTGACGCTGGAGCGGCTGAGAAGGCGCTACGGAGTCGCCGTCGATTCGCGCCAGCCGGCGATCGGCTACAAGGAATCGATCCGCAAGACCGTCACCCAGCGCGGCCGCCACAAGAAGCAGTCGGGCGGCCACGGCCAGTTCGGCGATTGCGTCATCGAGGTCAGGCCGCAGCCGCGCGGCGAGGGCTTCGCCTTCAACGACAAGATCACCGGCGGGGTCATTCCCAAGCAGTGGATCCCGGCGGTCGAGGACGGAGTTCGCGACGCGCTGGTCAAGGGGCCTTTGGGCTTTCCGGTGGTCGACGTCGCGGTGACCCTGATCGACGGCTCCTATCACAGCGTCGACAGCTCGGAGCTCGCCTTCCGCACCGCGGGCCGGATCGGCATGGCCGAGGCGCTCGGCCAGGCCGCACCGCACCTGCTGGAGCCGGTGATGAAGGTGACCATATTGGTGCCGAGCGGGGCGACCTCCAAGGCGACCTCCGCGGTCGCCAGCCGGCGCGGCCAGATGCTCGGCATGGAGCCGCGCGAAGGCTGGTCGCGCTGGGACCGGGTCGAGGCGCTCGTGCCGGAGGCGGAGATGCAGGGGTTCGATGCCGAATTGCGCTCGCTGAGCCAGGGCCTCGCCACCTACAGCGCGGCGTTCGACCATCTCGCCGAATTGAACGGCACGCTCGCCGACAAGGTGGTGCAGAAGGAGCTGGAGCCGGCCTAGGGTCCGTACTCAATAAGGTTGCGCTGAGGGATTGCTGCTGATTCAACGTTTCTGCTTTGGTGGAGGCGATGATGGGCAGGCAGTTGACGTGGTTGAGTGACGCGGAGTGGTCTCGGATCGAGCCTTTGTTGCCGCG
>DASYKV010000018.1:0-40102 GCA_035994965.1 Allosphingosinicella sp.
GGAGGTGCCGCTCGCGCAGGCCGAAACCCCCGTCTGCAGATAGACCGGCTGGCCCGTGACCGCGGTGACCTGGGTGTAGGACAAGCGCGTCTGCGGCCGGTCGCCGCTGCCGCCGGGCGCCGGGGCGGTAACCGTCAGCACCCCGCCATGGGTCGAATCGTAGGTCAGGTTGGTGGTGTTGCCGCGCGCGTCGGTCACGCTGTTGGGCTGGTTGCAGGTGACGACGTTCGAGCAGGTCGAATCGTAGCTCGCCGTCATCACCATGTCCGGCAGCCCGGAGCCCGATTTGGCGACCGCCCGGGTCTCGGTGAGGTTGCCGCGGCCGTCATAGCCATAGGCGGTGTAATTGCCCTCGGGCGCGGTCGTCCGGGTCAGCCGGCCGCTGCCGTCATATTGGAAGCTGGTCTGGTGGCTCAGCGGGTCGGTGACCGAGGTGATCCGGCCGACGTCGCTGTCCGCCACCACCACGGTCTGCGGATCGGTGGTGCCGCCGTCGCCGTCGATCAGGGTCGCGGTGGTGGTGACCGTGCTGCCGCTGACGCTTCGCGAATAGCCGGTGGTGACGCCGTCGTTCACCACCTGCGTGACCAGCCCGCTCGACAGGGTCGCGCTGACGTCGTCCGAGCCGCTGCCCGGGCGGCGGATCCCGATCGCGGTCGGCGCCGTGGTCAGCCGCCAAGTGTCGCCGGCGATGTCGGTGACGTCGAGGACGGTCGAGGAGACGGCCGAATAAGTGGCCGTGGGCAGGGAGGCGGGCGCGCCGTCGAGATTGGTGAATTGTGCCCCGGTCCGGACGTACCAGTTGGCGACCGGCTCGCCGCTCCCGGGCGTGTTGGTCGCATAATTGACCGTGAAGGAATAATTGGCGCTGTTCGCCACGCCGCGGAACCGCGGATAGGTGAACCATATCCCCCCCTGCTGGCGGCGCTCTAAATCCCAGTTGAGCGTGTAAGTCATGCCGTCGGGCCGCTGGATCTGGACCGGGATGCCGCAGCCGCTGCCGCCGCCCCGATCGCAGACCGGGCCGTGAAATTCGGCATCGTAGTCGAGGTCGACCACCTTGAAAATGATCGTGGTGCCGTCGCGGGAGCGGTAGCGGTAGCTGTCGGTCAGGATCTCCAGGGTCGCGCCGTCGCTTTTGGTGGAGGTGAATGCGAGGGGCGGGCCCGAAACGGTGAACCTATCCGCATAGGTGCCGAATTCGACGACCACGCTGCCCTCGGTGTCCGAGTAGAGGATGCCGCTCCAATTGTCGGTCCAGCCGGCGCTTCCGGCCCAGTTGCGCATCAAGGTGAGCGCGCCCGGGCCCGAGCCGATCGATCCTTCGGGCAGCGAGAAGGAGAATTCGCCGGTGACGAGGTCGACGCCGTTGGAATCCAACTGATTGTAGCGCGGCAGCTCCTGGGCGAGCGCCGGCGCGGTCAGCGCGGTCGAGGCGAGCAGGGCGCAGGAAAGGGCGCCCGCGCGAAGCAGGGTCTTGGTCATCGTCTTGTCTCCGGTTCGTCGGGCGCCTGGCGCCGTGATTAGGTCGGTCGATCGGCGGCGCCGGGTCAGGGCGCCCCGCTCACGTTCCTCAGCGTTCGGTTGTCGGCCTTGTCGTAGCTGTAATTGGCGATCGCATTGTTGTTGACGCTGCCTTTATGGTCGACCCGGACCAGCCGGCCGCGCGCATCATAGCTGTAGGTCAATGTCTCGCTCGCCAGCGCCGCCGCGGCCGCCGCGACGGCGAGCGCCGCGCCGGCCATCAGGATCGTGTTGCGCGTCCTCATCTCGAATCTCCTCGTTTCGTTTCCCCGCCGGGCAGGGGGGAACCCGGCGGGGCCGCGGCGTCCCGGAGCCTGGCAGGGCCAGGCGCCGAGTCGCCCCGTTGAACAAAGAAAGAACATTTGAAATCCTACATTGCAAGCGGCCGCGCCAGCTTAAGCTCAAGTCCCTGCGAGCACTGGGTATTTTTGGACTTTGCCGGCCTGGCCGCGGCGCCGGCGCGGTGCGATTTTCCTGTCCGCGGCCGCGGCAATCCGGCCCCGACGGACGGTAGCGCCGCCGCCCGATCGGCGCTAAGCTCGGCCCGATAGGAAGAAGGGGGAATTCCAGATGACCAGATATAAGCACCTGCTGTCCGGCGCGGCGCTCGCCGCTCTTGGCATGCTCGGCGGCTGCGGCGGCGGCGGCAACGGCAACGGCGCCGGCGGCGGCAACGTCGTCGTCATGGAGCCGGGCGAGTGGGAAACGACCTTTCAGATCACCAACATCCAGACGGAGAATTTGCCGCCCGAGATGCGCGACCAGGCGAACCAGGCGCAGGGCCGGTCGCAAACCGTTCGCAACTGCCTGGCGGGGAGCGCCGACGTGATCCGGATCCAGAATCTGCGCTTCACCGTACCGGTGCCGATGGCCGGGCCCGGACCCGCGCCGGGCTGCCGGATGCCGGAGCTGTCGATGGAAAGCGGCCGGATTCGCCTGCAGATGAGCTGCGAGGGGATGCCGGGCCCGATGATGGGCGGCGGGACGATGTCGATGTCCGCCGAGATGAACGGCACCTACACCGCGAACAGCGTCGAGGCCACCGGGCGCGGCGAGGTTCGGATGAGCGGCGGCCGGGGCAGCGCCGAGATGCGGATGACCGGCCGGCGCCTCGGCGCCTGCCCGGCCCCGCGCCCCTACATCCCGCCGCCGGTGCCGCAGCCGATGCCGGACATGAACACGATGGACACGATGCCGCCCGACATGGGCAACATGGCCACCAACGCCATGTAGCGGCCTGCGCCGGCGCTCGGCCCGCGCCGGGCGCCGCCCATCAGCTCGCCATCGCCCAGACCATCGCGTCGGCGCGGTCGGGCGAGCCGCCTTCCCTGAGCATCTATTTCAACCTCGACTGACGTTTTGGGAGGCCGTCCGGCGGCCTCCCCTTTTCGCATCGGCGCCGCTGGATGCCGACGAACTTCCATCCGCGGTCAATTCCTACATGACCGCCCCGCTCCCGCCCTCTATAGACCGGCCCACCGCCGGCGTGGCGGCGGTAGGAGTAAGGCCAAGGTGAGCATCGGCACGCAAATCGACCGCTATCTGGCGCGGCTGATCTTCGTGCCTCTGGTCGGCACTTTGTGCCTGGCGGCGATGCTGCTGCTGATGGACCGGATGCTGAAATTGTTCGATTTCGTGGTCAGCGAGGGCGGGCCGGTGTCGATCGTCTTCCGGATGCTCGCCAATCTCATTCCCGAATATATGGGGCTTGCGATTCCCGTCGGGCTGACGCTCGGCGTGCTGCTCGCCTTCCGCAAGCTGGCGCTCTCCTCCGAGCTCGATTCGCTGCGCGCGGTGGGGTTGAGCTACGGGCGGCTGCTGCGCGTGCCGTTCCTCTATGCGGTAGCTTTGCTCGGGCTCAATTTCTTCATCGTCGGCTACGTCCAGCCGCAGGCGCAATATGAATATCAGAGCCTTCGCCACGAATTGCGCTCGGGCGCGCTCGGCGCCTCGATCAAAGTAGGCGAGTTCACCGATCTCGGGCGGCGGATGACCTTGCGGGTCGAGCGCAGCGAAAATGGGGGCACCGACCTGCACGGCGTCTTCCTCCATCTCCAGCAGAGCGGCGGGCGGACCGTCACCGCGAGCGCGGCGCGCGGCACCTTCCTCGCCACCGACGATCCCGACACCATATTGCTCAGGCTGACCAACGGCCGGCTCGTCCATAACGCGCCCGATTACCGGGTGCCGCGCGTGTTGAGCTTCGTCCAGCACGATCTGCCGATCGATCTGCCGACGATCGAGGCGTTTCGCGGGCGCGGCGACGGGACCAAGGAGATGACGGTCGCCGAATTGCTGCGCACGGGGCGGGACGCGCGGACGCCGGTCGACAGGCGCAACGCGGCGCTCGCCAATTTCTACTTCCGGATGGTCGAGGTGCTGATGATGCTGCTCGTGCCCTTGCTCGCGGTGGCGCTTGCGGTGCCGCCGAAAAGGAGCACGTCGGGCCTGGGCATCTTCCTCGCGATCACCTTCGTCGTCACCTATCACAAGGTCAATCAATATGCCGAACAGATGGGGGCGCTTGGCAAGATCGACCCCTTGATCGCGGTCGGCACGCCCTTCCTGATCTTCTCCGGCTTCATGATCTGGATGTACTGGACGTTGGCCCATAAACCGGGAGGCCAACCCATCGGCGCCCTCGAACGCCTGTTCGCGCGCATATCCAAGCGCGTCCGCCGCCTGTTTCGCCGCCGCGGATCCGCGGGTCCGGCCGCGGATCCGGCCGCCGCATGATCAACCTTCATTTCTTCCCGTCGAAGCGGATCGCCTTCTACATGGCGCGGCTGTTCCTGACCCGCAGCGCCGCCGTCCTGGTCGCCCTGGTCGCGATCCTGATGATGCTCGATCTGCTCGGCAATAGCGGCAAGATCCTCGCCCATCCCGAAAATGGCGACGCCGAATTGTGGCGCTATGTCGGCCTTCGCGTGCCGCAGCTGATCGCCCGCTTCCTGCCCTTCTCGGCCTTGCTCGGCGCGCTCATCACCCTGGTCGGGCTCAACCAGAATAGCGAGATCATCTCGATGAAGGCGGCGGGCATCTCGGCCCACCAGATCATAGCGCCTTTGATCCTTGCGGCGGTGCTGATCGGCGCCATCCACTTCGTCTTCTCCGAACGCGTCGTGACCCGCGCCACCGCGGCGATGAGCGCGTGGGAGGCCGTGGAGTTCGGCCGGGTCCCCCCGGACAGCGACGTTCGCGCCAACGTTCGCATCGCCCATGGCGACGACATCGTCATCGCCCGCCTGGTCACCGGCCGGGGCGAGGCGGTGCGGCTGGACGGCCTCGAGGTCTACGACCGCGCCGGCGGGACGCTGCACCGGATCATGACCGCCCGCACCGGCCGCTGGGTCCCCGGCAGCGGCTGGGAGCTGACCGAAATCACCCAGTTCGACGTCGATACGGACCTGCAGCAGCGGCTGCCGCGCCTGCGCTGGGGCCGCGATATCGATCCCGACCAGTTCACTTTGGCCCAGGTCGATCCCAACCGGCTCAATTTCTGGCAGCTGCGCGACACGATCGCCGCGCTCGCCGCCGCCAACCGCTCGACCGCGACGCTCGAATCGAACCTCTGGCATAAATTCGCGGCGCCCTTCTCGACCCTGCTCATGCCTTTGCTCGCCGCCATCGCCGCCTTCGGCCTCGCCCGCTCGGGCCACGTCTTCATGCGCGCGGTGATTGGCATGGCCTTGGGCTTCGCCTATTTCGTCGCCGACAATTTCGCCCTCGCCATGGGCAATCTCGGCGCCTACCCGCCCTTCCTGGCCGCCTGGGGGCCGTTCCTCCTCTTCCTTCTGGTCGGCGAGGCCGTGCTGATCCGGACGGAGGAGTGAGCCAGCCGGCCGCCGCCGTCACCCGCGGCGAGGTCGCGCGCGGGGCGGGGCTGGCGGGTCTCTCCCGCGCGGGCGCGCTGATCGAGGCGCTGGCGCAGCCGCTCTATACGCGGCTGTTCGGGATCGAGACTTACGGCATCTATGTCGTACTGTGGGGCGTTATCTCGATCGTCACCAACTTCATCCACCTGTCCATGCCGCTGGCGCTGCAACGGGTGGTCCCGACGCGCGACGGCGAGAAGGCCGTGCATGGCGCGGTCAAGCTCGCGTTGATGGTCGCAGTGCTGCCGTCGCTGGTCATCGCCCTTCTGGTCACCTTCAACGCCGGCGCGATCGCGAGCATCTTCTCGGCCGCGCCCGACGATGCCGAGCGCCTGCCGACCGCCATCGCCTTGTTCGTCTGGGCCTTGCCCTTGTGGACCTTCATCGAGGTGGCGACGTCGGCCGCCCGGGCGCGGCGCGCCTTCGGGCCGGAGATCCGACTGCGCATCTTCTGGGAGCAGATCGCCCGCATCCTGTTCGCGATCGGCTTCTTCCTGGCCGGCGCGACCAGCATCGGGCTGATGGTCGCGCATCTGTGCTCGCTGGCGCTGACGGCCCTGCTCTGCATCCCCCTGCTCGGCCGCTATTACAGCCTGAGGCTGCTCATCCGCGCTCCGATCCCGGCCGGGCTCGCGCGCGAGCTCCTCGTCACCGGCCTCGCCCTCCTCCCCTCGAACCTGTCGCGCCGCGCGCTGATCGACGCGCCGCCGGTGGTGCTCAACCTGATGCTGCCGGGATCGCGCGGCGCCGCCGCGGCGGGCCTGTTCGAGATCGCGCGCAAGATCTCGACGGTCCCGCTCATCGTCCGCCAGGCCTTCCAATATGTGCTTGGGCCCCTGGCCTCGGCCCAAGCCCATGTCGACCGCGCCCAGCTGGCGCCGCTCTACCATTTCGCCAGCCGCGTCTCGACCGCGCTCGTCGTGCCGCTGGCGGGCCTGCTCATCTTCGCCGGCGTCGATGTTTTGAGCCTCTACCAGCCGCGCGCGGCCGCGGCCTTGCCATTGCTCTACATCCTGGTCGCGGCGCGGGCGATCGAGGCGATCGTCGGCCCCGCCTCGACCATCGTCGAGATGATCGGCCATCGCGGCCTTCCGTTGCTCAACTCGGCGATCGCGGTGATGCTCTGGATCGGCATGGCTTTGTGGCTGGCGCCCGAACATGGCGCGCTCGGCATGGCCGTGGCCATCGGCGTGGCGACCGTCATTTCGACCTACGCCGCCACCCTTCAGCTCCAGATCAGCGACGGCCTGACGCCCTTCGACCGCAAGCTCCTGCAGAACCTCGCCCTCGCGCTGGCCGGCGTCGCCGCCATGGCCGGCGCCGAATGGCTGCTCGACGGTCCCGCGCGCTTCGCCGCCGTCGTCGCGCTCTGGGCCATTACGTCCTGGCTGACCCTGCGTTACGGCCTCACCCGAGGCGACCGCGAGGCCCTGGGCGGGCTGTCGCGCCGTCTGCGTCTCGTCTGAGAGGGTTTTCTATGATCCGGTTCGCGCGTCCGTTCCTGTTGCTCGCCGCTGCCTTGGCAGCCTCGCTCCCCGGCAGCGCGGCGCCGCAGCCCGCAAAGGCGCTGTCGGATCCGACCCGCGAACGCGGCCCGTTGACCGCGATCGAGCATGTCCTGGTGATCGACGGCACCGGCGTCGCGCCCCGGGCGAACCAGACGATCCTGATCGACCATGGCCGGATCGCCGCGATCGGCCCGGACGGCTCGGTCGCCATCCCGCAAGGGGCGTCCCGGATCGACGGGCGCGGCCGCACCGCCATTCCCGGCCTGGTCGGCATGCATGAGCATATGTATCGCAGCTCCTCAGGCGACGGCCCGTTCAACGTCATCCAGGCGCCGGTCACCTTCCCGCAGCTCTATCTGGCCAGCGGCGTCACCACCGCGCGCACCGCCGGCTCGGTCGATCCGCACGGCGATCTCGGGATCAAGCGCGAGATCGAGGCGGGTCGGCTGATCGGCCCCGACCTCGATCTCACCGCGCCCTATCTCGAAGGCGCGCCGCCGGCGATCCCGCAGCTCTATCCGTTGCGCGGCCCCGCCGAGGCGCGCGCGGCGGTGCGCCACTGGGCCTCGCTCGGCTTCACCTCGTTCAAGGCCTATATGAACATCTCAGCCCCCGAGCTCAGCGCGGCGATCCGCGAAGCCCATCGCCGCGGCATGCGCGTGACCGGCCATCTCTGCTCGGTCGGCTATGAGGAGGCGGCCCGGCTCGGCATCGACAATCTCGAACATGGGCCGTTCGGCGCCCCCGACGGCGGCCTCGATCCGCAGCGCGCGGCTGGCCGCTGCGGCCGCGACGGCCCCGAGGCCGCGCTTGGCGCCGGCGCGGTCGTGCGGCACATCGTCCAGAACGTCGCGGTCGATTCCCCCGAGGTGCAGCGGATGATCCACACCCTGGTGCAGCGCCGTGTCGCGATCACCTCGACGCTCGCGGTGTTCGAAGGCGGCGACCGGCCGGATCTCGAGCGGGTGCCCAATCTGCGCGACCTCTTCTCGCCCGGCATCTGGGCGCTCCAGCTCCGCCGCCACCAGGCGATGCGCCCAGCGGCGGCCTTCTTTGCGATGATGCTGCGCAAGGAAATGGCGTTCGAGCGCGCCTTCGTCGCCGCCGGCGGCCTGCTGCTCGCCGGCGCGGACCCGACCGGCGACGGCCATGTGATCGCGGGCCTCGGCGACCAGCGCAACATCGAGCTGCTGAACGAGGCCGGCTTCACAATGCCCGAGGCGATCCGGATCGCCACCCTCAATGGCGCCATCTTCCTGCGCCGCGCCGACCGGATCGGCAGCCTCGAGGCCGGCAAGCGCGCCGACATCGTCCTCCTCGACGGCGACCTCATGCGCGACACCAGCGCGATCACCCGTCCGATCCTCGTGTTTAAGAATGGCATCGGCTACGATTCCCAGGCGATCTACGCGAGCCTGAGGGGCCAAGTCGGCCTTCACTGAATCGGGGCGGATTCATCCAAGGTTCACCGGCCTCCGCCGAGCACCCGGCGGCAAGGGGAGACACTATGCCAAACATCGTTCGCCGTGCTTGCGCGGTCCTGTCGGTTTCGCTCCTGCTCGCCGCCGCCCCGGCCTGCGCCGCGCAGCTCACCGAGGCGGCTTTGCTCCGGCCGGTTCCCGGGGGCACGGTGACGCAGGAGGCCGTCTCGGCGGTCGCGCCGGCCTATCGAGTGACGGATCACACGATCGTGGCGGCGGACGGGACCCGGCTCCACGCCGTCTTGCTCCGCCAGCCCAATGCACGCGGCACGATCCTCTATTTCGGCGGCAACGGCTATACGATCGAGCGGTTCGGAGCGCAGGTCGCTGCGATCTTCGCGCCGCTCGGAGTCGACCTGATGATCGTCGACCATCGCGGCTACGGCATGAGCCAGGGCCGGCCGACCGTCGCCGCCCTCGAGACCGACAGCCTGGCAGCGTTCGACTATCTCGCCGCTTTGCCCGGCATCGACCGCGCCCGGATCATCGTCCACGGCCAGTCGCTCGGCAGCTTCACCGCCGGCCATATCGCCGCGCACCGGCCGACGGCGGGCGTCGTCCTCGAAAGCACCATCACCTCGGCCGAGCAATGGGCGGCGATGATGATCGGCGAGGGGGCGACGATCGACGAAGCGCTGCGGGGCCGCGGCAATTTGCGCTATATGCCGCGGATCGAGGAGCCTTTGCTGCTGCTGGTCGGCGCCGACGATCGGGTCACGCCGGCGGCGCTTTCTCAGGTCCTGTTCGACGCCTCCCCACTCGCCGCCGGGCGCAAGACCCTGGCGATCGTGCCCGGCGCCGGCCATAATGACGCGCTGACCCGGCCCGAAGCGCTGGCCGCCTATCAACGCTTTCTCGCAGGCGCGCTCGGAAGGCGCTAAGGCTCCGGCCGATGCCGTCCAACCCGATCCTCGCTTATGGCAGCTGGCTCGCCGAGACGCCGGCCAATTGGCCCGAGGCCGCTTGGGCGTCCGCGCATCGCGCCTTCATCGACATCGTCGCGGTCGCAATTCCCGGCGCCGCCGAGCCGGTCACGCGCCGGGTGTTCGAGACGGTGAAAGACTGGGGCGCCGGCCCGTCCGCCGCCATCGGTCAGGGCGCCCGGCTCGCCGCGCCCTGGGCCGCCCTGGTCAACGGCACCGCCGCCCATGCGCTCGATTTCGACGACAATTTCGACCCCGCCAAGGCGCACGCCACCGCCGTCCTGGCGCCGGCCATCCTCGCCCTCGCCGAGCAGGAGGGCAGCTCCGGCCGCGCCTGCCTCGACGCTTATGTGGCGGGCCTGCAGATATTGGGCCGGGTCGGCCAGGGCGTGAACCCGGCGCACCGCAATCGCGGCTGGCACGCCACCGCCACGGTCGGCGCGATCGGCGCGGCGGCGGCCTGCGCCCGCCTGCTCGGGCTCGACGCCCGGCGCGCGGCCTTCGCCGTCTCGATCGCGACCAGCATGGCGGGTGGCTTCATGGCCCAGTTCGGCACCATGACCAAGCCGCTCCACGCCGGCCTCGCCGCCAAATCCGGCGTCCTCGCCGCGAGCCTCGCCCGCGCCGGGATCGATGCCGGTCTCGCCACGCTCGATGGCCCGACCGGCATGAACCGGCTGATGGTCGGCCCCGATTACGAGCAGCTGCGCGACACGCTGACCCATGTCGAGCACGGCCAGACCCTGCGTTTCGAGACGGAGAAGGTGGGCGAACCCCTGCTCCTCCTGTCGAGCGGCCTCAAGCTCAAGCGCTTCCCCAATTGCGGCAGCGCCCACCGCGCCATGGACGGCCTGGCCGCGCTCCGCGAGGCGAATGGCTTCGCGGCCGGCGAGATCGCGGCGATCGACGTCCGCGCGCCGGTCAGCCATCTCAACAATCTGATGTACCAAGTGCCCGAGGACGCGCTCCAGGCCAAGTTCAGCCTCGAATATGCCCTCGCCTGCGTCGCCTTGACCGGCAATTGTACCCTCGCCGATTTCACCGACGAAGCGGCCAGGCGCCCGGAATTCGCCGCGCTCTACCCGCGCATCCACCGCCATCCGGTCGACAAGGCGGAAGGCGAGTTCCCGACGGAGGTCGAGGTCCACCTCAAAGGCGGCCGCATCTTCGAGACCGCCGTGCCCTGGCCCGCCGGCAGCCTCGCCGTCCCCTTCACCGCCGACCAGCTCTGGGCCAAATATGAAGGCTGCACCGGCCCGGTGCTGCCGCCGGCCCGCGCCGCCGCCTTGCGCGCCGCGCTTGAGGCGCTGCCCGATCTGGCCTCCGTTGCCCCGCTGACCGAGCCGCTTTACGGGAGCCTCGCATGAGCGAAAGACGCTATACGGCGCTCGTCCTGGCGGCGAGCCGCGGCAATCTCGATCCGCTGGCGCAGGCCGGCGGAGTCTCCCACAAATGCTTCATCGACATAGCGGGCCAGCCGATGCTCCGCCGCGTCGTCGGCGCGGTGCTGGAGAGCGGCCGCGCGGCGCGCACCATCGTCGCCATCGAGCCCGATTCCATGGAGGAAGCCAAGGCGATCCTCTCCCCTCTGCCGGGCGCCGAGGGAATCGAATATGTCGCCTCCCGCGAGAATATCGGCACCAGCGTCGCCGCCGTCGCTTCGGCGGAGCATCTCCCCCTCGTCATCACCGCCGGCGACAACGCCCTCCACACCGCCGAGATGTTCGCTTATTTCTGCGACGCGCTGGCCGAGGTGAAGGAGGACGCAGCTTTGGGCCTGACGCCGGCCAGGTACGTGCTCGAAAAATATCCCGAAGGAAACCGCGCCTTCCACCGCTTCCGCGACGGCGCCTTTTCGAGCTGCAACCTCTACGCTATCCTCACTCCCGCCGGCCTCGACGCCGCCCGCGTGTTCAACAGCGGCGGGCAGTTCGGCAAGAAGCCCAGGCGGCTCATTGGCGCGTTCGGGCTGTTTGCTTTCCTGCTCTACAAGAGCCGGCTGTTCAGCCTGCGCACGGTGCTGAGGACGCTCTCGCGCGGGATCAAGGTGCGCACCGCGCCGGTGCTCATGCCGTTCGCCGAGGGGCCGATCGACGTCGACCGCCCGGTCGACTGGGAGCTCGCCAACCGCATCGTCCGGGAGCGCGAGGGAAGTTAGGGACAGGCACCCGCGCGGAGTGGGGACAGTTACGAGTAACTGTCCCCGGCGGGGGAGCCGCCCAAAAACCGCCGCATTGCAAATTCATAGGCCCGCCACATATCGTAAGAGCCAAAGCCGCTCCCCTTCCCGGCGCCGATGCGCTACAAGGACAAGCTGGAACCTGAAACCGTGAAAACCGCACAGAGCCCCAACCCGCCGTCCCTGCGCCCCGCTTTCTGGCGGCGCGAGCATCATCTCGACAAGATGACGCTGAAGGAGCTGGTCGTCGCCTATTTCACCTATCCCGCGATCGTCGTCTATCTCGCGCTCGCCGCCGCCTCGATCGGCGCGTGGATCTGGCAGCCCGCGGCCGCGGCCCCGACCCTGGCCGCGATCGGCGCCGCGGCGCTCGCTTATCCGCTCATCTGGTACCTGATCCACCGCTACGTCCTGCACAGCCGCTGGATGTGGCGCCACCGCGCCTTTGCAAGCACCTGGAAGCGGATCCATTACGACCACCACCAGGACCCCAACCACCTGGAGGTCCTGTTCGGCGCGCTCCACACCACGCTCCCCACCATCGCGCTCGGCGTGATCCCGATCGGCTGGGCGATCGGCGCCGCTTTCGACGGCAGCTGGACCGGCCCCTCGGCCTTCGGCGCCGCCGCCGCAGCGCTCGCCGCCGGCCTCTTGACGACCTGCTTCTACGAATTCGTCCACTGCATCCAGCACCTCGCCTACAAGCCCAAGAACAAGACGCTCGCCGACATGAAGCGCCGCCACATGGCCCACCATTTCCACGACGAAAGCGGCAATTTCGGCATCACCACCTTCTTCTGGGACAAGGTCTTCAAGACCTATTACGACCGCCCCGAGCGGCCGGTGAAGAGCGCGACGGTGTTCAACCTTGGCTATACCGAGGAGGTGGCGGAGGTTTATCCGTACGTGGCGGAGCTGAGCGGCGGGGTTGCGACGGGGCATCCGCGGCAGCGGGAGAAAGCGTCCTAGGGTTGGACGAAAGCCGGGCAGGGACATGGTCCCGGACACAAGGAGCGTGCATTGGCAAAGGCGATCGAACTCCAGGTCCACCTCGCGCAGGATGCGGAGACGGGGCTGTGGTACGTCGCCAGCTCGCAAGTCCCGGGGCTGCGCCTCGAGGCGGAGAGCGTCCATGAGCTGATCCGCAAGGTCGCCGACGCCGCACCCGAATTGATCGAACTCAATCGCGGGGAGATCGCGGCGTCCCACGACAAGCGTCTCGCGGGTCCAGAGGCGGCACGGCCGCCCGTCACGATCCGACCGGTGATCGACACGCCTTTGGCAATCGCCTGCTGAGCTGAACCGTGGCGCGCGGCTACGGACGGCAGATCGAGCGCCGGCTCCGAGACGCCGGCTGCACCTTCGTTCGCCATGGCAAGGGCGATCACGAAATCTGGCACAGCCCGCTGACCGACCGTCATTTCACGTTCGACCGCAGCGTCAGGCTACGCCACACCGCGAATGGTATCTTGCAGGACGCGGGACTTCCGAAGGCGTTCTGAACCATCACCTTCTTCTGGGACGAGGTCTTCAAGACCTATTACGACCGCCCGGAGCGGCCGGTGAAGAGCGCGACGGTGTTCAACCTTGGCTATACCGAGGAGGTGGCGGAGGTTTATCCGTATGTGGCGGAGCTCAGCGGCGGGGTTGCCACGGGGCATCCGCGGCAGCGGGAGAAAGCGTCTTAAAGTGATGGTGCGGATCCCTTAGCGGCTTCCGGGGGAAGCCGCGCCGTCACCATTTTAAGCCGGGCTGCACGGAGGCCATAAAGCCGCCGGCTAAGGCAGGCGTCTCGTTGCCGTAATTTTCAGGGTTTGAAGAGCGTTCCTGTCGATATCGAGTTCCTGGTCCTCGATCAGCGCGACGAGGTTTTTGGAAAAATTGATCTCGGATCGGGGGCCAAGCGCCCCGTGATTCGTCACGGTTTCGGCCAGGATCGTGATCGCTGTCTTGGCCAGGAGGCGGGTGCGTTCCAGTTCGTCGCGAAGCGTCCTGAGATCGTTTTCGGCTTCCGCCACGGCCCCCTGAAGCTCACTAATCATGGCTGCGATTTGCCCTTCCTTGGCTTCGCGTGCCCGCTTCCAAGCACTGTCGTCGATCTCGTTCATTCGCACCGCCCCGATCTCCACTAGTAGATGAGCGATTTCGACGCGCATCGTCATGGCCCATGGGCGTAGGACGCGAGCGCCAACGAAAATCCCATGCCTCGATTCATCGATTTCGTGTATTATAGTCCACAAAATTGCGCTAATCGCAGCGTGGCATGGATGCTTCTCCGCATTTGCTGATGCTTGACGCGCTGCTCGGTCTCGTTGAGCAGGAGCTTGATCTCGACACCTCCCGTCCCGCCCCCGACTTGCGCCGGCTCGGCGAACAGGTTCAGCGCCTCGTGGCCGTCCACATCAGCCTCGCGGAAGCCGCGCTGGGGCGCCGCCGCCAACCCGAGCCGGAGGCGATCACTGCCCCCATGATCCGTGCGATCCGCAAAGCCCGCCGCTTGCGCGGCAGACATCTCGGCCCAGATATCGCCGACGCCGCCTGGGCGCTGATCCTCGCGGCCTACGAAGCCCGGCTCGATAGCCAGAGCCTGCCGTTGACGCGGATCGGTCAGGCCGCCGACGTGCGGCAGAGCACCGCCTATTACTGGGTCCGCCGGCTTTGCGAGCGCGGTTTGTTGACGCGGAACCGCCACCCGCAGGACCGACGCATCGTCCTGATCGGCCTCAACAACAAGGCGGCCGAGCGGGTGGAGACCTATCTCAAGGCGGCGATGCGGCTTTCGCCGAAATCGTTCGATGCTTCGCTAAGCTAGGCAAATTTGGTCCGAATGTGAATCATCGTCCATAGACTTATAGTCCACATCTTGCCGACATGCCGGCGTGGACAAGGCGCAACAGGACCGGGTCAAAAAGCGCTTCGGCGCGCGCCTCCGCCACCTCCGCATGGCCAAGGATATGACGCAGGAGGACGTTGCGTTCGCCGCCGACCTCGATCGGTCCTATCTGAGCGGCATCGAGCGCGGGAAAAAGAACCTTAGCCTCGTGAACATTCACCGAATTGCCAACGCGTTGGGTGTGGGAGCGGAGGATTTGTTCGTCAGCTAAGTCCGCATGCTCCAGGGGCGCGACAAGACGCTCACGCATCCCCAGCTTGCCCTTCCGCAAGCCCCCTTGTGCCATCCAAGTCATTCGGCGGCACTGTCCAGGCACCGCTAAGCGGACCTCCAACCCGGCGGCCACATCGCACATTGGATCATTCTGTCCGGCAAACTGTCGTTAGAGCAGTTGCTTAGCGCTAGCGAATAATGTCAAATGTGCTCTCATATCATTCGGGGCGACCAATGGCAGAAGCAAAGCCGAAGGAAGGTGCGGCAGCAGAGAGCACAGCGGCACAGGCGAAGGCCACTCCTGCGGCGCGTAGGGAGATACCCGGTGGCCTACCTTACCTCGCCGCAAGCGGGACACTCAAGAAAATCCTAGAACGGATCACCGAGGCAGCTCAGCCGCCCAAGTTCAATTCCGACTTTCTTGAGAATGTCCTCAAGCTCAAGGGTGGCGCCGGCAGGGCTATCCCACCAATCTTGAAGAAGCTCGGGCTGCTCAGCACGGATGGCGTACCCACGGAGCTGTATGCCAAGTTTCGAACGGAGAGCGGGAGAGGCCGCGCAGCGCATCAAGCATTGCGCAAGGGCTTCCCTGAGATCTTCAAGCGAAGCGACTATGCTCACACTGTGCCAGACAATAAGCTGCGCGACATAATCGTCGAGATCACCGGCCTCAAACCCAACGACAAGGTCGTCCAAGCTATCAAGGGTACGTTCAACGCCGTAAAGTCGTTTGTGCCGACCGACTTGGACATTTCGGGCGAAGATGCTGATACCAGCGCCGGCTTCGATGAGGGGCAGATCACCCCTATGGGATCTATGCCCGGTGGCCTTGGCGCGGGCACTCCTGGCAATGGCATACGTTTGGCCTACAACATCAACATAGTATTGCCGGAAACCTCAGACCTGAAAATCTTGAATGCGATCTTTCGGAGCATCAAAGAGAATTTGATGCAATGACCGACGAGAGCCGAGTTGAGCTTTTCATACTCAAGTGCGCGGCCCTCAAGATCGCAGCCGACGAAGTGAACCCCGCCAAAGAGTTAACGAATACCCCAGCACCGGACGAAGCCACCATCAAATCATCGATCTCGCAGTTCTCTGGGGAGGTCCGTAACAATGCGATAACGATGGCTGAGCATTACAAGCTATTCTACATGCTTGAGAACGACATTCGGAAGCTGATCGATGAGACGGTAACGGAAGAATTTGGTCCGGACTGGTGGGAGGAATATAGCCCGCCCTCGGCAAAGGAGGAGTGCAGGAACAACCAGCAGCGTGAGCAGGAAGCCGGCTTCACTCCACGATCCGACAACGAACTAGACTATGTAACCTTTGGGCATCTTGGGGACATCATTCGACATAATTGGACGCTGTTTGGAGGCATACTGAGCAATCAAAAAGCGATGGGTCGAGTCATGTATTCGCTCAACAACTTGCGTGGGCCGATCGCGCACTGCGGGTTATTGGCAGAGGATGAAGTCGACCGCCTACGCCTGACGGTAAAAGACTGGTTCCGCCTGCTCGAAGGCCCGAAGTAGCTAGCCTCCGTCGCTCTGCATCACGGCAGAGAGTCGGGGGCAGCCAAAGAATATTGCCCGATCTGCTACTGAGCAGACAGTCCGCTATCAGCTAGAAGCCGCCGGCTCCCTCAGCACTTAAAACAAACGTCCCGATGCCAAGCCAAATAGCTCGGATGCGGCCGGTGCGCCGGATTGGCCGGCACGGTCGCGCCCCTGGATTTGTTGACTAGCCCCCAGACACTCTCAACGTCATTGACCTGCCGCGAGACCAGCACCTCCAGATTGTCCGACAGGCTGATCAACCCCCGATCGAACATCCAATGGGCCGTGCCCGACAGCGCGATGCCGTTGGTGATGATGTCGGGGCCGTTCGCCTCCACCGGCTTGATGTGGGCCGCCTGCACCTCGGCCCGGCCGCCGCCGTTGATGAAGCGGTGGCCGGTGATCGCGCAGCGGCAGTCATAGGCGTCGAGCACGATCTTGCGGAACACGCGGTCGCGGATGATGCGGGAGCTGTAATAGCCGACCCGCTCGCGCTCGGCGTCCATCACGAACGGCGCGTGCTCCTCCATCACCAGGTTGCCGAGCGGCGCAGGCGACGGATCGGCGCGGGGGAGCAAGGGCTCGTCCCCCGGCATGCCAAGCTCGAGGATTCGATTGAAGTCCGCCAGGGAGACAGGGCGAACCGCCCATTGCGCGTTGGGAACGTCGCGCTCGACCCTCCCGTCCGGTCCACGAAAGGGAACGTAGCGCTCGAAGTCGAGGTAGGAGCCCGGCTCGATCAGAGCGAGATACATAGAGGGGGCGGCGGGATCGGGGATGATCTGCTGGACCCGGGCCATGGCGAAATAACCCCGCCCGCTGCCACCGCGCCGCGGCTCGCAATAGATGATCCAATCGCCCACCAGCGCTTCGGCGCGGGCAAGATATTGCTTCGGGAACTGATATTGGATCTCCGGCCGATCATCGTAGATCGAATCCGCGCGATGCAGAAATACGCCTCTCGCCACCGATCCTGCTCCCGCGCCGTTCGGCAGAAGCTAGCAGGCTGGAAAGCTGTCGCAAAGAGATGGTCTCAAGGTGAGATAGGGAGCCATATAGGCTATAAGATACTTGACAGCGTCACGCTGATCTGGTACAAATGATGAGCATGAAGAGGCGCGAGTCGCCCTCTCGCTGCACAGGCTCGAAGGCCGGAGTGGAAACGCTCCGGCCTTCCGCATTTGAGGAGAAAGGATATGCCAAGAAAAAGCTCTTCGACTGCGCTCAGGACAGGCCCTTCGGCCCCGGATCGAAGTCCGGCCCAGGCCGCCCCCCGCGTCGGCCCTTCGACTGCGCTCAGGACAGGCCGCGGCTGGCGCAAAGGGCGGTGGCTTACCTTCGACGGGTTCGCGATGGCGCGGTTCGTGGCGGCGGTGCGGGGCGGGGCGCCGATCGTGGAGGCGGCGCGCGCGGCGGGGGTGACGGTGGCGACGCTCTACCGGCGGCGCAAGGCCTGCGCGGGGTTCGCCGCGGCCTGGGACGAGGCGGCGGCGGCGAGCGCGGGGCCCGAACTGGTCTGCGCCGTCAACGGCAGGGCCTGGCAGCTGGCGCGCGGCGGGCGGCGGCTGCGCTTCGGGCGGGCGCGCAAGCAGGTCTTTCTCGACCGCTTCGCCGCGACCTGCAACCTCGCGCTTTCGGCGCGCGCCGCGGGCCTCCATCCGAGCACGGTCCACCGCCATCTCGCGCGCGATCCCGCCTTCGCCGCGGGCTTCGCCGAGGCGCTCGCGGCCGGCTATGAGGCGCTCGAGGCCGAAGGCGTGCGGCAGGGCCTGGCCGCGCAGGAAGCCTATCGGATCGCCTGCGGCACGGCCGACGAGGAAGCGCTCTCCGCGCAAAGCTTCGAGCGGACGATGGCGCTGCTGCGCGAATATCGGCGCGGCGACGGGCGGATCGGGCCGCGGCCCGTGCACGGGCGGCTCACGCGGTGGAGCTTCGACAAGTCGATGGCGGCGCTCGAGAAGCAGCTCAAGGCGTTCGGGGTCGGGATCGGGCAAGGCGGGCAGGCATAAGGCGGCGGCCGACACGCAGGAGGAAGACAAAGGCGCGGCGGGGCGCTACCGAGGGCGCATGACCGACCCCTCCCAAGTCACCGTCCGCCAGATCACCGCCAAGGCCGACCGCAAGGCGTTCGTCGAGATCGCCTATGCGCTGAACCTGGCCGATCCCAATTGGGTGCCGCCGCTCAAGGCCGAGATCCGCTCGCTGATCGATCCTGAGGAGAATCCCTGGTTCGAGCATGCCGAGGCGGCCTTCTTCCTGGCCGAAAGGGCCGGCAAGCCGGTTGGCCGAATCTCGGCGCAGGTGGATGAGCTCGTCCAGGTCCACATGGGCCAGGGGCTCGGCCAGTGGGGGATGTTCGAGGCGGCGGACGAGGCGGCGGCTTCTGCCCTGCTCGGCGCGGCGGAGGCCTGGCTGAGGGGCAAGGGGATGACGCGCTCGATGGGGCCCTTCTCGCTCGGCATCTGGGACGAGCCGGGGCTGCTGATCAAGGGCCACGACCACAAGCCGATGGTGATGATGGGGCATAACAAGGCGGAGTATCAGGCATGGGTGGAGAGCGCCGGCTATGAGGGGGTCAAGGACCTCTTCACCTACGACCTGCCGGTCGACGTGCCCTTCCCGCCGATCGTCCAGCGCATCGTCGCCTCGGGCGAGCGCAACCCGCGGATCCGCATCCGCGACGTCGACAAGAGCCGGTTCGACGAGGAGGCGGCGCTGCTGCTCTCGATCCTCAACGAGGCCTGGTCGGAAAATTGGGGCTTCATCCCGCTCACCGATAGCGAGGTCGCCTATGTGGGGAAGAAATTGAAGCCGATCGTGCTCAACGACATGATCAAAGTCGCCGAATATGACGGCGAGCCGGTCGCCTTCATGATGTCGGTGCCGGACATCAACGAGTTCATCGTCGACCTGAAGGGCGAGCTCTTCCCGTTCGGCTGGCTGAAATTGCTGTGGCGGCTGAAGCGGATGCGGCCGAAGGGCGGGCGGGTGCCGCTCATGGGGGTGCTGAGGAAGCTGCACGCGACCCGGCTCGCGAGCCAGCTCGCCTTCATGATGATCGAATATATCCGCCGCGCCGGCAACGGCCATTACGGCATCTGCCGCGCCGAGGTCGGCTGGGTGCTCGACGATAACGGGCCGATGATCTCGATCGCCGAGGCCATCGAGAGCAAGAGCAACCGCACCTACCGGATCTACGAACGGGGGCTGTAGCGCCGGCGCCTGTGCCAGGGTCGCACAAGCCGTTAATCATGAAAGCTTTTCCAGCCCCTTTCGCTTGGGGCCCGGGGTCGCTATATTGGGCGCCGACGAGACAGCCGGGGACCTGCTTGATGAAGGCGATTGCAACCATGGCCGCGGCGGCCGCCTTGCTCGGCCTGGGCGGCTGCGGCCAGCTCCCGCCAAGCGGCGGCAGCGCGTCCAGCGACAAAGCCGGCGGCGCTCCCGCCGCCAAGGCGCGCGCGGAGGGCCGCACCGCCACCCAGGCCGGCGCGACCAATGCGGCCAATGGCGGCCTCGCTTCGACGCAGCAGGGCCTTGCCGGCAATCCCAACGTCATCCCAACCTCTTCCAACCTGGTCCTGCCCGCGGTCGACCGCGCCTTCCTGATCGGCCGCTGGACCGACGCGCGCGATTGCAACCAGGCGGGCGAGTTCGCAGCCGACGGCCGCTACACCAACGCCGCCGGAATCGGCGCGGCCTGGACGCTCGACGGCGACCGGCTGACCATGACCTTCCCGGGCGCGGCGCCGCGTACCCTCAGGGTCAGCGCGCTCGACCAGAATACGCTCAACGTCATCAACCCGGACGAGTCGATCGGCCGTTCGACCCGCTGCTGAACGGGGCTCGGCGCAAGGAGGAAGGAAGTAAAGGTGACAAGGGCCTTTGCGAAGCCGGTCCGCACCGCGGCAGCCGCCGCCCTGATCGCCTTCATCACGCTCGCCGGCCCGGCCGGCGCCGCCCAGACCGGAGCAGGCGCCGGCGCGGCCCGGATCGCGGTCAACCGCGACTTCCTGATCGGCAGCTGGTCCGACGCCGGCGATTGCAGCGCAACCGTCGCCTTCGTCGCCGACGGCACCTTCGCCACCGCCGATGGCGACCAGGGCGTGTGGAGCCTGACCGGCGATTCGCTGACCCTGACCGGCGCGGCCGGCACCCGAATCGTCACCATCATCCCGATCGACCGCGACACGATGGAGGTGGTCGGCGAGAATGGCGCGCACGACCGCACCATGCGCTGCGCCGGCGATCTGTTCGACGCCCGCCGCATCGCCTGAAGCGGACGCCTGAAACCGGCGACGGAGCGCCCCGGCCACGAGCCCGGGAGAGGCCAAATCAGGGCTTTCTCCATTCCCGCCCCGCACCGCTTCTGTTAAGGTCGCCCCGGCGCGCGTGACACGGTGAATCTTGCTGCCGTAGCACGGGTCCGGCCACCAGGCCGACCGAACGCATTGTGGGGAACGCAAGTCCCACCGCGCGCCACTTTCATTTACCGCGCCGCGACCCGGAACAGCCAGGCCGAGAGCAGCCACGGCGCGACGAAGATCGCCGTCACCATGGAAGCCTGGCCGAAGCCGGCGATCAGCGTGGCGATGGCGACCAGCGCCTGGGCGAGCGCCGTCGCGGCCATTGCGAGGGCCATTCCATGCGGCCGGAGGCGCGCGATCAGTGCGCCGGCGATGCCGGTTGCGAGCACTGCGCCATAGACCAGATTGGCGGGGTCCGCCTCGGTGCCGATGATGCCGACGGCGAGATTGATCCAGATGATGAGGAAGGCGGCCGCGAGCGCGATGGCGACGGCGGCGCGGTAGGCGAGATTGCCGGTCATCCTCACCACCAGCTCGAAGGCGGCGCCGACGCCGGCGATCAGAGCGCCGGCCGTGGCGAAATCGGCCGGGCCCCAGACCACCTCGTCGCTGACCTGCATCGCCAGCAGCGGCAACAGCAGGAGGAGCGCCGCGACCGTCCAGGCCGCGATCCGCCAACGGCTGGTGCGCGCTATGCCTCGGATTTCCGTATTTCCCGCCATTGTCCTGGTCTCCGCTATCGGGGCTTTCGACCCGGCCTCTACAGGAAGGTCTTGCAGCCATGATGCCAGGGACAAGGAGAAACCGTGCAGACGCCGGGGGATGGAATGGAATGCGGGCGAGGATTCCCATCCCCGCCCGCATGTTTTCGCTCTGAGCGTCGGTGCCTGGCTAGGTCGATCGCCGCACCAGCCCGACGAGCAGCAGGAGCACGACCGCGCCGATGGTGGCGAAGAGGATCCCGTTGACCAGGCCATTGTCAACGATGTGGGTGACGCCGAGTTTCGGGAGCAGCCAATTGGCGAGAAATGCGCCCAGCACTCCGACGATCAGATTGCCGACCAGGCCCAGGCCGTAGCCTCTGACGATGACGCCGGCCAAGAAGCCGGCGACGACGCCGACGACGATGATGATCACGATGGATTGACTGTCGAGGTTCATATTGCTCTCCCCTGCTGGGCGTCCGAAATCCGGATCGCCTCGCGAGGGGAGGCATAGCAGGCGAAGGCGGCGAAGGCGCGCGTTTTCGCGAAGAACGAAGACGCCGTCACCGAAAGCCTGGCGGCCCGGCTTGACGCGGTGCCGGCCCGACCTTAGTGTCTTAGTCCATTAATACAGCTCTTCGCTTGTTTCGGGGGGCTCCGTAAGGGGATGAGCACGCATGATCTTTGCCCGATTTCTCGGCATTGCCGCCTTTGTCGCCGCAACCGTCGCCGGCGCGGGCGCCGGCGCCGCGCCGCCCGCCGACCTCAGGGCGAAAGCGGATGCGATCGTCGCGGCCGCCTTTCCGGCCGATGGGCCGGGCGGGGCCGTCATCATCACCCGGGGCGGCGAGACGATCTACCGGGCGAGCCGCGGCCTCGCCGACGTCGAGGCGCGCCGGCCGCTGACTCGAGACAGCGTCTTCCGGCTCGGCTCGCTCACCAAGCAGTTCACGGCGGCGATCGTCCTGCAGCTCGTCCAGGAGGGCAGGATCGCGCTCGACGATACCGTCTCGCGCTTCTTCCCCGATTATCCCCAGCCTGGCGCGGCCGCGACGGTGCGCCAGCTCTTGAACCACACGTCCGGAATCCAATCCTATACCGGCATTCCCGGCTGGATGACCGAGGAGAACACCAACCGGCCCTACAGCACGGCCGAGATGATCGCCCTGTTCCGCGACCGCCCGTCGCCGACCCCGCCGGGCCAGGCCTGGGCCTATAACAATTCGGGCTATGTCCTGCTCGGCGCGATCGTCGAGCAGGTGACCGGTAAAACGTGGCACCGGGCGGTCGCCGAGCGAATCGCCGGGCCGCTCCGGCTGAGGACGATCGGCTATGGCGTGGATCGCGAATCCGGGCCGGCGATGGCGCGCGGCTATACGCGGGCGGACGGGCAGGTCCGGCCGGCGCGGCTTATCCATATGAGCGTGCCCCATGCCGCCGGCGCCCTGATCGGCACGGTCGACGATCTCGCCCGATGGTCCAATGCTCTCCATCACGGGCGGGTGGTGAGCCCGGCGCTCTACGCGGCGATGACCAGCCCCACGGTCCTCCCGGACGGACGCAGCGAGCCCTATGGCTTCGGGCTCGGCATCGGCGAGGAGCGCGGCCGCGCCACGATCGAGCATAGCGGCGGCATTTTCGGCTTCAGCACCTATGCCGCCTACGTCCCCTCGGACGATCTGTTCGTCGCCGTCTTCGCCAATAGCGACTCGCCCGCCAGCCCGCCGGCCCTGGTGACGTCGCGGCTGGCCGCGCTTGCGCTCGGCGATCCCTATCCGGAGTTCAGGCGCGCCGAGGTCGATCCGCGGACGCTGGCGCCTCTGTTCGGAGTCTATCGGGTCGGCGATGCCGGGGTGTCGCGGCGCTTCTTCGCGCGCGACGGCAAGCTCTACACGCTGCGCGACGGCGGCGCCGACCTGGAGGTGTTCGCCGTTGGCGCAGACCGCTTCTTCTACGGTCCGGACAGCCTGACCTGGTTCCGCATCGAGCGCCGTCCCGACGGCTCCCATGTCATGGAAATGCACCAGAATGGCGGCAGCGCGGCCGAGCGCGCGGTGCGGACCGGCGACGTTCCGCCCGAGCCCGCCGCCGCGCAGGTGAGCCGCGCCGTGCTCGAAACCTATGTCGGCCATTATGTCACGCCAGGGCCGGCGGTCGACATCGCGATCGGTGAAAGCGGCGGGCTGACAATCCAGCTCAGCGGCCAGCCGGCCATCCCGCTGCGGCCCACCAGCGCCACCGAATTCGTCGTCCAAGGCGTCAACGCCCGGATCGTCTTCCACAATGAGAACGGCCAGGTGAACCGGCTCGTCATCCACCAGGAAGGGCGCGAGCTCGAGGGCCGCCGCGCGCCGCGCTGATCAGCCCTCGGAGAGGCTCAACCCGTTGCCGTCGGGGTCGGCGAGGACTGGCCAGCGGACGCGCTGCCATTTAGGGTCGCCGCCCCGGCACCGGAGGTGGTCATGGTCCCGTTCGCCGCAGTCTTCGCCGTTGCCGCGCTCCAGGCCGTCGCGCCGGTGCCCCAGCCCGATTCCATCCGCTATGTCGCCGCCGTCGAGATTGCGTTGCGGACGCCCGCCGACCGGAGCGACCTGCTCGCCATGCTGCGCCGGCATGCGACCGCGGGCGGGCTTCACGTCGATGACAGCAGCCGGGAGTTTCGGGAGCTGGCGCCCGAGCTGGTGCCGGACTTCGTCCGCAGGACCTTGTACGTCGGCGTCTGGCGCGGCGCGGCGGATGACGATCTCGAAATATCGGTCGACGACGCCGGACACCGGGGACGGGCCTGGGTGATCTTCTCAAGGGGGAAGCAGCCGGCGCTGGCGAGGCGGATGCGCGAGGGCCTGCTGAGCGCGATCGCCCACCGGTGGCCCGGCGCGCGGCGCTTGCCGGTCCTGCCGTCCGGCGGCCTGCCGCTGGCGGGCGATTTGCGCCTCGGCCCGGATGGCTACCGGATCGCCCGCTCCGCCGCCTCGGGCTACGAGCTGCCGGCGACGTCGCCGCTTGTGGCGCCGCGATGATCGTCACCCGGGCGCGCGGAGGAAGTGGAATGAGCAAGGCCAAGCCGATTTCCGCCGAGCAGATGTTCGCCCGCTGGCGCAAGGACCCGGCTTATGCCCGCGCTTTCGCCGAGCTGGAGGGCGAATATGCGATCGCGGCCGCGCTGATCGCGGCACGGAGCCATGCCGGCTGACTCAGGCCGAGCTGGCCAGCCGCATGGGCACGACCCAGAGCGCCATCGCCCGGATGGAAGGGGGCAAGATCAGGCCGTCCACCACGACGCTCGAAAAAGTGGCGAGCGCGACCGGAACGCGGCTTCGGGTGCGCTTCGAACCCGACGCCTCGGCCGCCTAGTCGATCTCCACCCAGGTCGGGGCGTGGTCGCTGGCTTTCTCCCGCCCGCGATAGTCCTTGTCGACGCCGGCGTCGCGCAGGCGGTCGGCGGCGGGCGCGCTGAGCAGGAGGTGGTCGATGCGGAAGCCGGCGTCGCGCTGCCAGCAGCCGGCGGTGTAATCCCAGAAGGTGTAGAGCGCGCCTTCGGGATAGCGGGCGCGGATCGCGTCGGTGAAGCCGAGATTGAGGATGCGGCGCAGGGCCTGGCGGCTTTCGGGCTGCATCAGCGCGTCCGCCGCCATCGCCCTGGCCGAGAAGACGTCGTCGGGATCGTCGGTCGGGATCACGTTCCAGTCGCCGGCCAGGACGAGCGGGCGTTCCTCGGCGAGCAAGGCCTCGGCATGGGCGCGCAGCCGGTCCATCCAGGCGAGCTTGTAGGCGAATTTCTCGGTGCCGACCGGATTGCCGTTGGGCAGATAGAGGGAGGCGATGGTAATTCCGCCGATCTCGGCCTCGATATAGCGGCTGTGGGTGTCGTCCGGATCGCCGGGCAGGCCGACGCGCCTCGGCGTCAGCGGCGCGCCCTGCGGGGCCAGGATGGCGACGCCGTTAAACCCCTTCTGGCCGTGCCAGATGCCGTCATAGCCGGCGGCGCGGATATCGCCGATCGGGAAGGCGCCGTCGTCGCACTTGATCTCCTGCAGGCAGAGCGCGTCGGGCTTCTGCTCGGCAAGATATTCGAGGAGGCGCGGCAGCCGGGCGCGGATGCCGTTGAGATTGTAGGTGACCACTTTCATGCCGATGGCTTAGCCGCCCGGACGAAGCGCGTCACCCTGTCGTCGGCGAAGCGCCGGCTGGACGCCGCCGCCGCGCCCGCATAGCATGGCCTATCGGATGGCACGCACGCCGGATCCAATCAGCCTGGGGGAAGCAATGAAGATCACGATGACGATGCTGACGGCGGCGACCTTCGTCCTGGCCACCGGCTGCTCGCGCCAGCCCGACACCGCCAACAATGCCGCGGTCCCGACGAACGAGGCGAACAGTGCCGGGGTCGTCAGCGGCAGCGGCACCGTCGTCGGCGCCGGCAGCGAAGCCAGCACCAACCCCTCGCTCGTCGGGCTGGAGAATCAAGCGTCCGTCGCCTCGGTGGACGCCGGGGTCGACCGCGCCTTCGTGATTGGCCGCTGGGGCCCGGACGCCGCTTGCTCGCAGGTCGTCGAGTTTCACGCGGACGGCAGCGTGACCCCGCCCGAAGGCGCGAGCTGGACCCTGGCCGGCAACCGGCTGACCATGACCCTTCCCGGCCGGCCGGTGGTGACGACGACGCTCACCCGCATCGGCCAGAATATGACGGCCACCCGGCGGGACGACACCACCTTCACCATGTTCCGCTGCCGCTAGATCCGAAGGCCGGCGCGGGGCCGCCCGGCGGAATAAGGCGTTCGGGGCGGCCGCGGCCGTCCCGGCCGTCAGATGCTGAAGCTGGTCCCGCAGCCGCAGCCCGAGGCCGCGTTGGGGTTGGTGACCTGGAAGGCGGAGCCGCCGAGGCTCTCGACGAAATCCACCGTCGACCCGCGCACCAGATCGAGCGAGACCGGATCGACGACCAGGGTCACGCCCTCGTGCGCGGCGATCTCGTCGTCGTCGGCGACCGCGTCGGCGAGCTCGAACCGGTATTGGAAGCCGGCGCAGCCGCCGCCGTCCACCGACAGCCGCAGGATCGCCGGTTTCGCCTGACGCGCGGCGATCGCCGCGACGCGGGCGGCGGCCGAAGGGGAAAGCGCGATCTCGCTCATGACGGGAAGATAGGGTGTCGGGAGGACGAAGACCAGAGCGTCCCCGGCGGCGCACCTTGACCCTCGGACGAATTTGACCGATCAGCCGCGCGACGCTTCGGCATCCCGGGAGATGAACATGGCTGAGGACCGGAACGGATTCTGGCTGCTGGCCGCGGGCGCCTTGCTCTTCGCGGCGGCCTTCCTGATCGCCTATCAATGGCTCAAGCTCGGCGAGACCGAAGCGCTGGACCCGCCGGTCCTGCTCGGCCTGTGCACGATCGTCTTCGGCCTGCCTTATGCGGCGCGCGAAGTGCTGGCGCGGCGGACGAACTGGCTGCTGGTCGGCCTCCTGATCCTGGTCATCCCGCTCTTCCATTTCGCCGCCGCTTATGTCTTCACCTACGTCTCCACCCAGGTGCAGGAGGCGGCGGCGCAGGCGGCGGAGGCGGCCGCCATGGCCGCCGACCCGGCCGACATGATGCAGCCCGCCGCCGAAGGCGCGACCACGTCGAAAATGCTGATCGGGCTCGCGGCGGGACTTGCGGGCGCGCTGCCGCTGCTCCTTGCAGGCCTGCTGTCGCGGCTGCGCGCGCCGGGCACGCGTCCCTGGCTGGTCCTCGCCGGGCTCCTCGCTTTGTCCTGGTGGGGCGGCATGGGCGTGCGCCTGACCAATATCGAGGACCCCTACGACCTGGTCGTCACCGTCTTCCTGCCCTGGCAGGTGCTGCTCGCCTTCTTTTTGTCGCATCTGCTGAGGGCCTCCCCGCCAAAGGCGGCAGCGACCCCATGAAGGTCCGAGTCCATGTCACGCTGAAGAAGGGCGTGCTCGATCCGCAGGGCAAGGCGATCCACCACGCGCTCGAAGGGCTCGGCTTCGCCGGCGTCAACGAGGTCCGCGCGGGCAAGACGATCGAGCTCGACCTCGCCGACGATGTCGTCGAGTCCGAGATCGAGGAGATGTGCCGGCGGCTCCTCGCCAATATGGTGATCGAGAATTATCGCATCGAGCGGGCGGAGGAGGAGGCGCGGTGAGGAGCGCCGTCATCGTCTTCCCCGGCTCCAATTGCGATCGCGACATGGCCGAGGCGCTTCGTCTCGCCACCGGCCGGTCGCCGGCGATGGTCTGGCACCGCCAGGACATGCTTCCGCCCAGGCTCGATCTCATCGCCATACCGGGGGGCTTCTCTTATGGCGATTATCTGCGCGCGGGCGCGATGGCGGCGCAATCGCCGGTGATGTGGGCGGTCAAGGAGGCGGCCTCGCGCGGCGTCGCCCTGCTCGGCGTGTGCAACGGCTTCCAGGTGCTGGCCGAGGCGCGGCTGCTGCCCGGCGCGCTGATGCGCAATGCCGGCATCCGCTTCGTCTGCCGCGACGTGCCGCTGATCGTCGAGAACAGCCAGTCCACCTTCACCGCCCGCTACGCGGCCGGCGAGGAGATAATCCTCCCGGTCGCCCATCATGACGGCAATTACCAGGCCGACGAGGCGGTGCTCGACCGGCTCGAGGGCGAGGGCCGGGTCGCCTTCCGCTACGCCGCCGACGTCAACGGCTCGGCGCGGCGCATCGCCGGCGTCCTGAACGAGGCCGGCAACGTGCTCGGCATGATGCCCCACCCGGAGCGCGCGATGGAGCCCGCGCATGGCCGCGAGGACGGCCGGCGGCTGTTCGAGGCATTGCTGGAGATGGTGAGCCAGGCCGCCTGAAGAGCAGCGCACCAAAGCCACGCTATTTGACGCCACCCTGCGGGAGTGGGATGACTTGCAGTTCGCGTGGGGGCGACTCGGATGGTGGTCGACGACAGGGAGCGTGCGAGGGCGGCGGTCACCGCCGGCCGGCTGCAGCCGGTCGGCTTCTGGAGCTATGCCCGGCAGGACGATCAGCTTGCCGCCGGCAGGCTGAGCGCGCTGCGCGCATTGCTCATGCAGGAGCTGCAGCAGCAATATGGCCGCGAGCCGATCCGTCTGTTCCAAGACGCGAACACCATCCCCCACGGCGCGGATTGGGAGAAGGAGATCAGGAAGGCGCTCGACATCGCGACCTTCTTCATTCCGATCGTCACGCCCAATTTCGTCCAGAGCGAATGGTGCTGCCGCGAGGTGGAGCTCTTCATGGAGCGGGAGCGGCAGCTCGGCGCGCTTCATCCCGAGCTTGCGGACACGAGCCGAATCTTCCCGATCCTGTTCATCGGCGTCGACGACGTGGATCCGGAAAATCCCGAAGTGCTCGCGGCGCTGCAGAAACTGCAATGGTTCGACTTCCGCCCCCATCGCCATCGCGACTTCGGCGAGGCCGGCGTCCGGGAGGCGCTTTCGGATCTCGCCGGAACGATGCGCTCGCTGCTGAGACGCAAGGTGGCGCCACCGGCCGCCGATCCGCCGCCGGCCCCTCCGCCGCTCCCCGCGGAGCCGACGGCGGAGGCACCGGCGCCGACCGTCGTCCTGCCCGTGCCCGCGGCGGCCGAACCTCCTCCCGCCCCGCCGCGCGCCGCCGCCAGGCCGATCGAGGTCGGCGACGTGCTCAACCATATTTTCGAGGTGAAGCGCTTCATCAAGGCCGGCGGCATGGGCCAAGTGTTCGAGGGCTCCAACATCATCACCGGCGAGCGGGTGGCGATCAAGGCGCTGCTCCCGGCGCTGGCGGCCGATCCGAAGGTGATCGAAATGCTGCAGCGGGAGTCGATGACCCTCACTCGGCTGCAGCATGAGGCGCTGGTCCAATATCGGATGCTGGCGAAGGAGCCGGATCTCGGCGTCCTCTATATCGCGACCGAATATCTTGACGGGGTCGATCTCGGCGACGTCCTGGACAAGGTCGACCGCTCGCCGGAGGCGCTTGCCGCTTTGTTGCGAAGGCTCGCCTCGGGTCTTGCGGCGGCGCATAGGTTGGGCGCGGTGCATCGGGACATCTCCCCGGACAATGTCATGCTCCCCGGCGGCGACCTCGAACAAGCCAAGATCATCGATTTCGGCATCGCCAAGGACCTCGGCGGCAGCCTGCCGACGATCATCGGCGGCGGCTTCGCCGGCAAGCTCAACTTCGTCGCGCCCGAGCAGCTCGGCGAGCATAAAGGCGAGATCGGCAGCTGGACCGACGTCTACAGCTTGGGGCTGGTGATCCTCTCCGTCGCCAAAGGCGAGAAGGTCGACATGGCGGGCTCCTTCGCCGACGCGATCCGCAAGCGGCGGGATGGGGTGGACCTGTCGGCGGCTCCGGCGAGCCTGCGCCCGCTGCTGGCTGACATGCTGCGCGTCGATCCGGCGGAGCGGCTGCGGACGATGGAAGAAGTGCTCGTGCGCCTCGCCGGCACGGCTTCGGCCGAGGCCGTTGCGCCGGCTCGCCGGCGCAAGACCCAGCCAGCCAAGGCGAAGCCCGTGGCCGAGCCGGACCGCGAGGCCGAGCCCGTCCGCGACGCTCCCGAAGCGCGGACCGAGGCGCCGGCGGCAAGCTCGGACGCGGCGGGCAGCTGGTTGAGGCCCGCCTGGATCGCGGCCGGTCTCGCCCTGCTCGTCGTCGTCCTATGGCTCCTTTCGGGCCGGTCGCGGCCGCCGGATGCCCCGGCGGCCGCACCGCCGCAAGCGGGAGGCGCCGGAGCGGCCCCGGCAGCGACAGGCCGAACAGTCACGCTGACCGCGGTCGGCGACGTCTGGATACGGGTCAACGACGGCGAGGGCGGGCCGCAGCTCTTCGCGGGCGCCCTGACGCAGGGCCAGACCTATAGCCTGCCGGCCACGGCCCGGCGTCCGGTGCTCACAACCAGTCGTCCCCAAATGCTGCGCGCCTCGGCCGGAGGCCGCGACTTCGGGGCCCTGAGCGGGCGCGAAGAGGCCGTCACCAATCTCAGCCTGCTTCCCGAGAATCTCGCCGCGCGCGCCGGAGCAATCCCGGTGACCTACGATCGGTCTTGGCTCAACGGCCGCTGGTGCGTGATGAATTCGCGCACGGGCGCGCCGACTTCCGATGCCATAACCTTCAGCGGGGACCGTACCAGTCTCCGCTCGGTCCTCGCTGGCACCCCCGACGAGGAGGACATTCGCGAAGTAGGGGAGGATTTCATCCGGACCAACGCCGGGACGTATCGGCGCGTTGCGGGCGGACGCGCGGTGAACTACCAAAGCAATGACACGAGCCAGGCGCCGGTAACATTCGGGATTTGCCAATGAAACGGACCATTGCCCGCCGGCCGGTCATCGCGATAGTCGCGTTATTCGCGAGCGTGGCGGCCGTCCTGCTCCAAAGCCCCGCCGAAGCGAGAACCAGCGCTCGCGATTGCAGCCTTGCACGCAGCGCCGGCCGCCCGGTGCCGAGCGACTGCCCTGGCCCGGTGCGACGGGACACCAACAGGTCACAACCCCGGCGGACCGGGCAAAATCGCCCCGTCCAGCCAGCGTCGCCGCCCGCACCGCGGCTGCGCCCGCAGATCGTGCTGGCGCCAAGCGGAGGCGACGCCACGACGCTTGCACAGGCCTATAGGCTGGTCGAGCCGGGCGGGTCGATCCATATCCGCAGCGGACGATATCAGATCTCCCGGCTGACCATAAACAAGCCGGTGAGGCTGATCGGCGACGGCGCGCGCAGCGCGCGGCCCGTCCTTCAGAGCGCTGGGCCGGCTCTCCTCGTCGACAGCGAAACGACCATCGAGAATCTCATCATCCAGTCTTCGCAGGACGGGCCGATCGTTCAGGTGAACCCGGGCGGTGCGGCGAACATCCTAGCCAGCGAGATTCGCTTCGAAGAGACGGAATCCGTGCTCACCGACGGGGACCTCACCCGCCACTTGGTCCCCGCCGGGGCTCCCCTCTATCTTCTCGGTGGACGCGCCACCGTCAGGGACAGCGCCATCGGGCCCGGCCGCGTCGCCGGAGCGACCGTGGAAGTCGGCGATGCGATCCTGACGATCGAGGCTTCGACGATCAGGGGCCTGCTCACAGCCGTGATGGCGCATTCCGGAGCGAACATCACGATAAGATCCGGATCGATCATTCGGAGCCGCGTTACCGCCATATCCGTAGAATCCGCCAACGTGACCCTGCAGATTGACGGCAACACGATCGAGACCCCCACCGAGCATCCGGCCATTCGCCTGATCGGCGAGGCCGCCGCGAGGATTACCAACAACCGCTTTCCGAACGGCTATCGGCTGAACTGGATGCTAATCAACGGCAGCGAGCCGGCGGGGCCGATCACCGGCAATGTGGACGGCCGCGGCCAGCCGCTGCTGCCCCCGCGCGCCTTGCGCGCTGCGCCGGAAGGCGAATGATCCCCGAGGGGCCGCTGAGGCAAATCCTGTCTTGAACATAATGAGCATGCTTATTATGTGCGCTTCACCATGGACAATTTCGCATTCGAGGTCGTCGAGTCGGCCAGGCTGATCCGGCGCGAGGCCAATCGCCGCGCGGCGGTGCTTGGCGCGACCAAGGCGCAATGGCGGGTGCTCGCCCGGCTGTCGCGCAGCGGCGACGCCATGCGCCAGGTCGAGCTCGCCGACGCGCTCGACGTCGAGCCGATCACCTTGTGCCGGATGATCGACCGGCTCGAGGAGGCCGGCCTGGTCGAGCGGCGCCGCGACGGCGCCGACCGCCGCGCCTGGCGCATCCACCTCACGAAGGAGGCGGCGCCCGTGCTCGCCAAGCTCGAGGCGATGGGCCTCGGCTTCAACGCCGACATCCTCACCGGCATTTCCGATGCGGACCGGGAGACGGCGCTGCGCGTTCTTTCCCGAATCCGTTTCAATCTCGACCAGATCGAGCAGGGCATAGAGCAGGCGTCATGAGCGAAGCGGATCCCAAGCTGAAGACCGAGCCGGCGGAGCCCGCCCCGGCGCAGGCCGAGCCCGCGCCCGCGCCCATCTCCGAGATCGCGGCCGAGACCGGGCCCAGCGCGGAGCCCGCGCCCAAGCGGCGGCGCTGGCGGCTGGCGCTGATGCTGTCGGTGCCGCTGATCCTGCTCGGCATCGGCGCCTATTTCTATTTGACCTCGGGCCGCTACGTTTCGACCGACAATGCCTATGTCCAGCAGGACATGGTCTCGGTCGCTCCCGAAGTGCAGGGGGTGATCACCGAAGTGCTTGTCCACGAGAATCAGCGGGTGCGGCGCGGCCAGGTGCTGTTCCGGATCGATCCCCGCCCGTTCCGCATCGCGCTCGCCCAGGCCGACGCGCAGATCGCGGCGGCGCACGTCCAGGTCAACACGTTGATGACCCAATCGGCCGGCATGGGCGCCGACATCAATGGCGCCACCGCCAATCTCGATTACGCCCAGCGCCAGTTCGACCGCTATGACGAGCTGCTGCGCCGCGGCTTCACCACGCGGGCCCGCTACGACGAGGCGATGCACGACGTCCAGGAGGCGCGCGAGCGGCTCGCCAATGCCCGCTCCGCCGCCGCCAATGCCCAGGCGACGATGAGCGGCGGCGGCCCTTCCAACCAGCCCGCCTTGCAGGCCGCGCGGGTCGCCCGCGAGCAGGCCCTGCTCAACCTTTCCCGCACCGAGGTGCGCGCGCCCGCCGACGGCACGGTCAGCCAGACCGACCGGCTCCAGGTCGGCGGCGCCGTCGTGACCGGCGTGCCGGTGGTGACGATCGTCCGGGGCGCGACCACCTATGTCGAGGCCAATTACAAGGAAACCGACCTGGCCAACATGTATGTCGGCCAGCCCGCGTCGATCGAGTTCGACGCTTATCCGGGAGTCGAGGTCCACGGCCACGTCGCCTCCATCGGCGCCGGCACCGGCTCGCAATTCTCGGTCCTGCCGGCGCAGAATGCGAGCGGCAATTGGGTCAAGGTGCGCCAGCGCGTGCCGGTGCGCATCGCCATAGACGGCGATCCCGGCCGGCCGATGATCGCGGGCCTTTCCGCCGACGTCACCGTCGACACCCGCGACCGCCCGGCGCAGCGGACGGCGGCGGCGCCCGCGAGGTGACAGATTCTCAGCCTGTAGCTCCCTCTCCCTGGAGGGAGAGGGTCGGGGTGAGGGTGTACGGTGGTCTGAGATTAACCGCCGGTGCCGAGCGCCGCCTCCCTGCCTTCCCCCTCCAGGGGAGGGGGTTTTAGACGATGCACAGCTACGATCTGAGCAAGGGCCAGCGCGCTTTGGTCACCGTCGCGGTGATCCTCGGCATGCTGATGCAGGTGCTCGACACGACCATCGCCAATGTCGCGCTGCCGCACATGCAGACCAGCCTGGGCGCGACCCGCGAGACGGTGAGCTGGGTGCTGACCTCCTATATCGTCGCCTCGGCGATCGCCATCCCGATCACCGGCTGGCTGGCCGAGAAGGTCGGCCGCAAGCGCCTGTTCGTCTCGTCGGTGATCGCCTTCACCATCGCCTCGATGCTGTGCGCGATGGCGCAGAGCCTGCCCGAGATGGTCGCCTTTCGCGCCGTCCAGGGCGTCGCCGGCGCCTTCCTGGTGCCGCTCGCCCAGGCGGTGATGTTCGACATCAACCCGCCGGAGAAGCATGCCCGCGCGATGTCGCTGTTCGGCGCCGGAGTCATGGTCGGCCCGATCCTGGGCCCGGTGCTCGGCGGCTGGCTGACCGACAGCTTCAACTGGCGCTGGGTGTTCCTGGTCAATCTGCCGGTCGGCCTGCTCGCCGCCGTGCTGATGATCCGCTTCCTGCCGGCGACTCCGAAGGCCGAGCGCCGCTTCGACCTGTTCGGCTTCGCCCTGATCGCGCTCGCGCTCGCCGGGCTGCAGATGATGCTCGACCGCGGCGCGAATCTCGACTGGTTCGAAAGCTGGGAGATCTGGATCGAATGCGGGCTCGCCGTCGCCGGCGCCTGGATGTTCGCCGTCCATATGTTCACCGGGCGCGACCCGATCTTCGACACGGCCATGTTCAAGGACCGCAATTTCTCGGCCGGGCTGGTGATGATGGCGGTGATGGGGATCATGTTGCTCGCCGGCCTCGCTTTGCTTCCGCCACTGCTTCAGCAGCTGTACGGCTATTCGGTGCTGCAATCGGGCTGGCTGACCGCGCCGCGCGGAGTCGGCACGCTCTTCTCGATGATCATCGCCGGGCGGCTGGTCGGCAAGGTCGACGCCCGGCTGCTGGTCTTCGTCGGCATCGCCCTGATGGCGCTGTCCTTATGGCAGATGTCGGGCTTCTCGCTGGAGATGGATTCGACGCCGATCATCGTCAGCGGCGTGGTCCAGGGGCTTGCGCTCGGCTTCCTGTTCGTGCCCCTGAACACCATCGCCTTCGGCACGATCGACCCGAAATACCGCACCACCGCAGCGAGCCTGCTGAACCTGTCGCGCTCGATCGGCGGCTCGATCGGCATTTCGGTGGTCACCGTCCTGCTCGCGCGCAACGTCCAGGTCAGCCATTCCGATCTCGCCTCGCACATCACCCAATATTCGCTGCCGCCGGTCAGCCCGGCGATCGTCCACGGCGCCCCGGCGCTGACCGAGACCGCGGTGGCGATGATGGACGGGGAGATCAACCGGCAGGCGCTGATGATCGCCTATCTCGACGATTTCCACCTGATGATGATCATCACCTTGCTGGCGCTCCCCCTGATCCTGCTGCTGCGCAAGCCGCGAAAGCCGGCGGGCGGGGCGCCGGCTATGGCCGCCGCGGACTAGTTTCGGGGCGCCGGCCGTTGACCGCCGGGCAGGGCGCGGGCTGCCAGTCGCCGGCCACTTCGATCCGCTGGGCCGACCAGCGCCGTCCGGCATAGCCCGCGAGCATGACCTGCACCTCGCACGGGCCGGTGACGGGGTCGAGCTGGACCCACCCGGTGGTCAGCGCCGCCAGGTCCCTCGCCATTTCGATCCGCCCCCGGGCCGGAATCGCCAGCCCCCGGCGGCGCGGCGGCCCCCTTCTCGGATCCTCGATCGACGAGACCAATGCCAAGGGCGTCCACCAGCCATGCGTATATGGCTGGTCGTCGAGCACCCGCCCGGCGCCGTCGCGGAACCGCACCAGGAGCATGTTATAGCCGAGGAAATGGTCGGCATCGCTATAATGGAGGGTGAAGGCGCGCGGCCCGCTATTGGTGATCCGGATCAGGGCCTCGGCGGGGCGTTGCTCGATCTGGAGTGCCGCCACGTCCCCGGGCCGGCTTGCACAGGCGCCGAGCGCCAGCAGGAAGAAGGCAGCGAGGGTCCGCCTCTCAGCCATGCTTCGCGATCCAGTCCTCCACGATCGGGGCGATCCTGGTGCGCCATTTGGAGCCGTTGAAGATGCCGTAATGGCCGACGCCCTTGGCAAGATGATAGCGCTTCCGGCTGGGCTCCAGGCCGGTCGAGATGTCGAGCGCGGCGCGGGTCTGGCCGATGCCGGAAATGTCGTCGCGCTCGCCCTCGATGGCGAGCAGGGCGATGTCCTTGATCGCCGCGGGATCGACGACGCGGCCGCGATGCATCATCTCGCCCCTCGGCAAGGCATGGCGCTGGAAGACGACGTCGATCGTCTGCAAATAGAATTCCTCGGTCATGTCGCAGACCGCGCGATATTCGTCGTAAAAGTCCTTGGTCGCGTCGGCGCCCTCCCCGTCGCCCGCCACGAGATGGCGGAACATGCCCCAATGGCTGACCATGTGGTTGCCGAAGTTCATCGCCATGAAGCCGGCGAGCTGGAGGAAGCCCGGATAGACCTTCCGGCCGGCGCCCGGATAGAGATAGGGCACGGTGACGATGACGTTGCTCTTGAACCAGGCGTGGGGGCGCTGGGTCGCCACCGTGTTGACCTCGGTCGGCGCCTTCCTGGTGTCGATCGGCCCGCCCATCATGGTCAGGGTCTTCGGGCGGCAGGGGTGCTTGTCCGCGCTCATCAGCGCCGCGGCGGCATAAGCCGGCACGGCGGGCTGGCAGACGGCGAGCATGTGCGCGCCGGGGCCGATATGTTCGAGGAACTCGATCAGATAATCGACATAATCGTCGAGATCGAACTTGCCGTCGGCGAGCGGCACCAGCTTGGCGTCGCGCCAGTCGGTGACGTAGACGTCGTGGCAGGGCAGCATGCGCTCGACCGTGCCGCGCAGCAAAGTCGCGTAATGGCCGGACATCGGGGAGACCAGCAGCAGCCTTGGCCCACTTTCGATCCCCTCGCGGCGGAAGCGCTTCAGCTGGCCGAACGGCTTTCTGAGCACGATCTCCTCGGTGACCGCCACCGCCCTGCCCTCGACGATCACCGTCTCGATCCCGAATTCGGGCTTGCCGCGCAGCGCCGAGGCGTGAGCGAACACATCGAGCGCCGAGGCCATGATCGGCCCCATTTGCGAGTAGCTCAGCGGATTGGCGGGATTGTTCAGCCAGTCCGCGCCGAGATTGGCGAGGGTGCTCGCGCCGGCGAGCATCGACCGCTGCATTTCATACGCGTCGTATAACATTCAGTCCCCGCCCCCCGCTTCGCGCACCTTATGGGGAGTCGGAAGGCATTGGTCCATACGGTTATGACCGACCGGCCGGTCAAAGGTTCCCGTTGCGGAAGATACGGTGGGTGATTGGATAGTTCCTCCCCAGGATTTCCTGGGGAGGGGACCTGTCCATGGTGGGAGGGGTAATCCGCGCAAGCCTGGGAGGTTACCCATCCACCAGGCTTCGCCTGGCCCCCTCCCCGGCAAAGGCCGGGGAAGAACTTCCGTCCATTGAGCCCCGCCCTCCCCCCTGCTAGGCCCCGCTCCATGGCTAGGGGCAGGATCGACGACGGGCCGAAGGGGAAGATCGGCAATCTCGTCATGATCTGGCGCTATGCCCTGCGCTACAAGGGCACGATCACCGGCGCGGGCCTGGCCTTGCTGGTCGCGGCCGCCGCGACGCTCGCCATCCCCGACGGCTTCCGGCGGGTCATCGACAAGGGCTTCACCGCCGGCGGCGGCCAGATCGGGCCGCATTTCAACTATCTGTTCGTGATGGTGATCGTGCTCGGCATCGCCACCGCCTTGCGCTTCTATTTCGTGTCGATGCTCGGCGAGCGGGTGATCGCCGACATACGCGGCGCGGTGCACGACAATCTGCTGAGGCTGGAGCCGCGCTTCTTCGAGGAGAACAGGCCGTCCGAGATCGCCTCGCGGGTCACCTCCGACACGGCGGTGATCGAGATCGTCGTCGGCTCGACCGTGTCGGTGGCGCTGAGGAACATCGTCCTGGGCATTGGCGGCGTCATCTACCTGTTCACCCTGGCGCCGATGCTCACCGCCGGGCTCCTGCTGGGCATCCCGCTCGTCATCGTGCCCGTGGTGCTGCTCGGCCGCCGGGTGCGGCTGGTCTCGCGGCACAGCCAGGACCGGATCGCCGATCTCGGCACGATCGTCGCCGAGACCCTGGGCGCGATGAAAATCGTCCAGGCGTTCGGCCAGGAGCAGCGCGAGAGCGGCCGCTTCCGCGCCGCGGTGATGCGCGCCTTCGCGACCGCTCGGAAGCGGATCGCATTGCGCGCCGTCCTGACCGCGATCGTGATCACCATGCTGTTCGGATCGATCACCATGCTGATGCGCCAGGCGGCAATCGACGTCTCGCAGGGCGCCTTGAGCGGCGGTACCGTCGCCGCCTTCGTCATCACCGGCGCGATCGTCGCCGGCGCCTTCGGGGCGCTGACCGAGGTCTATGGCGAGCTGCTGCGCGGCGCCGGCGCGACCGCGCGGATCGCCGAATTGATGGCGCAGGTGCCGCAGATCAAGGCGCCGGCCAATCCAATGCCACTGCCCGAGCCGGCGCGCGGGACGATCCACTTCGACGCCGTCACCTTCCGCTATCCGACCCGGCCCGAAATCGCCGCGCTGCACGAGCTGAGCTTTTCGGTCGCGCCCGGCGAGACCCTTGCTCTGGTCGGGCCGTCGGGCGCGGGCAAATCCACCATCTTCCAGCTCGCCCAGCGCTTCTACGATCCCGACGACGGGGCCATCCGCCTCGACGGCGTCGAACTGCGCGAGGCCGATCCCGCGGCCATCCGCGCGCGCATCGCCGTCGTTCCGCAGGAGACGGTGATCTTCGCCGCTTCGGCGCGCGACAATCTGCGTTACGGCCGCTGGGAGGCGGAGGATGGGGAATTGTGGACCGCCGCCGAGGCCGCCAATGCCGCCGAATTCCTGCATCGGCTGCCCGAGGGGCTCGACACCTATCTCGGCGAGGGCGGCGCGCGCCTCTCGGGCGGGCAGCGCCAGCGCATCGCCATCGCCCGCGCCCTGCTTCGCGATTCGCCTTTGCTGCTGCTCGACGAGGCGACCTCGGCGCTTGACGCCGAATCGGAGCGGGCGGTGCAGGGCTCGCTCGAGCGGCTGGTCGAGGGACGCACGACGATCGTCATCGCCCACCGCCTCGCCACCGTCCGCGCCGCCGACCGGATCCTGGTCCTGGACCATGGCCGGATCGTCGAGGAAGGCACGCACGACACGTTGAGCGCGACCGGTGGCCTCTATTCAAGGCTGGCGCGGCTTCAGTTCGAGGGGCTGGCGGCGTAACCTGCGCGGTGTGCAGAGTGCGGAGTCATCCCGGCGCAGGCCGGGACCCATGGACACCGAGTCTGTCGGGATGCGAATACGTCCTCGCGAGCCGCAGGCGCAGCGGGCTTCACGGACGGAACCCAGGCGGTGCCTAGGCAAAGAAAAAGGGCGGCGGTCGCCCGCCGCCCCCTTTGGAAGCACAAGGCTCAATGTTGGTATTGGAAGACGTCCACATAATATTCGTTGCCGACGAAGCCCATCGTCGTGATCTCGGCGAGCTTGGTCTGAGCCAGCACTTCATCGACCACTTCGTAGCGCGCTTCGGCGTTCGGCTGAAGGTGCAGCTCGGGCACGACCGCCAGCTGCTTGGTATATTCGAGACGCTGGCGCAAAACGGGGATCGTGACCGGACCGCCATTCCACAAGATGGTGTCGTCGCGCAGGATCGTGACCACATTCTTGATCGGGTCGACGATCTCGTCCTGCGGGGGTGTGGCCTGCGGCAGATCGAGCTTCACCGCATGGGTCTGCACCGGGATGGTGATGATGAACATGATCAGGAGCACCAGCATGACGTCGATAAGCGGCGTCGTGTTGATGTCCATCATCGGTTCGCCTTCGGCGGTGCCGGCTGCCATTGCCATCGAAAATTACTCCTGAACTGGGTGCTTAGAGGCGAACGACGGGGCCGCCGGGCGGTGGCTCGGAAATGAAGCCGACCCGCGCGAAGCCGGCCCGCTGCATCGCGAAGATCGCGCCGCCGATACATTTGTAAGGCGTGTTGATGTCGCCCCTGATATGGGCTTCCGGCATGGTTTCGTCGGTGAGATTCTCGACGCCGCCCTGGCGCTTGATCTCGGCCTCGAGCTTCTTGACGGCCATGTCGAGCAAGGTGGGCGCATCGACCTTCTTGAGACCCCAATAGACTTCGCAACCTCCAGCGCCATTGCCGCGGACCGACAGCAACACATTCTCGGGCTTGGTCGTGGTCACTTCGTGCCGCACCTTGGGAAGGCTCACGGGGACCGTCTGGATGACGACCGGAACAGTGATCAGGAAGATGATGAGAAGCACCAGCATGACGTCGACGAGCGGCGTCGTGTTGATATCCGACATCGGTGTATCTTCGGTTTCGTCTGTGGGGCCCGAGCTCATGGCCATAATCGGTGGTTCCTATCCTGATCGCTTCGGGGCCGGCCCACTGACCGGCTCGGTGCGAGGCAGCGCGACTTTCGAAGCACTGCCTCGCCTTGTCATTACATCTTGTTCGGGCTGGCGGTGGCCGTACCGGTGGCGCTGCCAGTCGCGGTGGTGCCGCTCGGGGTCGGCGTTCTCGCCCCCGGAGCCGCTGGCGCGCGGGTGGACGATACCGGCTTCACCGCTCCGCCGGACATCATGTAGCCATGGATGTCGTTGGTGAAGCGGGCGAGCTCT
>DASYKV010000019.1:0-138300 GCA_035994965.1 Allosphingosinicella sp.
CCACATGCCGTGGAAATTCACGTCGGCCTCCGCTCGTGGACCAGGCTGACGAAGATATCCTCGAGCGAGCTCTGGCGGGTGTGGAGGTCCTTGAAGCCGATGCCGAGGTCGCTCATCCGCCGCAGCAGGGAGGGCACACCGGTGCGCTCGGCATTGGCATCGAACACGTAGAGCAATTCGTGGCCGTCGGCCTGCAGGCTCAGCTTCCAATCCTCGAGGCCCGGCGGAACCGCGGCGAGCGGCTCGCTGAGAATGAGCGTCAGCTGCTTCTTGCCGAGCTTCTTCATCAGCCGCGCCTTCTCCTCGACCAGGATCAGCTCGCCTTTGTTGATGACGCCGACCCGGTCGGCCATCTCCTCGGCTTCCTCGATATAATGGGTGGTGAGGATGATGGTGACGCCGCTCGTCCTGAGCTGGCGGACCAGCTCCCACATGTCGCGGCGCAGCTCGACGTCGACGCCGGCGGTCGGCTCGTCGAGGAACAGCAATTCGGGCTCGTGCGAAAGCGCCTTGGCGATCATCACCCGGCGCTTCATTCCGCCGGACAATTCCATGATCCTGGCCTTGCGCTTGTCCCACAGCGACAGGTCGCGGAGCACCTTCTCGACGAACGCCGGGTTCGGCGCGCAGCCGAACAGGCCGCGGCTGAAATTGACCGTCGCCCAGACCGTCTCGAAGGCGTCGGTGTTGAGCTCCTGCGGCACCAGCCCGATCATCCGCCGCGCCGCGCGATAGTCGCGGCCGATATCGTGGCCGGCGACCTCGACCCGCCCGGCGCTCGGCGTGACGATGCCGCAGACGATCGAGATCATCGTCGTCTTGCCGGCGCCGTTGGGGCCGAGCAAAGCGAAAATCTCGCCCTTGGCGATCTCCAGGTCGAGCGGCTTCAGCGCCTCGACGCCGGTCGCGTAGGTCTTGCTCAGGCCCTTGATGGAAAGCACGGCGGTCATCATTCCACCGGCGGCACGGGCGGCGGGTCGGCGGGCGCCTCGTCGCCGAGCCCGTGCTTGAGCAGCATCGGGACGTTGGCCGCCGCGAAGAGGAAGGTCGCCGGGAGGAACACCCATAATTTGAAGGCGACCCAGGTGTCGGTGGTCGTGTTGCGCCAGACGATCTCGTTGAGGATCGCCATGAAGATGAAATAGCCGATCCAGTTGCGGGTGAGCAGCAGCCAGCCGCGCTCCCGCAGGCCCGGATAAGCGGCGCCGAGCACGATCTTGAGCAGGTTGCGGCCGGTCTTGAGGCCGAACAGGAGCAAGGCCGCGATGGTCGCATAATAGATGGTCGGCTTGATCTTGATGAAGGTCTCGTCGTGGAGCAGCAGGGTCAGCCCACCGAAGATCACCACCATGATCCCCGAAAACCACAGCATCGGCGAGATCGTGCGGTAGCGCAGCTGCGAGACCATCATCGCGAACATCATCGCCACCATGAAGATGCCGGTCGCGTAGAAGATTTTCACCTGCGGCGGCACGGGCGCGAAGAAATTGGTCAGGAAGAAGATGAGCAGCGGCCCGTAGTCGATGGCGAGGGTGGCGCCGATGCCCGGGCGCGGCGGTGCCGCTGCGGGCGGCTTGGCGGTGTCGAGGGTCATGCCCCCGCTCCCGCGATCGCCCGCGCGGCCAGCGCCGGATCGAAGGGCCTGAGGTCGTCCATCCCCTCGCCGACGCCGATGGCGTGGATCGGAAGGCCGTATTTCTCGGCCGCCGCGACCAGCACGCCGCCGCGCGCGGTGCCGTCGAGCTTGGTCATGACCAGCCCGGTGACGCCCGCCACCTCGCGGAATACCTCGATCTGCGAGAGCGCGTTCTGGCCGGTGGTGGCGTCGAGCACGAGCACGACGTCGTGCGGCGCGGCCGGATTGAGGCGCCCAAGCACGCGGCGGATCTTGGCAAGCTCGTCCATCAACACCTTCTTGTTCTGCAGCCGGCCGGCGGTGTCGACGATGAGCACGTCGATCCCTTCGGCAGTCGCCTTCTTGACCCCGTCATAGACGATCGCCGAGCTGTCGCTACCCTCGGGCCCGGCGATGATCGGAACCCCCGCGCGGTCCGCCCAGATCTGCAATTGCTCGATCGCCGCCGCCCGGAACGTGTCGCCGGCCGCGAGCAGGACGGAATAATCCTGCTCCTGGAAAAGGTGGGCAAGCTTGGCGATGGTGGTCGTCTTGCCCGAGCCGTTGACGCCGACGACGAGGATCACCTGCGGCCGCGGGAAGGCGATGATCTCGAGCGGCTCGGCGACGGGGCGCAGGATCTTCTCCAGTTCCTCGGCGACCACCGCGCGCACCGCCTCCTCGGTGAGGCCGCGCTCGAACTTCTCGGAGGCGAGCCGCTCGCGGACCTTGGCCGCGGTCTCGGGGCCGAGGTCGGACGCGATCAGCGCCTCCTCGATCGAGTCCAGCGTGGCCGGATCGAGGCTCGCTTTGGTGAACAGGCCGGTGAGATTGTCGCCGAGCCGGTCGGAGGTCTTGCGGAAGCCCGAGCGCATGCGCTCGAGCCAGGTCGCCTCGCTCACAGCGGCGCTCCGATCAGGATGCCGTCTTCCACGCCTGTCACCACGACTTCGATGATGCCTCCGACCTCGCCCCGGGCGACCTGGACGGGCGCGAAATTCTCGGCGTGGCCGCGGCCGTCTTTCTCCACCAGCACCCGCTGCCGCGTCCCGACCATGTCCGCCAGCCACGCCGCCTTGCGCGCGGCGCAGGCCTCCCGCAGGGCGCGGGCACGTTCCTTGGCGATGGGGGAGGGGACTTGGGGCATGCGCGCGGCGGGCGTGCCACGCTTTGGCGAGAAGGGGAAGATGTGGCCCATGACGATGTCGCACTCGTCGACGAGGCGCAGGCTGTTGCGGGCCATTTCGTCGGTCTCGGTGGGAAAGCCCGCGATCAGGTCCGCGCCGATCGCGATCTGCGGCCGCTTCGCCTTCAGCCGCCGCACCGTCTCGACCGCGTCCGCACGGCTGTGCCGCCGCTTCATCCGCTTGAGGATCATGTCGTCGCCGGCCTGGAAGCTCATATGGAGGTGCGGCATGAAGCGCGGCTCGCCGGTCGCCAGGTCGAACAGACGCTCGTCCATCTCGATGCAGTCGAGCGAGGAGAGCCTGAGCCGCGGCAGCGCGGGAACGTGCCTGAGGATGCGCTCGATCAGCTGGCCCAAAGTCGGCGCGCCGGGCAGGTCCGGGCCGTAGCTGGTGACGTCGACGCCGGTCAGCACCACTTCCCGGAAGCCCTCGTCGACCAGGGCCGCGATCCGCTCGATCACCAGCCCGGCCGGCACCGAGCGGCTGTTGCCGCGCCCGAAAGGGATGATGCAGAAGGTGCAGCGATGGTCGCAGCCATTCTGCACCTCGACGAACGCCCGCGCCCGCTCGGCGAAGCCGGCGGCGAGATGCGGCGCGGTCTCGCGCACCTGCATGATGTCGGAGACGCAGACCTTCTCCTCCGCCGGGAGAAAGGCGCGCAGATCGAACTTCTCGCGATTGCCGATGACGCGCGAAACCTCCGGCATGGCCGCGAACATCTCCGGCTCCACCTGCGCCGCGCAGCCGGTCACGATCACCCGTGCGCTGGGCCGGGCGTTCTTGGCCTTGCGGATCGCCTGGCGGGTCTGGCGCACCGCTTCGTTGGTGACCGCGCAGCTGTTGACGATGATGAGATCGTCCTCCTGCGCCGCGAGGCCGCGCATGGCCTCGCTCTCGGCGGCGTTGAGGCGGCAGCCCAGGGTGATGACCTGCGGCCCGCTCATGCCGGCAACTCGCCGGTGAAGACGTGGGTGGCGGGGCCGCTCATCCGGATCGTGCCGCCGGCCGACCAGTCGACGGTGAGCGCGCCGCCCGGCAGCCGCACCTCGACCGGGCTGGAAACCAGCCGCTGGCGGATCGCGGCCACCGCCGTGGCGCAGGCCCCGGTCCCGCAGGCCGCGGTCAGCCCAGCGCCGCGCTCCCAGACGCGCAGCCTGATCGCCTCGTCCTCGAACGAGGCGACGTTGACGTTGACCCGCTCCGGGAAGAGCGGGTCGTGCTCGATCAGCGGCCCGAGCCGGGCGAGATCGACCACGTTCGCGTCCTGCACGAAGAAAACGATGTGTGGATTGCCGACATTGAGCGCGGCGCCGTCCTGCAGATCCTCCCAGCCGACCGGCATCGCCGCCGTGTCCATCGCATGAGCGAGCGGGATCTCCTCCCAGCCGAAGCGGGGCGGGCCCATGTCGACGCCGCCGGCGTCGCCGCTCAGGATCCCGCCCTTGGTCTCGATCGTGGTGCCGCCCCCCTCGAGCATCACCACGCAACGCGTGGCATTGCCGCAGGATTCGACCTCGCCGCCGTCGGCATTCCAGATCCGCATCCTGAGGTCGGCGACGTCGGACGGCTCGAGCAGGATCACCTGGTCGCAGCCCACGCCGGTGCGCCGGTCGGCGATGGCGCGGGCCCGCGCTTCGTCCATCGCCACCGCGCCTTCGCGCGCATCGAGGATGACGAAATCGTTGCCGAGGCCATGCATCTTGTGGAAGCGCGTCATGTCGAGGCGCGATCTAGGAGGCGAGGGCCCCCAAGTCCACTCCATGCCCCGCTTGATTCGCCCTCGCGCGCTGGATAGTCGGGGCCGGCACGGGGGCATGATGGACGCAGTCGACCAGCAGGGCGCGGCGCCGGCGGAGCGGAAGCGGGACTATTCCTTGCCCGCGCTCGTCGCCGGCTTCCTCCTGCTCGTCGTCGCGATCTTCGCCACCACCTCATTCACCTCGCGCCAGCAGCAGGCGTTCGGCCTGGTCAGCCACACGCTCGAGGTCGAAAACAATATTTCGCTGGTGATGGCCCGTCTGGTCGACGCCGAGACCGGCGAGCGCGGCTATCTGCTCACCCGCCGCGCCGAATTCCTCCAGCCCTACCAGGAAGCGGTCGGCCATTTCGCCGGCGATTTCGCCCGGCTGCGGCGGCTGGTCGCGGACAATCCGCGCCAGCGCGCCCGCGCCGAGCGGCTCGGCGCGGTGGCCGCGGCGCGCGAGGCGCTGCTCGAGGCCGCGCTCGAACGGTTCCGGCGGGGCGAGACGCTGGCGCCCGAGCATTTCCTGCGCGGCCGGGCGATGATGGACGAGATCAGGCGGCTGGGCGGCGCGATGAAGGCGGAGGAGGAAAGGCTGCTGGCGCTGCGCACCGCCGATGCCGACCGCAACCGGCTCTATCTCCTCGCCACCCTGGTGGTCACCGGCCTGCTCGCGATCGCGCTCGGCCTGTTCGCCTTCGTCAGCATGCGCCGCCGGCTGGCTGAGGCGCTCGCCTCGCAGCGGGCGCTCGCCGCCGCCAACGTCCGCCTGCACGAGGAAGCCGAGAGCCGAAGCGCGGCCGAGGCCCAGATGCGCCAGATGCAGAAGATGGAATCGATCGGCCAGCTGACCGGCGGCATCGCCCACGATTTCAACAACATGCTGGCGATCGTGATCGGCTCGCTCGATCTCGCCCGGCAGCGGCTCGAAAGCGGAGGCGCCACCCAAAAGGTCGCCAGTGGCATCGACAGCGCGCTCGAAGGCGCCCGCCGCGCGGCCGAACTGACCTCGCGCCTGCTCGCTTTCTCGCGCCAGCAGCCGCTGTCGCCGCAGCCGCTCGACGTCAACAAGCTGGTCGGCGGCATGTCGGAGATGCTTCGGCGCGCGATCGGCGAGCAGATGCAGGTGGAAACGGTGCTTGCCGGCGGCCTGTGGCGCAGCTTCGCCGATCCCAACCAGCTCGAAAATGCGATCCTGAACCTGTGCGTCAACGCCCGCGACGCCATGCCCCAGGGCGGCAAGGTCACGCTCGAGACCGCCAATTCGCATCTCGATGACGATTATGCCCTTGCCCATGCCGATGTCGCGCCGGGCCAATATGTCTCGATCTGCCTGACCGACACCGGCACCGGCATGCCGGCCGAGGTGGTCGAGCGCGCCTTCGATCCCTTTTTCACGACCAAGGGGCTGGGGCAGGGGACCGGCTTGGGGCTCAGCCAGGTGTTCGGCTTCGTCAAGCAATCGCGGGGCCATCTGAAAATCTATTCCGAGGTCGGCCACGGCACGACGGTGAAGATCTACCTGCCCCGCTTCACCGGCCTCGTTCCCGACGGCGCCGACCCGGACGAAGCGGCGGCGGAAGCGCCGCGCGCCCAAGGGGAGACCGTGCTGGTGGTCGAGGACGACGAGCGCGTCCGCCAGGTCTCGGTCGAGGCCCTGCGCGAGCTCGGCTACACGGTGCTCCAGGCCGCCGACGCGCATCAGGCGCTGGCCGTGCTCGCGCTCCATCCGGAGATCGGCCTTTTGTTCACCGACGTCGTCATGCCGGACATGAACGGCCGCCAGCTCGCCGCCAAGGCGCTGGAGACGCGGCCCGACCTCAAGATCCTCTACACGACCGGCTATACCCGCAACGCGATCGTCCATAACGGCATGCTCGACGCCGAGGTCGCATTCCTCGCCAAGCCGTTCACGGTCGATCAGCTCGCGCGCAAGATTCGCAGGGTGCTCGACGAAGTGAATTGATAGAATTTTGCGTGGCCTCGGCACCAAAAGCTTAAATAGGTTCGCTCCCGTAACTATGTTATGATTGGCTTGCCGGGTAACTTTCGCTCCGCGAGTCGCCTGCAAGGACCAGCCAATGGATACCGCTATTTCGGCGCTCGCCGAGGCCAGGGACAGTCTGGCCCTCGCGGTGATCGCTGCGTCCAACGCCCCGGTCCTGCTCGTCGACGGCGATCTTGCCATCGTCGCCGCCAGCGACAGCTTCTGCCAGGCCTTCGCGCTCGATCCGGACAAGACCGCCGGCGCCCCGCTTGCCGGTCTCGGCGCTGGCGAATGGAAGGTGCCGCAGCTTGGTTCGCTGCTCAAGGCCACCGCCTCCGGCCTCGCCGAGATCGATGCCTATGAGATGGATCTGAAGCGCACGGGCCAGGTCAGCCGGCGCCTCGTCATCAACGCCCGCAGGCTCGATCATGACGACGATACCCGGATCCGGCTGATCGTCTCCGTCACCGACGTCACCGATGCCCGCATCGGCGAGAAGCTGAAGGACGATCTGCTGCGCGAGAAGGCGATCCTGCTCCAGGAGCTGCAGCACCGGGTGGCCAACAGCCTGCAGATCATCGCCAGCGTGCTGATGCAGAGCGCCAGGAAGGTGCGCTCGCAGCAGGCCCGGGGCCATTTGCGCGACGCCCGCAACCGGGTGATGTCGATCGCCACCATGCAGCGCCAGCTTGCCGCCTCGCGGCTCGGCGACGTCGCCCTGCGCGCCTATTTCACCGATTTGTGCGAAAGCATCGGCGCCTCGATGATCCGCGATCACGACCAGCTCTCGCTCAAGGTCGGCGTCGACGATTCCATGGCCAGGGCCGAGGTCTCGACCAGCCTCGGCCTGATCGTCACCGAGCTGGTGATCAATGCGCTGAAGCACGCCTTCCCGCGCCATCGCAAGGGCAGGATCCTGGTCGATTATCGCTCGGACGGGCCGGCCTGGACGCTCTCGGTGCGCGATACGGGCATCGGCATGCCCCAGGGCCTGGGCGGCCCCAAGCCGGGCCTCGGCACCGGCATCGTCCAAGCGCTGGCGAAGCAATTGGATGCCATTGTGGAGGTCAGGCCGGCCGGGCCCGGCACCCTGATCTCGATCGTCCGCGCCTAGACGGGCGGCCGCGCCCTTGCCTTTCGCGGCGTGCGAAGCTATCTGCGCCCCATCCCGATGACGGGTGAGTTTCGAAGCGTCTTAAGGACGCACGCTGGCCGGCGAGGTTTCGCCCGCCGGCGTTTTTCGTTTGGCGCGTTTGTGGAGACCTGGATGTTCGAGAGCCTGAGCGATCGCCTTGCCGGCGTGTTCGACCGCCTCCGCGGCCGCGGCGCGCTCAGCGAGGCCGACGTGCGCGGCGCGATGCGCGAGGTCCGCGTCGCCTTGCTCGAGGCCGACGTCGCGCTGCCGGTCGTCCGCGAGTTCGTCGATCGGGCGACCGAGCAGGCGGTCGGCCAGCAGGTGCTGCGCTCGGTCACGCCGGGCCAGCAGGTCGTCAAGATCGTCCACGACGCGCTGGTCGAGATGCTCGGCGCCGAGCAGTCCGAGCTCCAGATCGACGTTACGCCGCCCGCCGTCATCATGATGGTCGGCCTGCAGGGCTCGGGCAAGACCACGACCACCGCCAAGCTCGCCAAGCGCCTCACCGAGAAGGACCGCAAGAAGGTGCTGATGGCGTCCTTGGACGTCAACCGCCCGGCCGCGCAGGAGCAGCTCGCCGTCCTCGGCCGCCAGGCGGAGGTCGCGACCCTGCCGATCGTCGCCGGCCAGGCGCCGGTCGACATCGCCCGGCGCGCGCTCAATGCCGCGAAATTGCAGGGCTATGACGTGCTCATGCTCGACACGGCCGGGCGCCTGCATGTCGACCAGGCCCTGATGGACGAGATGAAGGCCGTGGCCCAAGTCTCTGAGCCCGATGAGGTTCTCCTGGTCGCCGATGCGATGACCGGGCAAGACGCGGTCAACGTCGCCAAGAGCTTCACCGACCAGGTCTCGCTGACCGGAGTCATCCTGACCCGGATGGACGGCGACGCCCGCGGCGGCGCCGCGCTCTCGATGCGCGCCGTAACCGGCAAGCCGATCAAGTTTGCCGGCACCGGCGAGGCGATCGACAAATTGGAGCCCTTCCACCCGGAGCGGGTCGGCGGCCGAATCCTCGGCATGGGCGACGTCGTCTCCCTGGTCGAGCGCGCGCAGGAGACGATCGAGGCCGACGAGGCCGAGGCGATGGCGAGGAAGATGGCCAGGGGCCAGTTCGACCTCAACGATCTGCGCGGCCAGCTCCGCCAGATGCAGCGCATGGGCGGCCTCGGCGCGCTCGCCGGGATGATGCCCGGCATGGGCAAGCTCAAGAACCAGATGAACGCGTCGGGCGTGCTCGAGGGCAATGTGCTTGGGCGGCTCGACGCGATCATCGGCTCGATGACGGTCAAGGAGCGGGGCAAGCCCGACCTGCTCAACGCCAAGCGCAAGATCCGCGTCGCCAAGGGCTCGGGCACCACGGTGCAGGAGGTCAACCGGCTCCTGAAGATGCACCAGGAGATGGCGACCGCGATGAAGAAGATCAAAAAGATGGGTGGGCTCGGCAAGCTCGGCGCCCTGTTCGGCGGTGGGGGCGGCGGCATGGGCGGCCTCGGCGGCGGCGGGATGGGCGGTCTTGGCGGCGCCGGCCCGCCCGGCGGCCTTCCCGGACTTCCCGGCGGCCAGGGCGGCATGCCCTTCAATCATCCAGACAAATTCAAGAAATAGACGTATCTCTCAGAAAGGAATAGTGAAATGGCAGTTGCAATCAGGCTCAGCCGGGGCGGCGCGAAGAAGCGGCCTTATTACAAGATCGTGGTCGCCGATTCGCGCAATTCGCGGGACGGCAAGTTCATCGAGCGCATCGGCAGCTACAATCCGCTGCTCGCCAAGGACAATCCCGATCGGGTGAAGCTGGACGCCGATCGCGCCAAGCATTGGCTCTCGGTCGGCGCCCAGCCGTCGGACCGCGTGCTTCGCTTCCTCGACGCCGCCGGCGTCGTCGAGCGCCCGGCGCGCAACAATCCCAAGAAGGGCGAGCCGGGCGAGAAGGCCAAGGAGCGCGTCGAGGAGCGGGCCGGCAAGGAAGCCGCCGCCGCCGAAGCCGCCGCCGAAGCCGCCGCCGCGCCTGCGCCTGCCGAGGAGGCTCCGGCCGAAGAGACGGTCGCCGAGGAAGCCGCTCCGGCTGAAGAGGCTTCCGCCGAGGAGGCCCCCGCCGCCGAGGAAGCCGCTGCTGAGGAAGCGCCCGCCGCTGAAGAGGCTCCGGCCGCTGAGGAAGCCGTAGCCGAGGAAGCTTCGGCTCCCGAGCCCGAAGCGCCGGCCGCCGAGGAAGCCCCGGCTCCTGAGGCCGAAGCGCCGGCCGTCGAGGACGTCCCGGCTGAGGAAGCGGTCGAGGAGACTTCTGCTCCGGAGCCCGAAGCTCCCGCTGCTGAGGAGGCTCCGGCTGAAGAGCCCGCCGCCGAAGACGCCGAGAAGGCCGAAAAGGCCGAATAGGTCTTGGCCGAGTCTCAGGTCACCCTCGCCGCCGTCGCCGGAGCCCATGGCCTCGGCGGCGAGGTGCGCCTGAAATTGTTCGCGCAAGGGGTCGACAGCCTGAAGCGCCACAAGATCCTGTTCGCGGGAACGCGGACGCTGACTCTCAAATCGGTGAAGCCCGGCAGCGCCGGCGCGATCGCCCGCTTCGCCGAGATCGCCGACCGCGCCGCCGCCGAGGCATTGCGCGGGACCTTGCTGACCGTGCCCCGCACGGCCCTGCCGCCGCTCGAAGAGGGCGAATATTATCATGCCGACCTGATCGGACTGCCTTGCCAGGACCAGGAGGGCGCCGCACTCGGCATGGTCGTCGGGGTCGAGAATTACGGCGCCGGCGATCTGCTCGAGATCGAGAAGCCCGATGGCAAGAAGGCGCTGATCCCCTTCAAGCCCGGCATCGCCGATCTCTTGGACGGCCATATCGCCGCCGACCCGGCGTTTCTCGCCTGACGAAGCTGGATCGCCGCCGCTTCCTTGCTTAGCCTCGCGTCATGCATCGCCTGCTCGCCGCGATCCTGATTCTCCTCGCCGCGGCCGGACCCGCTCAGCCGGCCCTGAGCAGCGGCCTTTCCTTGGCCAGATCGTTTCGGATCGTCGTCGCCGCGACGCCGCCTTCGCCCATTGCGTGGCTGATCTGGTCGAGGCCGATGACGACGTCGCCGGCGGCATAGGCGCCCGGCACGTTGGTGCGCTGGTGCGCGTCGACCAGGACGCAGCCCGTCTCGCCGTTCAGCGCCACGCCGATCTGGCCGGCAAGCTCGCTGTGAATGTCCGAGCCCAAGGCAGGATAGACGCTGTCGAACGTCTGATGGCCGCCTGGCGTCTCCACCACGATCGCCTTGTCGAGCGCAGCGACCGCATGGCAGGGGCCGTCGAGCGTCCGGATGCCGAGCGCCCGGAGCCGGGCCTGGTCCTCGGCCGCGAGCTCATGGGCGCTGTGCGGCGCGATCAACGTGATGTCGGCGGTATAGCCGCGCAGGAACACCGCCTCGGCGACGCCGTGGCGGCCGCTGCCGATCACGCCGACGCGTCTGTCGGTCACCTCATAGCCGTCGCAGATCGGGCAATAGCGGATCAGGCCGCGCGCCAGTGCCTCGTCGTGAAGGCCCTCGTCCATCGCCGGGCGCCGGTTGGTCACTCCGGTTGCCAACAGGACGGTGCGCGCGGCCGCCTGGCCCGATCCCCATTCGGCGACGAAGCCGCCGTCGGCCCGGTCGAGCCGAGTCACCCGGCCGGTCTCGGTCGCCGCGCCATATTTCTGCGCCTGCGCCTTCATCCGCGCGATCAGCTCCTCGCCCGATATGCCGTCGGGAAAGCCGGCATGGTTGCGCGTGCAGGGGATGAGCGCGGCACGGCTGGTGCCGGCATCGACCACGCGCAAAGCGAGGTGGAAGCGGGCGAGATAGATGGCCGCCGTCAGCCCGGCCGGACCGCCGCCGATGATCAGGCAATCGAGGATGTCGTCGCTCATTTGCTTCTCTACCGCCGCCGGGCCCGCTTGGTTCCTTGGCGCCTTCCGTCTACACAAAAGCCGAGGGAGGCAAGGATGGCGGAAACGGGGCTGGCCGGCTGGGCGCGGCGCAACTGGTTCGTGCCCCTGCTCGCCGTGCTGGTGGCGATCGAATGGGCGTTCGCGCGGGCCATCGACTGGCCGCGGGACGGCGCCGCCGAGATCGTGGTCCTGTTCGACATGTGCCTCTTCGTGCCCCTCCTCTATGTCCTCTGCTATCGGCGCCGGGTCGCGCTGAAGCCGTTGCTGGTGCGCGCCATGGCGCTCGGCGGTCTCGGCCTCTATTTTGCCTCGCATTTGATCCCGGCCCAATCCCAGCACCTGGTCGCCGGGCTCGGCTGGGCGCGGATCCTGGGCGGGGCGGCGCTCGTGCTGATCGAGCTCTGGGTGGTGATGAAGGTCGTCAAGCTGGTGTTCGGCGGCACGGCGACCGAGGCTGACGTGGTCGCCCATGGCGCGCCGCCGTGGATCGCGCGGCTGATGCTCGTCGAGGCGCGCTTCTGGAAATGGCTCTGGCGGCTGCTGCGCGGGCGACGTTAAGGAGAGATCATGCGCAACACCCTGATCGCCGCCCTGCTGCTCGCCGCCGCGGTGCCGGCTCTGGCCCAGCCGTCGCCGGAGGTGCCGGCCACGCTGGAGCAGCTGGCGCCACGCATCGACGCATTCTTCCAGGATTTCGCGCGCGAGGCGCACGTTCCTGGCATGGTCTGGGGCATCGTCCGCGACGGGCGGCTGGTCCATGTCGGCGCGCTCGGCGAGCAGGACCTCGAGACTCACCGGCCCGTCGGCCCCGACAGCCTGTTCCGCATCGCCTCCATGTCCAAGGCGTTCACCGCGCTCGCGATCCTGAAGCTGCGCGACGAGGGCCGGCTCCGGCTCGACGCGCTCGCCGAGACCTATGTGCCGGAGATGCGGCGCTGGCGCTACCCGACCGACGACAGCCCGCGAATCCGCGTCCGCGACCTGCTTTCCCATGTCGGCGGCTTCGTCACCGACGATCCCTGGGGCGACCGCCAGCAGGTGCTGAGCGACGCCGAGTTCACCCGAATGCTGCGCGCCGGCGTGCCCTTCACCCGCGCCCCGCAGAGCCAGTTCGAATATTCCAACTTCGGCTATGCCCTGCTCGGCCGGATCGTCGGCAACGTCTCGGGCCGCCCCTATAAGGATTATATCGAGGCCGAGATCATGCGCCCGCTCGGCATGGCGTCGAGCGGCTACGACATCTCGGCGGCACCGGCGCCGCGCCGCGCGCTCGGCTATCGCTTCGAGAACGAGGCCTATGCGCGCGAGCCGGACATGCGGCACGGCGCGTTCGGGGCGATGGGCGGGGTCCAGACCAGCGCGAACGATTATGCGCGCTGGGCCGCCTTCCTGCTCGCCGCCTGGCCGCCGCGCGACGGGCCTGAGCGGGGGCCGGTGCGCCGCGCCAGCGTGCGCGAGCTTGGCCAAGGCCTCAACTTCCCCGCGGTCGCGCGCCGCCCGGGCGGCGCGCCCGAGGATTGCCCGCAGGCTGCGGCCTACGGCATGGGCATGCGGGTCGCCATGGATTGCGACCTCGGCCTGACTCTGGCCCATGGCGGCGGCTATCCGGGCTACGGCTCCTTCCTGCTGCTCCTGCCCGAGCGGGGCGTCGCCATCTTCGCCTTCGCCAACCGCACTTATGCCGGCCCGTCCCCACCCGTCTGGCAGGCGGCGCTCGCGCTCCACCGCGCCGGCCTGATCCCGGCCCGCGCCGCGCCGGTCAGCGACGCGCTTGCCGCCAACTATGCCGCCGCGGCGGCGATGTACGAGGCGGGCAGCCTCGCGCCCGGGCAAGGCAGGCTGGCGATGAACTTCCTGATGGACCGCAGCGTCGACAATTGGGCCGCCGAATTCGCCCGGCTCAAGGCCCAGACCGGCGCCTGCCGCACCGACGCGCCGATCACAGCCACCGGCGCGCTCACCGGCAACTTCACCTGGACCTGCGAACGCGCCAGCCTCCAGGGCCAGCTCCTCCTCGCCCCGACCAGCCCACCGACCATCCAGGCGTTGAGGCTGCGGGTCGCGCCTTGAAGGCGGGTGGGCAGAAATGTATATACGCGATGTATATACGGAGGTCCTATGGGCAGAGACCATGTCGCCAAAAGCTTCAAATCCGGCAATTCGGTCGCGATCCGGATGCCCGCCGCGCTCGGGATCGAGCCGGATCGCGAATGGACGGTGAGCGAGGAAGACGGCGCTCTCCACATCCGGGCCAAGGAGCCGCCGAAGCGCAAACTGGATATAAGCGGATTCTGGGGAAAGGCGCCGTGGCTGACGGTCCCCCCGCGAGAAGATTTCGAGGAACGGCCTAGTGCAATCGCCGCGCGCCGGAACCGGGCGGGCGACGACGAGAGGTGACGCGGTTCCTGATCGATTCGGATTGCGCCGTCTATGCGATGACGGCGCGATACCCCTTGCTTGGCGAGCGCTTGTCGGGCTGCGATCCCGGTGACGTGGCGATCTCGGCGGTAAGCTTCGCTGAGGTCGCATTTGGCTCGAATGCCGGAAAGCCACCACCTCCCGAAGTGCTGGAAGCATTCGTACGCGCGATTCCGCCCATTGCATTCGACGAGGCGGCGGCTCGCGTTTACGCGCGCCTGCCTTTCAAGCGCGCGCGGTTCGATCGATTATTGGCGGCCCATGCGCTCAGCATCGGGGCTACGGTGATCACCAACAACGAAGCCGATTTCGCCGACGTGCCGGATTTGACGGTCGAGAATTGGACCAGGTGACCTGGCCCGCCACCATCCTCACCCTCTATCCCGAGATGTTCCCGGGTCCGCTTGGCCTCAGCCTCGCCGGACGCGCGCTGGCGGAAGGGATCTGGTCGCTCGACGCCGTCCAGATCCGCGATTTCGCCACCGACAAGCACCGCTCGGTGGACGATACACCGGCCGGAGGCGGGGTTGGGATGGTGATGCGGGCGGACGTGCTGGCGGCGGCGGTGGATCATGTGCTGGAGCGCCGCCCCGAGGCGCCGATGCTGGCCATGTCGCCGCGCGGCGCCCCCCTAACCCAGGCCTTGGTCCGCATGCTTGCCGCAGGCCCCGGCGTCTCGATCCTGTGCGGCCGCTTCGAAGGCATGGACGAGCGCCTGTTCGAGGCGCGCCCCATCATCCCCGTCTCGGTCGGCGACTATGTGCTCTCCGGGGGCGAGCCCGCCGCCATCGCCCTCCTCGACGCTTGCGTTCGGCTGCTTCCCGGGGTAATGGGCGCCCCTTCGAGCGGTGAGGAGGAGAGCTTCGAAAGTGGCCTTCTCGAATACCCTCATTATACCCGGCCTATCATATGGGAAGGGCGCGCGATCCCCGAAGTGCTGCGATCGGGGGATCACGCGAAGATCGCCGCCTGGCGCAAGCAAAGGGCGGAGGCAGAGACACGGCTAAGGCGGCCGGACCTGATCGAGCGTCACGGGGACGCGCGAAGGCCATCGCCCTCTGGCGCGCGGCGAGAGAAGAACAAGGAAGAATGAGATGAACCTCATCCAGCAGCTCGAGGCCGAGGCCATCGAGCAGTTCGCGAACACGAAGACCATTCCCGAATTCCGCCCGGGCGATACGCTGCGCGTCGGAGTCAAGGTCGTCGAGGGCGAGCGGACCCGAATCCAGAATTTCGAAGGCGTCTGCATCGCGCGGGCGAACCGCGGGCTGGGCTCCAGCTTCACCGTGAGGAAGATCAGCTTCGGCGAGGGCGTCGAGCGTGTCTTCCCGCTTTATTCGCCCAACGTCGAATCGATCGAGGTCGTCCGCCGCGGCGCCGTCCGCCGCGCCAAGCTCTATTATCTGCGCGGCCGTACCGGCAAATCGGCCCGGATCGCCGAGCGCCGCGACACGCGCCATCTCGACAAGGCGAAGGCCGAAGCCGCCGCCGCCAAGGCGGAGACCGCCAAGCCCGAGACGGAAAAAGCCGAAGGCTGAGCCTTATTCCCTCTCCCCGGCGGGGAGAGGGTTAGGGTGAGGGGGTTCGGTGGTGGGGACCATTCTCTGGCGCCCGACACCCCTCCCAACCCTCCCCCTTCAGGGGGAGGGCTTTAAACTCGACGACGTTCTCATCGGCGGTCGCTGCAGCGGCCGCCTTTTTCTTTGCCTGCGTAATTGCTTCCAAGATATATCTTGACGCCTGTCGGCTGAAAAGATATATCTCCGCCCATCTTAGACAGGAGTTCCCAAATGGGCAGGTTCAGAATGCATGGCTGCGGCGAGCGCGGCTTTTCCTTTCCCGAAGGTCTCGTCGCCATGGCGATGGGGCGCGGCGGCGGCCGCGGCTGGGGCCATGGCTGGGGCGGCGAAGAATGGGGCGGCGGCTGGGGCCGCGGCCGCGGCCGCCGGCGCATGTTCGATGCGGGCGAATTGCGCCTCGTCCTGCTCAAGCTGATCGCCGACCAGCCGCGCCACGGCTACGACCTCATCCGCGCGATCGAGGAGCTCACCCACGGCGTCTATGCGCCGAGCCCGGGCATCGTCTACCCGACCCTGACCATGCTCCAGGACATGGGCCTGATCGAGGAGGCCAAGGGCGAGGGATCGCGCAAGGCGTTCCAGGTCACCGCCGAGGGCGAGGTCCACCTCGCCGAGAAGGCCGAGGAGGTCGCGGCCCTGCTCGAGCGGCTCGAGGAGGCCGGCAGCGACCAGCGCAAGGCGGGCGGCGCGCCGATCAAGCGCGCGGTCGGCAACCTGCTCTCGGCGCTCTGGCACCGCGCCACCCGCGACGACATGGACGAGGCGCGGCTGCACGAAATCGCCGCCATCCTCGACGAGGCCGCGCAGAAGATCGAACGGCTGAAATGAGCGCGTCCAGCACCGCTCTGGTGCCGACCGCTTCGGGCAGCCGCTATCTCCAGCAGCTCTGCAAGCATTGGCAGCACAATCTCGCCGTGGAGTTCGATGCGAAGGAGGGGAGGGTGACCTTCCCGAAAGACGCGCGCGGCGCCGACTGGCCCGGCGACGCGCTGGTCACCATGACCGCGCGGGAAAGCGGGCTCGAGTGCCGGATCGACGCCTCCGCGCCCGGCCAGCTCGAAGGGCTGAAGGGCGCCGTCGCAAGGCACCTCGACCGCTTCGCCTTCAGGGAAGCGCCGCTGGCGTTTGAGTGGCGGGATAAATAAAATCCTCCCGGGGACGGCGAGGGGAGCCACCCGCAGGGTGGTGGAGGGGGCTCCGTGCCACGCATCGCCCCCCCTCCGTCAGCGCTTCGCGCTGCCACCTCCCCGTCCCGGGGAGGATCTAGCTTAAGGAACCGGGCTCCGCCGCTGGCGGCCGCCTTCGTTGTGCTGGCGGATGACGCGCAGATAGGCTTCGGCCAGTTCGCCGTTGACCGCGTCCCAGCCGTAGCGCTGGCTGGCCTCGAAGCCGGCCGCGCCGGCGGCCTCGCGCGCGCCGGCGTCGGTGCAATAATGCGCCAGCGCCGCGCAGAACAGGTCGCAGGCGCCCGGCCGCACCAGCCGCCCGGTGACGCCGTCCGCGACCAGGCTCTGGCTGCCGGTCGCGCTCGCGGCGACCACCGGCAGGCCGGCGGCCATCGCCTCCAGCGTGACATTGCCGAACGTCTCGGTCACCGAGGGGTTGAACAGCAGGTCCAGCGAGGCGACCGCGCGGCCCAGATCCGCACCGGCCTGGAAGCCGGCGAAGATCGCGTCGGGCAGCCTCTTCTCGAACCAGTCGCGCGCCGGCCCGTCGCCGACCACCAGCACCTTGTGCCCGATGCCGCGCTTCACCAGCCGGTCGATCGTCTCGGAGAAGACGTCGAGGCCTTTTTCCATGACCAGCCGGCCGACGAAGCCGACCGTGGGCTCATCGTCGCCAATGCCGAGCGAGCGCCGCCAGCCGAGGTCGCGCTGGCCGGGGTGGAAGATCTCCCGGTCGATGCCGCGCGACCAGATGCCGACGTCGTAATTCATCCTCTGGTCGCGGAGCAGCTGCGCCATCGAATCCGAAGGCGCGAAGATGGCGTCGCAGCGGCGGTAGAAGCGGCGCAAGGCGGCCAGCAGCACCGGCTCCATGAAGGCCATGCCGTAATAGCGCGGATAGGTTTCGAAGCGGGTGTGGACCGAGGCGATCACCGGCAAATCCCAGCGCCGGGCGAGGCTGACCGCGCGGTGGCCGGTGATGTCGGGGCTGCAGACGTGGACGATATTGGGCTCGAAATCCTCGATATCGTGCCGCACGCCGCGCGGGATCGCGAAGGCGACCTTATATTCGGAGCGCCCCGGAATCGGCAGGCCCGGCAGGGAGACGAGATCGCCCTTCGGCTCGAAGGCGGGCGTCTTGGTGGTCGGCGAATAGACGCGGACCGCCGCGCCCTGGCGAAGCAGATAATCGGCGAGCCGGTTCTGCGCCTGGTTGGCGCCGTCGCGGACATAATTGTAATTGCCGCTGAACAGGGCGACGCGCAGGTCGGAGACGTGCATGTCGGGCGGGATAGGCACATCGAGGGGCGAAGGCAAAGCGCGCGCCTTCGTCATTCCGGCGAAAGCCGGAATCCCTCTTCCCTTTGCCGCCCTTCGTAAGGGCAGTGAGATTCCGGCTTTCGCCGGAATGACGGTGCGGCTGCCCATCACTCTCTCCTAAGGCAATCGCCCCGCCGGCCTGAACCGGCGGGGCGATCGCCTGTTCCGTGTCAGGCCTTGTCGCCGTCGGCGGCTTCGGTCTGCAGATAATCGCCGGCATCGGCGTCGGTGCCGTGACCGCTCACCGTCACCGCTTCGAGCGGATCGGAGTGGGTCGCGGCCTCGGGCCCTTGCGCGAGCTCGGCGGCATGCTCTTCCTCGGCCGAATTGGCCGCGATCAGGGCTTCCTGGATCGAGCGATGCTGGGCCCGAAGGGCGGCATCGCGCGAGGAGGCGGCGATGCGAAGCCGCTTCATGCCCGCGCCCGTGCCCGCCGGGATCAATCGGCCGACGATGACATTCTCCTTGAGCCCTTCCAGATCGTCGATCTTGCCCTGCACCGAAGCTTCGGTGAGGACCCGGGTCGTCTCCTGGAACGAGGCCGCCGAGATGAAGCTGCGAGTCTGCAGGCTCGCTTTGGTGATGCCGAGCAGAACCGGCTTGCCCTCGGCGGGCGCCTTCTTGCCCGACATCGCCTTCAGCCTGGCGTTGGCCTCGTTCATCTCCTGGCGGTCGATCTGCTCGCCGACCAGGAAGGTGCTATCGCCGCTCTCGGTGATTTCCACCTTCTGCAGCATCTGGCGGACGATCACCTCGATATGCTTGTCGTTGATCTTCACGCCCTGCAATCGATAGACTTCCTGGATCTCGCTGACGAGATACTCCGCCAGCGCCTTGACGCCGAGCACTTCGAGGATGTCGTGCGGATCGGGCGAGCCGCCGATGAGGTTGTCGCCGCGCTTGACGTAATCGCCCTCCTGCACGTCGATCACCTTGGACTTGGGCACCAGATACTCGACCGGCTCGCCGCCCTCCTCGGGGATGATCGCGATCTTGCGCTTGGCCTTGTAATCCTTGCCGAAGGCGATCCGGCCGGAGACCTTGGCGATGATCGCATTCTCCTTGGGCTTGCGCGCCTCGAACAGCTCCGCCACCCGCGGCAGGCCGCCGGTGATGTCGCGGGTCTTGGCCGCCTCGCGGGAGACGCGGGCGAGCACCTCGCCGGCCTCGACGCGCTGGCCGTCCTCAACCGAGAGCATCGCGCCCGGCGAGAGCATGTAGCGCGCCGCCTCGCCCGATTCCTCGTCGAGCAGGGTGATGCGGGGACGGAGGTCCTCCTTGCTCCGCGCGGTGGCGCGGAACTCGGTGACGACGCGCTGGGCGATGCCCGTCGCTTCGTCGGTCTGCTCGGTGAGCGTCTTGCTCTCGATCAGATCCTGGAACTTCACGACGCCGCCCTTTTCGGTGATCACCGGCATCATGAATGGATCCCACTCGGCGATCCGGTCGCCCTTGGTCGCGATATGGCCGCTCTCGCAGAGCAGATGCGCGCCATAGGGGATGCGGTGGGTCGAACGCTCGCGGCCGTCCATGTCGACGATCGCGACCTCGCCCGAGCGCGACATCGCGACCCGGCGCCCGCGGGCATCCATGATGGTCGGCAAATCGCGGAACTCGACCGTGCCGTCCGCCACCGCTTCCAGGCTCGACGTCTCGTTGAGCTGGGCGGCGCCGCCGATATGGAAGGTCCGCATCGTGAGCTGCGTGCCCGGCTCGCCGATCGACTGGGCGGCGATCACGCCGACCGCCTCGCCGATATTGACCGGCGTGCCGCGGGCAAGATCGCGCCCGTAGCATTTGCCGCAGACGCCATGCTCGCTCTCGCAGACGAGCGGCGAGCGGATGTGCACCGACTGGATGCCGATCTCGTCGATCCTGAGCGCGGCGGCCTCGTCGATCAGCTCGCCTTCCTTGACGATCGTGTCGCCGGTCTTGGAATCGACCACGTCCTCGGCAGGCGTCCGGCCAAGGATACGCTCCCCGAGCGACGCGATGGTCGCGCCGCCCTGGACGATGGCGCGCATGTCGAGGCTGTTCTCGGTCTTGCAATCCTCCTCGACGACGACGCAATCTTGGCTGACGTCGACCAGGCGGCGGGTGAGGTAGCCCGAATTGGCCGTCTTCAGCGCCGTGTCCGCGAGGCCCTTGCGGGCGCCGTGGGTGGAGTTGAAATATTCAAGGACGGTGAGGCCTTCCTTGAAGTTCGAGATGATCGGCGTCTCGATGATCTCGCCCGACGGCTTGGCCATCAGGCCGCGCATGCCGGCGAGCTGCTTCATCTGCGCCTGCGAACCGCGGGCGCCGGAATGGGCCATCATGTAGATCGAGTTGATCTGCGCCATCCGGCCATCCTCGCCGATCGGCTGCGCCTTGATCTTCTCCATCATCGCGTTGGCGACCTGGTCGCCGCAGCGGCTCCAGGCGTCGATCACCTTGTTGTATTTTTCCTGCTGGGTGATCAGGCCGTCCTGATATTGCTGCTCGTAATCCTTGACGAGCGCGCGGGTCTCGTCGACCAGCCCGATCTTCTCGTGCGGGATGATCATGTCGTCCTTGCCGAACGAGATGCCGGCCTTGAAGGCGTGACGGAAGCCAAGCCCCATGATCGCGTCGGCGAACAGGACGGTCTCCTTCTGGCCGGTGTGCCGGTAGACGATGTCGATGACGTCGGCGATCTCCTTCTTGGTGAGAAGCCGGTTGACGGTCTCGAACGGCACCTTGTGGCTCTGCGGCAGGGTCTCGCCGAGCAGCATTCGCCCGGGCGTGGTCTCGACCCGCTTCATATAGGCCTTGCCCTGCTCGTCGGTCTGCGGGACCCGGCTGACGATCTTGGTGTGGAGCGTCACCGCGCCGACCTGAAGCGCCTGGTGGACCTCGGCCATGTCGGAGATGAGCGCGCCTTCGCCCGGCTCGCCGTCCCGCTCCATGGAGAGGTAATAGAGGCCAAGCACCATGTCCTGCGAGGGCACGATGATCGGCTTGCCGTTGGCGGGCGAGAGGATGTTGTTGGTCGACATCATCAGCACGCGCGCTTCCAGCTGCGCCTCGAGGCTCAGCGGGACGTGCACGGCCATCTGGTCGCCGTCGAAATCGGCGTTGAACGCCGCGCAGACCAGCGGGTGGAGCTGGATCGCCTTGCCCTCGATCAGCACCGGCTCGAATGCCTGGATGCCGAGCCTGTGCAGCGTCGGCGCGCGGTTGAGCAGCACCGGATGCTCGCGGATCACCTCGTCGAGGATGTCCCAGACTTCCTTGCGCTCCTTCTCGACCCACTTCTTGGCCTGCTTGAGCGTCATCGACAGGCCCTTGGCGTCGAGCCGCGAATAGATGAACGGCTTGAACAGCTCGAGCGCCATCTTCTTCGGGAGCCCGCACTGGTGGAGCTTGAGCTCAGGCCCGGTGACGATCACCGAGCGGCCCGAATAATCGACGCGCTTGCCGAGCAGATTCTGGCGGAAGCGGCCCTGCTTGCCCTTCAGCATGTCGCTGAGCGACTTGAGCGGCCGCTTGTTGGCGCCCGTGATCGTGCGGCCGCGGCGGCCATTGTCGAACAGAGCGTCGACCGCCTCCTGCAGCATGCGCTTCTCGTTGCGCACGATGATGTCCGGCGCGCGCAGCTCCATCAGCCGCTTCAGGCGGTTGTTGCGGTTGATGACGCGGCGGTAGAGATCGTTGAGATCGGACGTGGCGAAGCGGCCGCCGTCGAGCGGCACCAGCGGGCGAAGCTCGGGCGGGATCACCGGAACCACGTCGAGGATCATCCATTCCGGCCGGTTGCCGGATTCCAGGAAGCTCTCGACGACTTTGAGCCGCTTTATGATCTTCTTGGGCTTCAGCTCGGACTTGGTCTCGGCCAGCTCCTTGAGCAGAGCCTCGCGCTCGCCCTCGAGGTCGAGGTCGATCAGCATCTGCTTGACCGCCTCGGCGCCGATGCCGGCGGTGAAGGCGTCCTCGCCATGCTCGTCCTGCGCGTCGAGCAGCTCGTCCTCGGTGAGCAAGGTGTACTTCTCGAGCGGGGTCAGGCCCGGCTCGGTGACGATGTAGCTCTCGAAATAGAGCACGCGCTCGAGCTGCTTGAGCTGCATGTCGAGCAGCAGGCCGATGCGGCTCGGCAGCGACTTCAGGAACCAGATATGGGCGACCGGCGCGGCCAGCTCGATATGGCCCATCCGCTCGCGGCGGACCTTCGAGACGGTGACTTCGACGCCGCACTTCTCGCAGACGATGCCCTTGTATTTCATGCGCTTATACTTGCCGCACAGGCACTCATAATCCTTGATCGGACCGAAGATGCGTGCGCAGAACAGGCCGTCGCGCTCGGGCTTGAACGTGCGGTAGTTGATGGTCTCGGGCTTCTTGATCTCGCCGAACGACCAGGAGCGGATGCGCTCCGGCGAGGCGATGCCGATCTTGATCTGGTCGAACGTCTCCGGCTTGGCCACCGGGTTCGCGAAGTTGGTCATCTCGTTCATCTTGTCGTCCCTTTCAGGGGAAATTCTTCTGCGGTGCGGGTGGGGGAGGGGCGCACACGCGCCCGCTCCCTTACTCCGCCGCCAGCTGCTGCTGCTCCTCGTCGTCCTCGCCGACGATCGAGTTCAGCTCGACGTTGAGGCCCAGCGAGCGCATCTCCTTGACGAGCACGTTGAAGCTCTCGGGAATGCCGGCCTCGAACGTGTCGTCGCCCTTGACGATCGCCTCGTAGACCTTGGTGCGGCCGATCACGTCGTCCGACTTCACCGTCAGCATTTCCTGCAGCGTGTAGGCCGCGCCGTAGGCCTGGAGCGCCCAGACCTCCATCTCACCGAAGCGCTGGCCGCCGAACTGGGCCTTGCCGCCCAGCGGCTGCTGGGTGACCAGGCTGTACGGGCCGATCGAACGCGCGTGGATCTTGTCGTCGACCAGATGGTGCAGTTTGAGCATGTAGATATAGCCCACCGTCACCTTGCGGTCGAACGCCTCGCCGGTGCGCCCGTCGAAGAGCGTCACCTGGCCCGAAACGTCGAGCCCGGCCATCTCCAGCATGTCGGCGACATCGGCTTCCTTGGCCCCGTCGAACACCGGTGTGCCCATCGGAATGCCGCCGCGCAGATGGACGGCAAGCTCCATCACCTGCTCCTCGTCGCGTCCGTCCAGCTCGGCATGATAATTCTTGCCGTAGATTTCCTTCAGCTTCGAACGGAGCGGCTTGGTGTCGGCGGAGCCGGCCGGCTTGCCCTTGGCATAGATGTCGTCGAGCAACGCCGCGACCTGCTTGCCGAGGCCGCGCGCGGCCCAGCCCAGATGGGTCTCGAAGATCTGCCCGACGTTCATCCGGCTCGGCACGCCCAGCGGGTTGAGCACGATGTCGGCCGCGGTGCCGTCCTCGAGGAAGGGCATGTCCTCTTCCGGAAGGATCCGGGAGATGACGCCCTTATTGCCGTGGCGGCCTGCCATCTTGTCGCCCGGCTGCAGCTTGCGCTTCACCGCGACGAAAACCTTGACCATCTTGAGCACGCCCGGGGGCAGCTCGTCGCCGCGCTCGAGCTTTTCGATGCGGTCCTCGAGCCGGCGGCGGATCACGCCTTCGGCTTCCTCATATTGGGCGCGGACCGCTTCCAGATCGGCCTGGCGCTTGTCGTCCTTGACCGCGAACTTCCACCATTCGTGGGGCTCGACGCTGTCCAGCGTCTCGGCGTCGATCACGCCGCCCTTCTTGACGCCCTTGGGCGCCGCGGTGGCGGTCTGGCGCAGAAGCATCTCGCGCAGGCGGGCATAGGAGGAGCGCTTCAGGATGGCGCGCTCGTCCTCGGCGTCCTTGCGGAGGCGGTCCTTCTCCTCGGTCTGGATGGCGCGCGTACGGTCGTCGATGTCGATGCCGTGGCGGTTGAACACCCGGACCTCGACCACCGTGCCCTGGACGCCCGGCGGCAGGCGCAGCGAGGTGTCGCGCACGTCGCTGGCTTTCTCGCCGAAGATGGCGCGAAGGAGCTTCTCCTCCGGCGTCATCGGGCTCTCGCCCTTCGGCGTGATCTTGCCGCACAATATGTCGCCCGGCTCCACTTCGGCGCCGATATAGACGATGCCCGCCTCGTCGAGGTTGCGAAGCGCCTCCTCGCCGACGTTCGGGATGTCGCGGGTGATGTCCTCCGGCCCGAGCTTGGTGTCGCGGGCCATGACCTCGAACTCTTCGATGTGGATCGAGGTGAAGACGTCGTCCTTCACGATCCGCTCGGAAATCAGGATCGAATCCTCAAAGTTGTAGCCGTTCCAGGGCATGAACGCGACGAGCACGTTACGGCCCAAAGCGAGCTCGCCGAGGTCGGTCGAGGGGCCGTCGGCGATGACGTCGCCGGCGCGGACCAGATCGCCCTTCTTCACCAGCGGACGCTGGTTGATGCAGGTGTTCTGGTTGGAGCGCTGGAACTTCATCAGCGTGTAGATGTCGACGCCGGACTTGCCGGCCTCGACGTCGTCCGTCGCCCGCACGACGATGCGGGCGGCGTCGACCTGGTCGACGATTCCGGTGCGGCGGGCGGCGATGGCGGCGCCGGAATCGCGGGCGACCGTCTCTTCCATGCCGGTGCCGACGAACGGCGCCTCGGCGCGGATCAAAGGCACCGCCTGGCGCTGCATGTTCGAGCCCATCAGGGCGCGGTTGGCGTCATCGTTCTCCAGGAATGGGATCAGCGACGCGGCCACGGACACCAGCTGCTTGGGGCTGACGTCCATCAGGGTGATCGTCTCGCGCGGCGCCATCAGGAATTCTCCCGCGCGCCGCGAGGAGACGATCTCCTCGCCGAAGCTGTTGTCCTTGGCGAGATCGGCATTGGCCTGCGCGATCGTATGCTTGGCCTCCTCCATCGCCGAGAGATAGACGACGTCCTTGGTCACCTTATGGTCGATGACCTTGCGGTAGGGCGTCTCGATGAAGCCGTATTTGTTGACCCGGCTGAACGAGGCGAGCGAGTTGATCAGGCCGATATTCGGCCCTTCGGGAGTCTCGATCGGGCAGATCCGGCCATAATGGGTCGGATGGACGTCGCGGACCTCGAAGCCCGCGCGCTCGCGGGTGAGACCGCCGGGGCCCAAGGCCGAGACGCGGCGCTTGTGCGTCACTTCGGAGAGCGGGTTGGTCTGGTCCATGAACTGCGACAGCTGCGAGGAGCCGAAGAATTCGCGCACCGCGGCGACCGCCGGCTTGGCGTTGATCAGGTCGTTCGGCATCACGGTCGAGACGTCGACCGAGCTCATCCGCTCCTTCACCGCGCGCTCCATGCGGAGCAGGCCGACGCGATACTGGTTCTCGAGCAATTCGCCGACCGAACGCACCCGGCGGTTGCCGAGATTGTCGATGTCGTCGATCTCGCCCTTGCCGTCCTTGAGGCCGACCAGGGTCTTCACCACCGCGATGATGTCCTCCTTGCGGAGCGTCGTCACCGTATCCTCGACGTCTAGCTCGAGGCGCATGTTGAGCTTGACCCGGCCGACGGCCGAAAGGTCGTAGCGCTCGGGATCGAAGAACAGGCCGGCGAACAGCGACTCCGCGGTCTCGCGCGTCGGCGGCTCGCCCGGGCGCATCACCCGGTAGATGTCGCTCAGGGCCTGGTCGCGGTCCTCGGCCTTGTCGGCCTTCAGCGTGTTGCGGATCCAGGCGCCGGTATTGGTGTGGTCGATGTCGAGCAGCTCCAGCCGGTCGATGCCGGCCTGGTCGAGCTTCTCGAGATTTTCGGGGGAAAGCTCGTCGCCCGCTTCGATATAGATTTCGCCGGTCTTGTCGTTGACCAGGTCATAGGCGCTGTAGCGGCCGAAAATCTCCTCGGTCGGGATCATCAGCTCGGCCAGCCCGTCCTTGGCCGCCTTGTTGGCCGCGCGCGGGCTGATCTTCTGGCCGGCGGGGAAGATGACCTCGCCGGTCTTGCCGTCGGCGATGTCGAAGGCGGGCTTCTGGCCGCGCCATTGCTCGGACAAATAGGGGATCAGCCAGCCGCCGCCCTCTTTTTTCCCCGGGCCGCGAACGAAGGTGACGCGATCGTAGAAGGTGTTGAGGATCTCCTCGCTCGACAGGCCGAGCGCGTGCAGCAGCGCCGTCACCGGCAGCTTGCGCTTGCGGTCGATGCGGACGTTGACGATGTCCTTGGCGTCGAACTCGAAATCGAGCCACGAGCCGCGATAGGGGATCACGCGCGCCGCGAAGAGATATTTGCCCGAGGCGTGGGTCTTGCCGCGGTCATGGTCGAAGAGCACGCCCGGCGAGCGGTGCATCTGGGAGACGATCACGCGCTCGGTGCCGTTGACGATGAACGTGCCGTTCTTCGTCATCAGCGGCATGTCGCCCATGTAGACGTCCTGCTCCTTGATATCCAAAACGGAGCGGGTTTCCGTATCGGGATCGACCTCGAACACGATCAGCCGCAGCGTCACCCGCATCGGCGCCGCATAGGTCATGCCGCGCTGGCGGCACTCGTCGGTGTCATATTTCGGATCTTCCAGCTCGTAATGGACGAAATCCAATTCGGCGGTGCCGGCGAAATCGCGGATCGGGAAGACGCTGCGCAGCGTCTTCTCGAGGCCCGACACATAGCCGTCCTGCGGCCGCGAGCGGAGGAATTGCTCATAGCTCTCGCGCTGCACCTCGATGAGGTTCGGCATTTCCGAGACTTCGTGGATGTTGCCGAAGATCTTGCGGATGCGCTTGGATGCGGTGGGCCTCATTTCGGGGGCCGGAGCTGCCTTGGTCGCCATGTGGGTTTTGAGCCTCTTGTCGTCGTCCCGGCGCCGGCCGGGAGCGGAATGTCTAGGTGCGCCCCAAACGCAAAAAGCCGCGGATTCCCAGTCGGGAATCGCAGCTTCAGCGTCTATGAAACCCCAGAAGCCCAATGCGTGGGACGCGCTGCGCGACGGCGCGACCTGTTCCGAACCTCTGTGGTGAGGGGCGCGATATAGGGGCGGGGGCGGGGGATGTAAAGGGGGCGCTTAGGACCCGGGGGCCAGATTGTCCGCATCCTGGGGCAGCGTGAAGAAGAGCGGATTTTCGAGGAAATCCCCGCCCTCTCGGCAGGTCATCCGGCGGATCACGCGGCCGCCGCGCAGCACCAGCAGGCCCGAATCGTCGCGCGCGCCCTCAAGGGAGCGGTTGGGCCCCGACCAGCCGTTGAAGATCACGTAGGAGAAGTCGCCGCTCGTGAAGCGAAGCGTCTGGTCCTCGCCGCGCGCATAGACGGTGCGGTGGTAGAAAAGGGTGCCGCTGGCGGCGTCGCCGGCCAGCACCAGCTCCGGCCGGCCCGGCCGTCCGAACCGGTAGGTCAGCCGCCCGCCGTCGCGCACGATCTCGACCCGCCGCGCCCCGAACGAGCAGGCGAACACCGTCTCCGCCGTTTCGGCGCTTGCAGCCTGCGCGGCCGCGAGCGCGGACAGGATGAGAATGGCGCCCACAATCATCGTCCTCCCGATTGGCTCCGAGCCTATGGCCGGCCGGCATGTCGTGGCAAGCCCCGCAAAAAGTGTCGCCAAATGTAAACGAGGCTTACCCGCGATTCAGCCTTCCTCTATACTTATGCTTCACGCACCGAAGGGAAAAGTCCCCGGTCGCGTTAGGCAAGGGGAGGGCCTTATGGCCGACGGGGAATCCGCCATTGCCGTAGGACGGGAGAACGCCCTCCCGATCGGCCTCGAGCCCGAGCCCGGCGCCGCGCCCGAAACCCCGGTCACGCCGCCCAATCTCGCCGCGCTCGGCGTCACCCTCGGCCTTGCCGCCTGTGGAGGCGGCGGCGGGACCGCGCCGGCCCCGCCCGCGCCGGCGCCGTCGCCGCCGCCCGTGGCCCTGCCGACCCGCGCCCAGGCCGCCCGCTTCCTGTCGCAGGCGGCGATGGGCGCAAGCAAGGCCAATGTCGATCAGGTCGCGGCGCAGGGCTACGACGCCTGGCTCGACGCCCAGTTCGCAATGCCGCGCGCCATCTCACACTGGGATTGGCTGGTCCAGGCCGGCTATGCCACCGTCGCGACCCAGAACAATCAGGCCGGCTTCGATCCGGTGATGTGGCGCCAGCTCATCGCCAGCGCCGATCAATTGCGCCAGCGCGTCGGCATGGCCCTGCTCGATTTCCTCGTCGTCGGCATAGACGGGGTCAACGTGCCCTGGCGCCAGTTCGCGGTCGCCGCTTATGCCGATCTGCTGCTCGACAACGCCTTCGGCAATTACCGCGCTTTGCTGCAGGCGATCTCGACCAACGTCGCCATGGGCTATTATCTGACCTTCGCCGGCAACCGGAAGGCCAACCCCGCCACCGGCGCCGTCCCCGACGAGAATTACGCCCGCGAGAGCATGCAGCTCTTCACCATCGGCCTCCTGAAGCTGAACGCAGACGGCAGCCTCCAGGGCGGCGCCGCGGCCGAGACCTACACGCAGGACGACATTACCGGCCTCGCCCGGGTCTTCACCGGCTGGAACATCGCCAATGCCGACAACACGACGCCCGACCGGATGCGGCTGCCGATGGTCAACGCTCCGGCCCAGCACGAGACCGGCGCCAAGACCTTCCTCGGCACTACGATCCCCGCCGGCACCGCCGGTCCGCAGAGCCTGAGCCTCGCGCTCGACGCGATCTTCGCCCACCCCAATGTGCCGCCCTTCATCTCCAGGCAGCTGATCCAGCGCCTCGTCACCTCCAATCCCAGCCTTGCCTATGTCGGCCGGATCTCGGCGGTGTTCGCCAATAATGGCAGCGGCGTGCGCGGCGACTTGAGGGCCGTGGTCCGCGCCATCCTGCTCGACGCCGAGGCGCGCACGCCATCGGCCGCCGCCAGCTACGGCAAATTGCGCGAGCCGGTGATGCGGCTGACCGGCTGGGCGCGTTCGTTCAACGCCAATTCGCCCTCCGGTGCCTGGCCGATCGGCGACACCTCGTCGACCGCCAACCGGCTCGGCCAGAGCCCGGGCCGAAGCCCCTCCGTGTTCAACTTCTTCCGCCCGGGCTACACGCCGCCAAACAGCGCCATCGCCACCGCCGGCCTGGTCGCGCCCGAATTCCAGATCACCAACGAGCCGTCGGTGATCGCCTACGTCAACTACATGGCGGTGCTGACCACCACCGGCACCGGCGATTTTCGGGCCGATTATGCCGACATGGTCGCGCTCGCCGACAATAGCGCGACCCTGGTCGACGAGGTCGACATCCTGCTCGGCGCCGCGCTCGGCGCCGCCACCAAGACCAGCATCCGGACCGCGGTCGACGCGATCGCGATCGGCTCGGTCGGCGGGCCGCTGAACCGGGTCTATACCGCGGTCCTGCTCACCCTGGCCGCGCCCGAATATCTGGTGCAGAAATGAGGATGGCGGCATGAGCATGGACCAGTCCCGCCGCGCCTTCCTGAAGCGCGCCGCCGCCGTCTCTATCATGGGCGGCGCCTCGCCTTTCGTCATGAACCTCGCCGCGATCGGCGAGGCCGCGGCCGCCACCGCAAGCGACTATAAGGCGCTGGTCTGCGTCTTCCTGTTCGGCGGCAACGATTATGCCAACACGGTCACCCCCTACGACCAGCCCTCCTACGATCTCTATGCCAACCTCAGGGGCACGATCGCCCACACCCGCGATTCCCTTGCCCAGACCATCCTCTTCCCCAACACCGGCCTTGCCGGCGGCCGTCAATATGCGCTCGCGCCGGGCCTCCTTCCGCTCATCCCCCTGTTCGACGCCGGCCGGCTCGCGGTGCTGCTCAACGTCGGCACTTTGATCCAGCCGACCAGCAAGACCAATTACACCAACAAGAGCGTGCCGCTGCCGCCCAAGCTCTTCAGCCACAACGACCAGCAGAGCTTCTGGCAGGCCTCCAATCCCGAAGGCGCGACCTCCGGCTGGGGCGGGCGGATCGGCGATCTGCTCCAGGCCGGCAACGGCACCGCCACGCTGACCTGCATCAACGCGTCCGGCAACAGCGTCTTCCTGTCGGGCAAGACCGCTGTCCAATATGGAGTCACCACCACCGGGCCGGTGCCCTTGCTCAACAACGGCGCCAATCTGTTCGGATCGGCTGCCGGGATGAGCACGTTGCGCGCACTGATGACCCAGCCGCGCGCGCATCTCTTCGAGGACGAGCATAGCCGGGTGACCAAGCGCTCGCTCGATCTCCAGGCCCAGGTCAGCGCCGCATTGGGCGCCGGCCCAGCCATCGCCACGCCTTTCCCGGCCGGCAATCCGCTCGCCGACCAATTGCGCATCGTCGCCCGCCTGATCTCGGTGTCGCAGGAATTGGGGGCCAAGCGGCAGGTCTTCTTCGTGTCGCTGGGCGGCTTCGACACGCACGATTCGATCCTCACCGCCCATCCGACCCTGATGACCCGGCTGGGCGGCGGCATGCGCGCCTTCCACGACGCCATGGTCGAGCTCAATATCGCCGACAAGGTCACCGCCTTCACCGCGTCCGATTTCGGCCGCACGCTCACCTCCAACGCCAACGGCTCGGACCATGGCTGGGGCTCGATCCATTTCGCCATGGGCGGCGCCGTTCACGGCCGCGACTTTTACGGGCCGCCGCCGGCCGTCGCCAATAACGGCCCCGACGACGTGGGGCAGGGCCGGCTGCTCCCCGCGCTCTCGGTCGACCAATATGGCGCCACCCTGGCGAGCTGGTTCGGAGTCGGCGCCGGCCAGATGCCGACCGTCCTGCCCAACATCAACAATTACAATCCGAGCACCTGGAACCTGGGCTTCGTCTGAGCGAAACGCGAGTCATCCCGGCGAAGGCCGGGACCCATGAACTCGGAATTCGACGAGCGGCGTTGACGACTGCCTTTTTTGAGTCGGCGGTGTTCATGGGTCCCGGCCTTCGGGATGACTCAGAGGTGAAAGACTTCGCTGCCCTCTCCGTCAGGGTGACACGCACCATTTCGTTTCGCCGCTGACTCCGACCAATTCGACGCACCGGCCGCGACGGGCGGAGCCTTTTGACCCGTGAAGTCGTTGTGCCCCTGATATGAAACAGCCCCTCAACCCGCTTCGCCCCGCGAAGGCCGCGCTGTTCGCCGCCCTCGCTTTTTCAACCGCGCCAGTTTTCGCGCAGACGACCACGGCGCCTGCTCCCGCGCCGGTGATTTCGGCGCCGCCGCCGACCATCACCGCACCGCCGCCGGTGGTGACCGCGCCGCCGGTCGCCGCCGCCCCGGCGCCGCGCGTCACGCCGGCGCCGCAGGCGCGCACGACGCCGCGCGCCGCCCGTCCGGCGGCTCCGGCCCGCAATATTGCCCGGGCGCCGGCGCCTCGCGTCGCCGCTCCGGCTCCCGCTGCCACTGCGGCACCGGCTCCGACCCCCGCGCCGATCGCCGAGACGCCGGCTCCCGCCGTCGCCGAGGCTCCGGCCGCGCCGGCCCCCACCGTCCAGCCCGCGCCTCCGGCCCAGCAGCCGGCCGCGACGCGGTCGATGCTGCCCTTCATCCTCGGCGCCGCCGCTCTGCTGATCCTCGCGCTCGGCTTCCTCGCCTTCCGCCGCCGCCGTCCGGCCGAGGACTATTATGAGGAGGCCTTTGTCGAGGCTCCCCTTGAGCAGGCGCCCGCCGCGCCTTATGCCGAGCCCGCCCTGGCCGGCGCGCCCTTCGCGCCCGAGCCGACCTTCATCCGCACGCCGGTCGCAGAGACCGTCGAGGACACGAGCGACGTCGTCAGCGCCGCTTCGATCGAGGAGGTCGAGCTCGTCGAGTCCGATGCCGCCGACATCGAGGCGCTCGCCGCCGATTCGACGCCGGTCGCCGGCCGCCCGTGGATCGAGTTCCTGTTGCGCCCGGTGCGCGCCGGGACCAGCCGCGACAATGCCATCGTAGAGTTCGAGCTGACCGTCGGCAATACCGGCTCGGTGCCGGCCAGGGACGTGCGGATCTCAACCTGGGTCGTCGCCGCCGGCGAGGGCAGCGAGATGGAGCGCTCGCTGATCGAGCCGTCCGCCGATGCGACCCACAATACGGTTGACATCGCCGCGGGCGACGGCGCCCGCATGGAGGCGAAGATCGCCATGTCCAAGGACGGTCTCGATGCGCCGGTGCTGCCGGTCGTGGTCGCCGACGCCCGCTACACCCTGCCCGACGGCAGCGAGGGCCGCATGCATGCGAGCTTCGCGGTCGGCGTGCCCGAGGAGGACGGCAGCGAGCTCCAGCCGTTCCGGGTCGACGGCTCGTCGGGCCTGCGCGAGAATGTCGAGGCCAGGCTCTACGGCGAGCCCGAGCGCGTCTAGCAGGCTCACCGCTCAAGCGAGGGAAGGGCGGCTCCGAAAGGGGCCGCCCTTTTTCGTGAAGCGCTAGCTCTTCGCGCGCAGATAGAGGGCGCGATAGCTCGCCATGGCGATCGCCATCAGCAGGGCCATGGCGCCGCCGTCGGCGAGCAGGAGCGCCGCGCGCAGGAGGGGCGCGTTGGCCATCCAGAACAGGTTTAGGCCGATATGCAGGGCAGCGGCCGGCGCGATCGCGGCCATGACCAGCAGCACCGAACGGACGACATATCCCTTCGTGGCGCGCCACGACCAGGCGAGGGAGGCCGCGCGATCGCCGAGCAGCACGCCGATCCAGGCCGGCAGCAGGCGAACCAGCAGGGCCAGCGAGACGGCGAGATAGAGGATGAGCGCGGCGATCAGGGCCATGCGTGGATCCGGGACGGCGAGCCCGGCCAGCCGGGTCAGCGCGATCCTCAGCCCGAAAAGAAACGGCAGGAGAAGCAGCACGCCCGCAATCCACCCCGCCTGTCTCCGGTCGAGGCGCAGCGCCTCGCCGGCCGGCGCGTCCGGCGTCTGGACGAGACGCAGGGCCAGCAGCGCCCAGACGAGCAGCACGACCAGCTTAGCGGCCAGGAAGGCTATTCTGGCGCCGGCGCCGGCCTGCGCCGCGCCGCCGTCATAGGCCCCCATCCGCCAGAGCATCAGATTCGTGCCCGCGAGAAGGAGGCTGACGAGGAAGAAGAGAAGGGGCCGGTGCGCGGCCATCCCGGCAACGGCGCGCCAGATTGCGGCGGGGCTCATCGGCGACTCCTAATTAGGGTAGAGACAAATTAGGAATATACCGAAATAGATTTAGCGCAACCGTCCCAAAATCCAGCCGTGTGCCGAAGCGGCAATGAGCTCGGCGAGGAGCAGGAGCGTGATCGGATAGAGCGGGTCGATGCCGGCGGGCCGGAGAGCGGCGAGGAGCAGGGCGACCGCCGCGATCCCGATCAGGCGCCAGGCGGAGGCGCGATGTACGCGGCGCCAGACGTCGCTCCGCCCGGCGAAGACCGGCAGCGCGACCCCGTTGAACCAGGCCGGCCGCGACTTGGGCAGGAGATTGGCGCGAAACAGCAGCAGCAGCCCGATCACCGCCGACAGCGCCGCGCTGCGGTCGACCGGATAGCCCGATGCCGCGGCCAAAGCGGTTGCCTGAATGGCAAGGATCAGCGTCATCGTCCCGATCCATGCGGTGGCGAAGACATTGCCCGCGCGCACGATGTTGCGGCGCCAGCGCGGCATCCGCGCGGCGGCTTCGTAGAGGAAGGTCCAAAGCAGGGCCGCGCCCGGATAGCGCAGGGCCGCCCGCCAGACGGCCTCGGGCGCGCCGCCGGGCAGGCGTGCCGGCAGCAAATGCTCCGGTCCGAACCTGAGCAGCGACCACAGGGCCAGCGCGAAGATCGTCGCGAGCAGCAGGCGGGCGGTCAGCCGCGCTTGCCGAACGACCATGGCTCGTCCGTCGCCGCGCCGTCGCGCGACACCCGCCGCATCAGCCCGAGCAAGGCGCCTTCGAGCAGCGACAGGTTGAGGCTGTAGAGGATCTGGGTGCCGCGCCGCTCGGTGAGCACCAGCCCCGCCGCCTTGAGCACGTTGAAATGGCCCGACAGGGTCGGCTTGGTCAGCGCGAAATGCGCGGCGATCTCGCCCGCCGTCCGATCGCCGTCGCGCAGCAAGGCGAGGATGTCGCGGCGGACGGGATTGGAAAGGGCGGGGAAGACGTCCATCGCCCGATAGTTCGGACAATTCCGAACAAGGGTCAAGCCGGGGCTCGACGAAAAAGGGCGGCCCCGTGAGGAGCCGCCCTTTCGTTCGTCGCGAAGGCGAAGAAGCCTATTTAAGCTCGACGGTGCCGCCGGCGTCCTCGATCTTCTTCTTGATCTCCTCGGCCTCGGCCTTGGAGACGCCTTCCTTGACCGCCTTGGGCGCGCCCTCGACCAGCGCCTTGGCTTCGCCGAGGCCGAGCTGGGTGATGGCGCGGACTTCCTTGATCACGTTGATCTTCTTGCCGCCGTCGCCGGTGAGGATGACGTCGAACTCGGTCTGCTCCTCGACCGCTTCGGCGGGGGCGGCGGCGGCGGGGCCGGCGGCGACCGCGGCGGCGGCCGAGACGCCCCATTTCTCTTCCAGCGCCTTGGCGAGGTCGGCGGCTTCGAGGACGGTCAGCTCGCTGAGCTTCTCGACGAGGGTGTTGATGTCTGCCATTTTAAGTCTCCGTTTTTCGTTGTCTGCGGGCCGCGCGGGCCCAAAGGTTGTGTTCTATTCGAGAAGGTCAGGCCGCTTCTTTGGCGGCATAAGCGCCGATGACGCGGGCCAGCTGGGCGCCGGGCTCGCTGATCGTCCGCGCGATCTTGGTCGCCGGCGCCTGGATGAGGCCGATGACCTTGGCGCGCAGCTCGTCGAGCGACGGCAGCGCGGCGAGCGCCCTGACACCCTCGGCGTTGAGCAGCGTCGCGCCCATCGCCCCGCCGACGATCTCGAGACGATCGTTGGTCTTGGCGAAATCGACCGCGGCCTTGGCTGCGGCGACCGGGTCGGTCGAGGTGGCGAGCGCCGTCGGCCCCGTCAGCAAATCGCTGAGCGGCGCGTAGGCGGTGCCCTCCAGCGCGATCAGCGCCAGCCGGTTCTTGGTGACCTTGTAGGCGGCGCCGGCATCGCGCATCCGGTTCCTCAGATCGGTGGACTGGGCCACCGTGAGGCCGAGATTGCGGGTGACGACCACCACGCTGGTCTCGTTGAACGTCTGCTTGAGCGCGGCGACCGTTTCTCTCTTCTGAGCACGATCCATATTGCTCTCCACATTTCGCGCGGCGGACCATCCGCCGTGCGCGGTATTGAGTCCGATGGGGAGAGTTGAGGCCGAAAAGCTTCGGCGGGTCCGGCCACGCAATTCGCACGCGGGGCGGGATCAAAACTGTTCCCCGTCTAGGCTGGAGATTAAGAGGGCCGAAACGCCCCCGCCAACTGTCTCGGACGGAACGCGAGCGGGCCGAAAGCCTGCAAGCGAAGGCGCGCATCTAGCGGGATAGCGGCGAAAGTCAATGCGTTGCGGCGCCGGCCTTTATCCGGCAGGGTCGCCTCATGCGCCGGCTCGCCACTCTCGTCGCCTTTGCCCTGCTCGCCGCCGCGCCCGCCTTCGGCCATGCCGAGACGCCCACCGTCGCGCCCCTCTGGACGATCCGCTCGCCCGATTGCATCGGCGTTGATGGCGATGGCGAGCCGTGGCAGGAATGCGGCTTCCAGGCCTATGACATGAATGCGGACGGATCGCGCGTGATCACCGTCTCCACCTTGGGCACGATCCAGCTCTGGGACGGCGCCGACGGGCGCGAGATCAGGCGGGTCGACTGGACCGATCGGCCGGGCGGCGCCGGCGGCTTTCCCAATGGCAAGGCGATGATCCTGGGCGACGTCGCGGCCGTGATCGTCCACCAGAACCAGCTGATCCTGCTCAACCTCGCCGACGGCAGCACCCGCAGCCAGACGGTGATGGACATCATGGCGCTGGATCGGATCCGCCGCTTCGGCGACCTTTCCTGGTCGAATATCGACGCCGCGACTGGTCGGATGCCTTTGGCGCGCTCGATTTCGCCAGCGGGACGATCCGCCCGGTGCCCGGCCTTGCCGACATCGGGCGCGTCGGGCCGAACCATTGGGTCGAGGGCAGGGCGCCGCCCTTCACCATCCATCGCGCCGCCGGTCCGCCGCTCGCCTCCGAGCGCTCCTGCATGCCGTTCGACAAGGATTTTTGCGTCTGGCGCGAGATACCGGGCGACGCGTTCCATGTCTTCGACATCGCCCTCGGCAGCTGGCGCGACTTCGATCTCGGCCAGGCCTATGACGGCTTCACCAGCATCGATCCGATCCGCGCGGGCGATCGCTTCTTCGCCTTGATCTGCGGGCGGACGGTGGGCGCGGCGTCGCTTCGGCCCTGCACGGTCCGCGACCTCGCCGAGCGCCGCGACCTTCACCGGTTCGAGGCGATGAACGCCTGGGCGGTCGGCGCGCTCGACGAGCAGGGCCGCCCGGAGGTCCGGCTGCGCCTCCAGCTCGATTACGCCAATCGCGGCGAATCGCTCCGGGTGGCGATGGACGGGACGGTGCGGCGGATCGAAGCCAGCCCCAACGTCGATCTGCTCGCTCCCAATGGCGGCTTCATGTTTCCCGACTGGCGGCCCGAGACGGCTTTGCTCGCCGATGCCGGCGGCCAGGTGGTCGCGCGGCTGCCCTTCCCGCCGTTCAGCTGCGGCGCGGGCAACCCGCTCGACGCGAGCTGCCGGGTCACCGCCGATCGCCGCCGCTGGCTGGTCCCGCGCACGATATCGATCAATGGCAATAGCGGGGATCGCGAGGTCCAGCTCGGCCTCTACGAAGTACCGCGCTGAGCCGCTTTTGCCCCGGCCCTTGACGTGGATCGCATGCATTCCTATAAATGAGCGAACACTCACTCAATAATGATTCGGAACCATGGCCCGCCCGCTCAGCGACGACAAGAAAGACGCGATCCTCGCCGCCGCCGCCGAATTGGTGGCGGCGCTGGGGACGAGCGCGCCGACCGCCAAGATCGCGCGGAAAGCGGGCGTCGCCGAGGGCACGCTCTTCACCTATTTCCCGGACAAGGACGCGCTGCTCGCCGCACTCTTCCTCGACATCGAGGGCGATCTGGCCAAGGCGCTGCTGGCCGACGTCCCCGCCGGCCTGCCTCCGCGCGAGCGCATCCGCCATATGTGGGACCGGCTGATCGACTGGAGCGCGGCCAATCCGGCGCGGCGCAAGGCGCTCAAGCAGCTCAAGGTCTCGGACCGGATCGGCGCGGAGAGCCGGCGCTGCGGCGAGACCCTGTTCGCCGACTTCAAGGCGGTGCTCGGCGAGGCGCTGGCCGGCCATGGCGGCGCGGGCCAGTCCGCCGATTATGTCGGCGCCCTGCTCAACGCGCTGGCCGAGATCACGCTCGATTTCATCGCCCGGGAACCCGGGCGCCACGACCATCACCGCGCGCTCGGCTTCGAGACCTTCTGGAAGGCGATCGCGCGCTGATATTTTTTGTCCCCCAAATGAGTGATTGCTCGCTCGTTTAACTCTTAAGGAAAGACCAATGACCACCCTATTCGGCGCCAAATCCACCACCGACGAGGTTCTCGCCGGCATCGACCTCGCCGGCAAGCGCGTCCTCATCACCGGCGTCTCGGCCGGACTCGGCGTCGAGACCGCTCGCGCGCTGACCGCGCGCGGCGCCAGCGTCGTCGGCGCCGCCCGCGATCTCGACAAGGCCCGCGCCGCCACCGCCGGCATAACGGGGATCGAGCTGATCGCGCTCGATCTGGGCTCGCTCGCCAGCGTCCGCGCCGCCGCCGACGCCCTCAAAGCCGCCGGCGAGACGTTCGACATCGTCATCGCCAATGCCGGCGTCATGGCGACGCCCAAGGGCAAGACCGCCGACGGCTTCGAGACGCAGTTCGGCACCAACCATCTCGGCCATTTCGTCTTCGTCAACCGGATCGCGTCCCTGATCCGCGACGGCGGCCGCTTCGTCAGCCTGGCGTCGGCCGGCCACCGCTTCTCCGACGTCGACCTCGACGATCCCGGTTTCGAGACCACGCCCTACGAGCCCTTCCTGGCCTACGGCCGCTCGAAGACCGCCAACGTCCTGTTCGCGGTCGAGTTCGACCGCCGCCACAAGGGCCGGGGCGTGCGCGCGGCCGCCGTCCATCCGGGCGGCATCGCCACCGAGCTCGGCCGCCATCTCTCGCCCGACGCGATGCAGGCGCTGGTCGACAATCTCAACGCCCAGCGCGAAGCGGGCGCCCCCGCCTTCGAGTTCAAGTCCATCCCCCAGGGGGCCGCCACCTCGGTCTGGGCCGCGGCGGTCGCGCCTGCCGACGAAGTGGGCGGCAAATATTGCGAGGATTGCCACGTCGCCCAGGTCACCGAAGGGGGCGGCACGATGACCGGCGGCGTCCGCGCTTATGCGCTGGACGGCGAGCGGGCCAAGGCGCTCTGGGCAAAGAGCGAGGAGATGGTGGGGGAGGCGTTCTGACAGGGGCCGTCCCCGTCAGCCCGCTTCACCACGCATTTTCAGGGAATCCCCGCCGGGTCAGACCGGCGGGGCTTGCTTTTTGGGGGCGCGAGCCGCGGTGGGCGGGAGCCGCGGCCGTTCGGGCGAGCGATGAGCTTCGGCCCCGCGCGGGCCGGCCAGCGACGGCTCACCACATCGGCCAGCGCGTCAGCGCGACGATGATGGCGGCGATGGCGAGCGCGGCCACGATCAGCCATGTGACCATCGATCGCATTGGCCCGCCCCGCTCCGGATCCTGTCCGTGGCCGCCATGAGCCGGGCGAGAGTTGAACGGTTGCCGGATATCGGGATCCAGCCGGTAGGTCATCCCGCCGATGACATTGTCGTCGCCAAGCACCGCGATTTGGATATCGCGATCGGCGCTGGCCTGGATGTCGCGGGTCGCGAATTCGGCGCCCGGGTGGACGCCGATGACGATCTCGCGCTTGGCGCCCGGCTCCAGATCGAAGCCCTTGTCCGGGACGCCCTCGAGCTCGATCCGCCAGCCCCGCTTGCGCAGGACCTCGGGCAGCGTCACGTCGATCGTCATCCAAGCGCGCCGCGGATTGGGGTTTCCGACCACGAAGCTGATGCGGTCGAGCCCGGCGACCAGGCCCGACTCGCCGCCGCCGCCGGGGACCGGGGCGACGTTGCGCTGCCCGATATTGTTGTCGTTGGGGACGAGCCGCCACTCGGGGATGGTCTCGCCGACCGTGAAATTGTCGACGTTCGAGGGGTCGCCGGCGGCCGAGACGACCATCAGCATGCAATCGTGCCCATAAGCGTTGATGGTGGGCGTCCATTCGAACGGGCCGACGATCTTCTCTTCGGCGTTGTTGCCCTCGACCGTGCCGACGTCGATCTGCGCGGTCGCGAGCGCTTCGAAATCCGCGGGCCAGTTCAGGCCGGCGCCCGCCTTGGTATGATAGGCCCTGACGACCACGTCGGTGGCCTGCTGGGTCCCTCGGTTCTTGATCTTCACATAAGCGAAATTGGTCTCGTTGAGCGCCGGCTGCTGATGGTTGTCGACGACGCCGTCGGCCAGCCTGCGGTTCCAGATCGCCGTGGTGTGCCAGTGGACCGGTTGATACGGATATTCGCCCGCCCGGCCGTCGTCGATATAGACGTCGACGTCGGGGGGGCTGCCCGCGCTGACGATCGTGCCATCGCCCGGGCCGCCGTTCACGATCAGCGGCGATTGATATTCGCCCTGCTTCTCAAAGGCCCAGCGAATCACCTTGTGATAGGCGCCGCCATAAATGCCTTCGCTGGTCCAGTTCAGCGCGTCGACCGCCATCAGCTCGGCGGCGAAGTCGCGGGCATAATTGGGGTTGGTCGCCGGCGTGAGGTTCTGAATCGCGCGGAGGATGAGGTACATCATCATCCGCGAGGCGAATTGCCGCCGGCCAAGGTGGACCGAATCGCCGCCGATCGAGCGGTAGATGTTGAAATGGGTGGTGGCGAGGATCTCCTCGGACCCGTAAATATTGCCTCCGCCGCCGGTGTCCTGCGATCCGCCCCAGGCCCAGCCGCTGGCGACCGCGCGGTCGAAGCGCCGGTTGAGGGACGGATGCCACGGTACATAGGTGAAGCGCAGGTCTCCCGGCTTGTTGACCGGGGTGCCGTCGACGCCTTTGCAATTCGAGGTCGGGTCGAAATAGATGCCCGACAGCCCGTCGCCGGCGCTGTGGGCGAAATTGAAATATGCATCGTCGACATGCTCGAAGAGGATGCCGTGGCCGAGCACTTCATGGAGGTGGACGCGCGGGTCGCAGGCGCGGCCCAGCGGATTCATCAGGTCGGTCAGATCCATGAGCCCGTAGCCGACATGGCCGATGCCGCCGAGGCCGTCGCCGACGCAATGCGCGTTGATCACGTTGTCGTCGTAGCAGCGTATGTCGACCGGCACCGGAAAGCTCGTATTCGCCATATAGTCCGACACCGGGAAGCCGAGATCTTCGATTATCCGGAAGATTCGGTCGACGTGGAAATAGCCGCTGACCGACGCGAAATCGTCGGTGCGAACGTCATAATCGAAATCGATTCCCGTCGCCTTAGTCGGCACGGGAATGTTGATGCCCTCGACCTGAGTCACGTTGGCGTAGGTGCCGATCAGGGACTGGATGTCGCCGACGGGACCATCGAGATTCTGTAGCGTGATATCGTCGACATGGGGATTGAGCGTATCATTGTCGCTCGTCGAGTTGAGCGCCGTGTCGCCCGTCTTGGTGATCGGGTCGTTCTCGAACACCAGGGCATCGACGCAGGCCGAAAGCGGACGCAAATAGAGGATCGACCCGGTCTCGAGCTCGACGAGGGCGCGCCAGGTGTGGCGATGATCCTCGGTCGCCACTTCGAACGTGATCTCGGCGGCCAGATAGTCGGCGCCGTCCCGGATTCCGGGGTCGGGCGGAGGCACCCTGAACGGCAGCGCCGGGCCGCCGTCGGGCGTTTCCGGGCGGCTCTCCGCGGGGGCCTGGGGGACGGGGACGTCGCGGAGCGCCTCGGGCGCCGCGCCGGCGCCGCGCCGCTTCGGGTCGCCGAAGCGGGCGCGTTCGTCATAGCGATAGATCCAGAATCGGCCGCGGATCAGCCGCATGGGAGCGCGGTCCCGTTCGCCCGCCTTCGCGCCGTCCAGTCCGAACAGGCTGGCGAGGAGGGCCGCGCCGGCGGCGCCGGTTTCGGCCTCGGCCGCCTTTCCCGTCGCGACGAACAGCTGGCGATACGGCTCGATCGCCGCGTCGGGCGGCAGCTCGGCTTCCACGGCAGCCGCGCTCGTATCCTCCGAACGGATCACCCGCCCGGGATCCTGCTTCACGGTGACCTTGAGGCCGGCATGCCAGACCGGGACATTCAGGTAGGTTTGGGCGAAGCCGTAGGTGACGGCATCGAAATGATGCTTCTCCTCGGACAGGCGATATTCCCCCGCCTGCTCGCGCGGCGCCAGATACTCCACCGGGGCCGCGAGATTATCGAGCTGCCCGGGGGGAATTCGGTAGACCTCGCCGACGTCCCGCAAATAATGGAGCACGGCTTCCACGCCGTCATCGGAAGGTAGGGGCCAATATTTCTGTGAATGGCGAATCGCACGGACCCGTTCATTTTCGTCGACGGTCAGGTGAGCCCCGATATCGGACTGATAAATCTCCCTCATGATGGGTCTCCCCTTCGGTCGCCGATGGAGTCCGTCTGTCAATGGACGATGGATTCGGCCAGCGGCCCATCATCTAGACTGTGGTCAGCCGTGCAGTACGCGCGTCTCGCAAGATACCATATTTGAAAATGCCTGTCCCGGCTTTTGGCGGCGCCGGCCAAAGGAAAAGGGCCGGAAGCTTGCGCCCCGGCCCTTCCAATTTTCCGAGATCGGGCGGCTTAGACGCTCGCCACCTCGGCCACGTCCAGCTTCAGCCCCGGCCCCATGGTCGAGCTGATCGCGGCCTTCTTGACGTATTTGCCCTTGGCGCCCGACGGCTTGGCCTTGACGATCGCGTCGACGAAGGCGTCGAAATTGCGCCTGAGGTCGGCGTCGGAAAAGCTCGCCTTGCCGATCCCCGAATGGATGATCCCGGCCTTCTCGACGCGGAACTCGACCTGGCCGCCCTTGGCCGCCTTGACCGCCTCGGCGACGTTCATCGTCACCGTGCCGAGCTTCGGGTTCGGCATCAGCCCCTTGGGGCCGAGCACCTTGCCGAGCCGGCCGACGATGCCCATCATGTCGGGCGTCGCGATGACCCGGTCGAAGTCGATCGTTCCGCTTTGGATGGTCTCCATCAGGTCTTCCGCGCCGATCACGTCGGCGCCGGCCTTCTTGGCCTCCTCGGCCTTGTCGCCCTTGGCGAAGACGGCGACGCGCACGTCCTTGCCGGTGCCGGCCGGAAGCGTGACGACGCCGCGCACCATCTGGTCGGCGTGGCGCGGATCGACGCCGAGGTTGAGCGCGATCTCGATCGTCTCGTCGAACTTGGCGGTGGCGTTGGCCTTGGCCGCAGCGATCGCCTCGTCGACGCCGTAGAGCTTGGTGGGATCGAGCTCGGCCATCTTCTTCTGCTTCTTGGTCTGCGCCATGATCCTAGCTCCCCGTCACTTCGAGGCCCATCGCGCGGGCGCTGCCTTCGATGATCCGGGCCGCGGCCTCGATATCGTTGGCGTTCAAGTCCTTCATCTTGGTCTCGGCGATCTCGCGCAGCTGGGCGCGGGTCACGCGCCCGGCGGTGGTCTTGCCGGGCTCCTTGGCGCCGGACGAGATCCGCGCCGCCTTCTTGAGGAAATAGGAGGCCGGCGGAGTCTTGGTCTCGAAGCTGAACGAGCGATCCGCATAGACGGTGATCACCGTCGGGATCGGCATGCCCTTTTCCATGTCGCCGGTGGCGGCATTGAAGCTCTTGCAGAAATCCATGATGTTGACGCCGCGCTGGCCGAGGGCCGGGCCGATCGGCGGCGACGGATTGGCGGCGCCCGCGGGCACCTGGAGCTTGATATAGCCCGTTATCTTCTTTGCCATTTTTCTCTCACTCTATTTCAAGTTTAGCGGTCCAGACGGCGAGCCCTGGGGGCCAGCCTCCCGCACGAGTTCCATTGCTGATGCGTTGGAAGCCGGGGCCTTTAGCGCAAACCTGCTCGCGAGGGAAGGGGGCCGAAGGCCCAATTTTTTCACGCAAAGACGCAAGGCGCGAAGGAGAAAAGGTGGAGGCGAACGATCCCGCGCCCTTTGCGCCTTTGCGCCTTTGCGCCTTTGCGAGAACAAGAACGGGGTCCGTCCGGACCGGGTCCGCGCAGCGGAACCCGATAGCCTGTCCCGGACGTGAGCCGGGATCACGGGGCTGGATCGCAAAGGCAAATCCATAACTGATTCAACCTCTTGCCAGCCGGTCGATGAATGCGGCATCATGGCCTCAATTCAATTCAACGGTGCACCGGAGTCGCGCGCGCGGTGGCGGCAGGGTGGCCAGCCTGAGGAGGCCCTCGTGACCACTGTCCGGTATCAACTCTCGACTGGCGATTACTTCCTTGGCCCGCTGCCGCAGCAGCTGAACACCAACGATGACTGGAGCATGGTCCCGAGCATCGTCGGCTATCTGGGCAGCGGCCTGACGACGACGGAAGGCGTCGATCCGCGCACGCTCACCGCCCCGGATCCCAACCCGATCGTCAGCGTGATCGTGAACCAGACCGATGCGGCCAACGTCGCCCTGGGCGCGCTTGGTGGCATCGCCGAGTTCGAAGGCCCGCCCAATTCCATGATCGGCCTTGGCGGATCCGACACGGCCGATGCGCCCTATCTCGTCCTCTATCTCGATTCGACCGGCCGCAAGCATGTGGAGGTCAGCTTCCTGGCGCGCGACCTCGAGCCCCTGGCCACGTCGGACAGCTCGGCGACCCAGTTCGTCGTCCAGTACCGGACCAGCACGACCGGCGCCTGGGTCAACGTCTACTACAATGCCGATATCACGCGCACGCCCGAGGTTTCCGCCGGCGGTATCGGCGTGAACGTCGCGCTGCCGGCGGACGCGGACAATTGCGCGACGCTCGAAGTCCGCCTCATGACCACGAACGCGGTCGGCAATGACGAGTGGGTCGGCATCACCCAGATCAGCGTCTCCAGCGACAACGCCATTGTGCCGCCGCAGGGCGAGTTCGTCATCAGCGACGTGGGCAACCTTATCGAAGGCGATACCGGCTTCACCGCCGCCGCCTTCACGATCAGCCGGCGCGGCGGCTCGCAGGGCGCGGCGACCGTCGAGTACCGGGTGCTGCTGTCGAGCTTTCCAGGCGGCGCGGACAGTGCCGACTTCCAGTCGGGGACGGTGTTCACCGGCACGCTCAGCTTCGCCGACGGCGAAGCCAGCAAGACTCTCACCTTCAACATTCTGGGCGATACCCTCATCGAACCCGACGAGGCGTTCAGCGTCCAGTTGCTGAACCCGACGGGCGGCGCGGTCCTCGCGGAAGGTCAGGAACATATCGGCAGCGCGGTGATCGTCAACGATGACCCCAAGCCGCAGATTTCGGTCCTCGACACCCGCATGAGCGAAGGAACCGGCAGCACGACGCATGTCATGACCTTCGTGATCCAGCGCGTCGGCGGCAGCCAGGCGTTCGACGTCGACTATACGACCGCGGACGGCACGGCGATCGCGGGGCTCGACTATGTCGCGACCTCGGGGACGCTGCATTTCGCCGCCGGTCAGGCCGAGGCTATTGTAACCGTCGCCATGGACCCGGACAGCCTGGTGGAGATCGATGAGGATTTCTTCCTGAACCTGTCCAACCTCAGCCTCGGCTTTATCGTTGACGGTCAGGGACGGGCGGTCATCGACAATGACGACTTCTCGACGCAGACCGGCACGTCCGGCGACGACGTCATGAATGGATTCGGCGGCGACAACATCCTGGTCGGCCTCGCCGGCAACGACACCTATTTCGTCGATGACCCTGACGATGAGGTCCATGAAGATGCCGGCCAGGGCTTCGATGCCGTCTATACGACCGCCAACTTCGCGCTGGCCGCGAATTCCTCGGTGGAATGGCTGTCGGCCTACGCCAATTATGCGGCGACCCCGCTCAATCTCACCGGCAACGATTTCGACCAGTATCTTCTCGGCACCGAGGGCGCCAACATTCTGGATGGCAAAGGCGGCATCGACTTCATGGTCGGCTTCGGCGGCGACGATACCTACGTCCTGGACAATGTCGGCGACCGGATCTTCGGAGAAGGCGTGGGCAACGGCTATGACATCGTTGTCACGACGGTGAGCTTTGTCCTGGACGCGGGGATGGAGATCGAAGAGATCCGCGCGCCGGCCCCCCGCGAGGCCCTCGTTCTGACGGGCAATGAATTCGCCCAGAAGCTGATCGGCAACAGCGGCTCCAGCGTCCTGGACGGCGGCGGCGGCGCGGACTTCATGAACGGCGGCACCGGTTCCGATACCTATTATGTCGATGACGCGGGCGACGTCGTCGAGGAGACGGTCGCCACCAACGTAAGTTTCGACGCCGTCTATACGAGCGTCAGCTATGCGCTGACGGGATTCGCGCACGTGGAATGGATGGAGACGACCGCGACTTACGGCACGGCCGCGATCAACCTCACGGGCAGCGTGTGGAGCCAGTATATGATCGGCAATCAGGGCGCCAATGTGCTGGACGGCCGGGGCGGCGCCGACATCCTGCTCGGCTATGGCGGCGCCGACAGCTTCGCCTTCACCACCTCGATCGGTGGCACCACCGGCAATATCGACGTGATCGTCGACTATCAGGCGGGCATCGACAAGATCCTGCTGGACGATGCGATCTTCGCCGGCATCGGCGGGCCGGGGGCGCTTGCCCCGGGCGTGTTCGTGACCGGCACGGCCGCCGGCGATGCGGATGACCGCCTGATCTACAACAGCAGCACCGGCCAGCTCTTCTACGATGCGAATGGCAGCGCCGCCGGCGGCGCCGTCCATTTCGCCACCCTGCAGGGCGCGCCGACCCTTACGGCCTCGGATTTCCAGGTGATCTGAGCGCCGCCCGCTTTGTGCGCGGGAGGACCTCGCCGGGATCGTGCCGGCGGGGCTTTCCAGCTGCTCTGCCTCCACAACAAGAGCGTCCGCCTGAGCTGGGACCGCCCCCACCGCCGCAAGCGGCGGGGGGAGCCTTGGGAGACCTATACGGCGCGGCTGAGCGCGATATGGGTGAACGAGAAAGGCAGGGAGGCAGAGGACGCCGCTTTGCGCCGGGCTGCGCAGTACGAGAAGGCGGGTTGCACCTGCCGGGCGAGAAGCCGCCCGAGCTGCCGCCGCTGGCGCTGGTGACGGGCTGGAGCAAGGCCGAGCCGGACCGGGCGAGGGCGGTGCACAATCCGGACCTCGCGCTGTTCGGCGGCTGGCGGCTGCGGGACTGGGAGAAGCGCAAGGCGGGAAAGGGGTAAAGCGGGCTCGCGCTTTGTCCGCTCATCCTGAGCCTGTCGAAGGACGCCCTACCTTCGGCTGCGCGGGCACGGCCGCGCCGCCGCCCGCCCGATCCTTTCGGCCTGCCGCGCGGTGACGGGGGCAAGCGCGATCACTCCGCCGGCGATCGGCTCGCGCACGACCGGGCTCATCAACACACGCCCGTCGAGCCGCACCAGCATGCGCTGGTTGTAGAGCCGCGTCGTCTCCCGCCGCAGCGCCGCCCGCCAGGCTGGGAGAAGGGTGATGATCGCGCTCCTCTCCCCGCTATAATCCGGCGCCACCGCGACGTCCGCCACCGTCCCGGCGCAGGCGGGGATGGAGCCGATCCAGAGGCCGCGATTCTGCATGGTGCGCTGCGCCGGCGCGGCGGCGGACGCAGCGGCGGCGAAGCAGGCGAGGAGGGCGAAGCAGGGGAGGGCGCGTTGTCTCATGTGGAAGGAATAGGGCCGGCGGGGAAACGCGTCAAAGCGATCACCGCCGAAAGCGGGACGCCCAGGAGAGGTAACCGGCGTCAATTTCCCTGCTCGGGATAACGCTAACCGCCAGGTGAACCCCGGATTGGCGAGAGCCATGCTAGAGGTTGTCATGCTTCCAGGCGCGCGTCATCATGGATCGAAGTCTATGAGCGATGATCTCAAATTCTGGATAGGGCTGGGGGCGGCTGTCGTGCTGACGGTCGCTGCTTCGGCGATGCAACACGCTTTTCAGACAGGGTCTCCGGGCCGTAAATTTTTTCGGGCAACGAAATATTCGTTGATCGGGCTGGGTGCGCTCGTCGTCATTTGGTTTGCCGTGCAACGACTTCTCGCTCCATTCGGCACGGCGAGTTCGGCGCCGTCCAATCAAGTAACGACGCCGACGGAAACCGCGGTCGAACGGGCAGACCCGATACGCACGCTGGCTACTCAATTAGCTGTGAAGGAATGGGTTCTGAACGGCGAATCCTGTGAGCGGGATGGGATCCGCTTTGCCGTGGAAGGCAATGAACTGGCAGCTTATCCTATGGGCGCGCCCCTAATGCGCTACCGTTTGGTCGGTGCGAGGGGTCAGCAACTGACCGCCGAGTTAGATGGAAGTCCCGTCATATTTGAGATACGGGCGGATGGATTTACTCATATCGCTGGGGGACGCATGAGATGGTTTCAATTGTGCGACTAGCGCCATTTGCAGCCCTCCCAGCTTTCGTTCTGCTAGCGTCAGTCCATGCCCAACCTAATTTTGATGCCAATCTCGTCTGCGCCAACGCAACGCGCGATTGGAATGACGTCGCCACAACGACATCCCTTGAGATGGCGCGCAGATTTCTTACCGCTCGCGTCCTTCCCGAATGTAATAGGCTCGCGTCGCGTGTTCGAGCGCGAATTGGAGTCCTAGAGAGATTCCAGCGGAGCTTTGCGCAGACCGAGATTAATCGAACCCCATCTGCTCGCTCCCGCGCTTCGCGGCCGCAGTCTCTGCCTAGATCCACCCCCTCACCGCCGCTCCGAGGCCCGCAATCAAGACCCCGTACGCCGCCAGCAAGGCAGTCTCTGCTGGCCACTCGCCGTCAACACCCACCCCTAAACCTCGATCCGGACACAATGAATCTCTACGAGTGGAACTATCCAACCTGGCAGCAGATCGTAGAGAGGTTTCCATTACTCTGGAGCCTTGAGGCCGCCTCTGGTCCAGATTTGTGCGCGCGCTGCTTCGTGGGAGGGTCGGGTTTCCTCGGGGACTGCGAACTGGCGGGCGCAACCGCTGCCAATCCGGAAGTTCAGGAGGGTGTGAAAGTGATCACGTCGCTAATTCGCATTACAAGACGCGACGGCAGATCAGCCGCTGGGCATCACATCGGCCTGCCGATCAACTTTGGTCGTTGGGTGCCGCCGCCAGTCGGTGGATACTGCAGCAATCCCCATTCGGACTTTCTGCCCTTGTGACAGAGCCGCTTTTCGTGGCCGACCGCCTCGATCTTCCTTCGCGCCTTCGCGTGCAACGAAAAAGGCCGGAGCTTGCGCCCCGGCCCGATGCCTTTTGCCCTGGATCCTGAATCGAGTTCAGGATGGAAAGGGTCCTATTTGACGCGTTCCACCTGCTCGAACTCCAGCTCCACAGGCGTCGCACGCCCGAAAATGGAGACGCTCACCTTCACCCGGCTCTTCTCGAAGTCCAGCTCCTCGACGATCCCGTTGAAGCTCGCGAACGGCCCGTCCAGGACCTTGACCGCGTCGCCGATCTCGTAATCGACGCTGATCCGGGCCTTGGGGGCGGCGGCCGCCGCCTCGTCCTTGGTGTTGAGGATGCGGGCGGCCTCGGTGTCCGAGATGGGCTGGGGCTTGCCGCTGCTGCCGAGGAAGCCGGTGACCTTGGGCGTGTTCTTGACGAGGTGGTAGACGTCGTCCGACATGCGCAGCTTGGCCAGCACGTAGCCGGGGAAGAATTTGCGGTCGGAGGTGACCTTCTTGCCGCGGCGGACCTCGGTGACCTTCTCGGTCGGGACCTCGACCGCCTCGACGAGCGGGGTCAGGCCGAGCCGCGTGGCTTCGGCCATGATCGCGTCGCGGACCTTGTTCTCGAAGCCGGAATAAGCGTGGATGATGTACCAGCGGGACATTTTGAGCCTTTGAAAGCGTGGACCTGGGAAACGAAATATGGCGGCCGGCCGGCGGCCTAGCCGAGCATTGCGAGCAGCGCCTTGACGATCGCGCTGAACGCCGAATCGACGCCGAAGAAGAAGATGGCAAGGAGCGAGGTCATGATCACCACCATGACGCCCGTCATCAGCGTCTCGCGCCGCGTCGGCCAGACGATCTTGGCCGATTCGGTGCGGACCTCCCTGAGGAACTTGCCCGGATTGAATGCCACCTTGTTTCAAACCCTTCGAAAATCATTGGACGACAAAGCACGCGGATGCGGCCCGATAGCGGATCGCGCGCCCGAGCACAAATGAGGCCGCGCCTCGCGCTGTGCAAGGGGGCGCCGCCCGGGCCCGAGCCCTGCACCGGCGCGCCCGGCGTTGCAACCCCCAACCGGCCGATCGGCCCGCACCTCCGGCCCCGCATGTCCGCTTATGGTCGCGAGGCCTGGCAGGAGTGGAGGGATTCGAACCCACGGCCCTCGGTTTTGGAGACCGATGCTCTAACCAGACTGAGCTACACTCCTAGCGCCAGAGCGCGCGTCCTTACCTTTGGGGGCTTGGCCGCGCAAGCTCTTGGTTGCGCGGTGGGATAGCCGCACGATGCGGACCGAAATCCTACAAGTCAAGCGGCGGCGGCGAGCGTCCGGTTCTGGCCGAGCATCGCCCGAACCGCGGTCCCGGTCACTGGACGGGAGAAGATATAACCCTGGATCCTGTCGCAGCCGAGGGCGCGGACGAGGGTCAGCTGCTCGGCCGTGGCCACACCCTCCGCCACGGTCTTCATGCCGAGGCTGCCGGCCAAGGCGACCACGGCGCGGATGATGGCGGTGCTTTCCGGATCGTCGGACGAGATCGACTGGACGAAGCTGCGGTCGATCTTGAGCGTGTCGAAATCGGCGCGGCGCAAATAGCCCAGCGACGAATAGCCGGTGCCGAAATCGTCCATGGCGAGCTTCACCCCCAGACTCTGGATCTGCTGGAGCACCTTCTGGGTGGCGCCGGTCAGCTCGAGGAACACGGTCTCGGTAACCTCGAGCTCGAGCCGGCTCGGATCCAGCCCGGCCTGGGTCAGCGCCGAGACCAGGGTGACGATGAAGCCGGGATCGCGCAGCTGGCGCGGCGACACATTGACGGCGATCGAGATATCCTCGGGCCAGGACGCGGCCTCGCGGCAAGCGGTCCGAAGCACCCATTCGCCGATCCGGCCGAGCATTCCGGTTTCCTCCGCGATCGGGATGAACTTGGTCGGCGGGATCTGCCCGAGCTCGGGATTGTGCCAGCGCAGCAGGGCCTCGAAGCTGCTGATCTCGCCGCTTCCGGCCAGGACCACCGGCTGATAGGCGAGGCTGAACTCGCCGCCGTCCATCGCGCCGTGAAGCGCAAGCTCGATCCGGCGGCGCTCCTCGGCGCGGGCGTGGAGCGCCGGCTCGTAGAAGCGGATGTCGTTGCCCGATCCGGCCTTGGCCCGGTAGAGCGCGAGATCGGCGTTGCGGATCATCTCCTCGACCGTGTCGCCGTCGCGCGGCCCGATGGCGACGCCGACCGAGGCGCCGACGAACAATCTCTGCTCGCGATAGAGGAACGGCCCCTGCAGCGCGCTGACCAGGGCGAGGCAAAGCTGCTCGAGCTCGTCGCCGCCCGCGGCATGGGGAACGACGATGGCGAATTCGTCGCCGCCGAGGCGCCCGGCGGTCATCTCGTCGGAGATCACCGTCTCGAAGCTGCGCGCGACCTGCTGAAGAAGATGATCACCGGCAACATGGCCGAGCGAATCGTTGATCGTCTTGAACCGGTCGAGATCGACCAGCAGCAGCGCGCATTGCTCGCCGCGCGCCTGCGCCTGCCTGAGGGCGCCGCCGAGATCCTCCATCAGCTGGAGCCGGTTGGGGAGGCCGGTCAGCGCGTCGTGGCGTGCCATATGGGCGATTCGGTCGGCCGCCTGGCGGGCGGCGGTGACATCCGAGCCGACGCCGTGATAGCCGATGAAGCGGCCCTGCTTGTTGAAGGTCGGGCGCGCCGACAGCTCGATCGATCTGATGCCGGCCGGCGTGGGGATGGAAAGGACGATCTCGCTGAATCCGTCCTTGCGCGCGATCGTGGCCAGAGCCGCGGCGCGGACGCGCCGGGCGCCCTGATCGCCGCGCGGCAGGGACTTGATGAAGTCGAGGAGGGAGAGGCCCTCAATCTCCTCCATCGGCCGGCCGATCGCGCGGGCGAAGCGGGCCGAGACGGTCTGGAAGCAGAGCTTGGCGTTGGTCTGCCACAGCCAGTCGGCGTCCGAGCTTTCATATTCGCGCAGCAGCAGGCTCACCGTCTGCTCGCGCTCCTCCAGCGCGATGTCGAGATATTTGCGGGCCATGAAGGCGCGGCCGTTGATCAGCACCATCGCCAGCAGGGCGCCGGTATAGACCGGCGCGATCGTGGTGATGAGCGCGGAATCCGTGGTCGACAGCATCTTCGTCGCCGCGATCCCCATCATCACGACATAGGCGGCGGCGGCGGCCGGGATCGGCGAGAAGATGAAGGCGGCGCCCGCCATCATCGTCGCGGTGATCACACACAAAGCGAGCTGCTGGGCGTGATCGGCATGCTGGAAAAAATAGCGCGCCGGGAAGCACCAGACGAGGCCGACGAAGATGGAGTGATAGGCGGCGCGGTTGATCGTCTTGCGCGGCAGCGCGTGAATTTCCCGGCCCCGCAGCTTGCCCTGCAGCCGGGTGAAATAGAGCATCAGAAGAGCGACGCAGAGCAGCCACACCGCCATCTGCATCGGTGGCGCGCGGCCGGCGAGCATGTAGCAGATGAAGAGCGCATTGAACGTCTGGCCCCAGGCTCCGACGTGCATCGCCGGCCGCATCGCCTGGAGCTGCCCGGCGCGCACGCGTCCCCACCCCCGGACGCCGGGGGGCGCGGCGCGGTTGAAAACGACGCGCCAGTCGAGCTTGGGAAGCGACTTATCGGTCATGACTCTCCGGGGAGCGCCATAGCCGACAAAGCATTAGGGAAGCGTTATCCGTGACCCCCGCCGAAGCCGTATTTAGACGGTGCCGAAGCCCGGCTAGGCGGCGATGTCGTAGGTCTGGATCTCGCCGGACAGATAGAGGTTGCGGGCCTTGGCGCGCGAGAGCTTGCCCGAGCTGGTGCGCGGCAGCGAGCGCGGCGGGACCAGTTCGATCACGCAGTTCATGCCGGTGATCGCGCGCACCCGCTCGCGGATGGCGTTGCGCAGCCTGCCGCGCTCCTCGACGTCGGAGGTGCGGCACTGGACGAGGACGGCGGGGGTCTCTTCGCCGCCCGGCGTGGTGATCGCGAAGGCGGCGATGTCGCCCGCCTTGAAGCCCGGCAGCTGCTCCACCGCCCATTCGATGTCCTGGGGCCAGTGGTTCTTGCCGTTGATGATGATCATGTCCTTGGCGCGGCCGACAATGTAGAGATAATTGTTCGACAAATAGCCCATGTCGCCGGTGTCCAGCCAATTGTCTGCGTCGAGGCAGGCGTCGGTCGCTCCGTCGTCGCGGAAATAGCCGGCCATGACCGAGGTGCCGCGGCACAAGACCCGGCCGATCTCGCGCTCGCCGAGCACGCTGTCGTCGTCGCCGCGAATGGCGACCTCCATGCCGCGCACCGGACGGCCGCAATTGACGACCGCGCGGTAGCGCTGCGGCCGGTCGCGCTCGCCCGGGCCGCCGCCGGCGAGCAAGGTCTCCTCGACCAGCTCGACGACGATGCCCTCCCCGGGCGGCATCACCGACACCGCAAGCGTCGCCTCGGCGAGCCCGTAGCTCGGCAGGAAGTTCCTGGCGTCGAAGCCAGCGGGCGCGAAGGTGTCGACGAAGGCCTGCATGACGTCGGGCCGGATCATGTCTGCGCCGTTGCCCGCGACCCGCCAGCGCGAAAGATCGAACCGCCCGGCGACGTCGGTCTGGCTCGACACGCGGCGCGCGCAGATGTCGTAGCCGAAGGTCGGCGAATAGCTCATCGTCTGTTCTTTGTTGCGGGTGACGAGATCGAGCCAGGCGAGCGGGCGGCGCGCGAAATCCTCGGTCTTGAGATAGTCGACCGACATCTGGTTGGCGATCATCGACAGCATGCAGCCGACCAGGCCCATGTCATGATAGAAAGGAAGCCAGGAGACGCCGCGGTCGCCCGGGCCGATGCTCATCGAATGGGCGTGGGCGGCGAGGTTGCTGAGCAGAGCGCGGTGGGTGATCACCACGCCGTGCGGGAAGCGCGTCGAGCCGCTCGAATATTGGAGATAGGCGATGTCGCCCGCCTTGGCCTCCTTGAGCGCGACCGGCGCGGCCTCCTCGGCGAAGAAGCTCGCCCAGTCGATGCCGGCCACGTCCGAAACCTCGGCGGCGGTGCCGGCCATGGTCAGCTCGGGCGGATAGACGAGGAGGGCCGGGTCGGCGCTCTTCAGCTGTACCGCGAGCTGGTCGATATAGGCGTCCTTGCCGCCGAACGAGGTCGGCAGGGGCAGCGGAACCGGCCAGATGCCGGCGTAGAGCGCTCCGAAGAACAAGGCGACGAATTCCGCCGCTGTCTCGGCGATCAGGGCGACTCGGTCGCCCGGGACGAGGCCGCGGGCGAGGAAGCGGTGGGCGGCGCCGATCGCGTCCTGCCTGAGCTCGGCATAGGGATAGACCCGAACCAGCGTTGCGCGCGCGTCGTGGAAGTTCATGCCGAGATCGCTCGACGCGACATAATCGAGCGCCTCCGTCATCGTCGCGAAATCGGCGTAGCGGCGCGGCAGACGGGCGTTGGTCGGGGTTGGCTGCAGCGGTGCCGGCGCCGTGGCGGCGCGCGGCTTCACCTGGCCGTCATGATCAAGCACGTCTGGCTGAATCCTTTTTCATGGGCCTCTTCGAGTCCCGAAGCTCAAGTTCAGCCTCCGCCCTAGGAGACGAGGCGCGTTCATAATCCGGCCCGACTATGGCACAAACGTGGCGATGAGCAAGGTTCATGGCAGAAGAGGGCGCCCACCGCTCGACTCGGCGGGGCTCGAACAGGCCGCGCTTTCCTATGCCGGACGCTATGCGACGACCCGCGCGCGGCTTCGCCTCTACCTCGTCCGCAAGCTGCGCGAGCGCGGCTGGACGGAGGCGCACGAGCCGCCAGTCGACGCGCTCGTCGAGCGGCTCGCCGCCCTGAACTATGTCGACGACCGCGCCTTCGCCGCCGCCCGCGGCGCCGCGCTCGGCCGGCGCGGCTATGGCGCGCGGCGGGTCGGGGAGGCGCTGCGCGCGGCGGGCATCGGCGAGGAGGACGGCGCCGAGGCGCGCGCGGCGGCGGAAGGCGGCGCCTGGGCCGCCGCCCTGCGATTCGCCGAGCGCAAGAAACTGGGCCCCTTCGCCGCCGCCCAGAGCGACCGCGCGGCCCGCGAAAAGGCCTTCGCCTCCATGGTCCGCGCCGGCCATCCGCCCCGCCTGGCCAAGCTGATTCTGGCCGCAAGACCGGGCGAAATCCCGGATGCGGACGGGCAATGAACAGACATGGTTCACAAAGTCGCAATACGTGGTAGTTTTACCGCCTGATCTAGGGGGGTCAGGCGTAAATGACGTCGCCTCAGCAAGCGCGGGCAGAGGAGGGGCATGCCTCGATCGCCGGGAGCGAGCCCGACTCGCGTCCCGAGCCCATCCATATCGACGGCGCCGATTGCGCGCTGAACCATGCCGCCCCGGCCGGCGAGGCGCTGCTCCACGTCACCGGCGCGGTCAAATGGTTCGATGCCACCCGCGGCTTCGGCTTCATCGTCAGCGAGGAGGCCGAGGGCGACATCCTCATCCATTTCTCGGTGCTCAAGGAGCATGACCGGCGCAGCCTGCCCGAAGGCGCGATGATCGAATGCCTCGTCGTCCAGCAGGAGCGGGGCCTGCAGGCGCGCAAGGTGATCAGCATCGACCTGAGCCAGGCGGTGGTCCCCGAGCTCGCGCGGCCGCACGGCGCATCCGCCGACCGCATCGATCCGTCGAGCCTGCTCGAGGAGGCCGGCGGGTTCGAGGCGGTCCGGGTCAAATGGTTCAACCGGCTGCGCGGCTACGGCTTCCTGGTGCGCGAGGATGACGAGGACGAGGACATCTTCGTCCACATGGAGACCGTCCGCCGCGGCGGCCTCAGCGATCTCGCGCCGGATCAGCCGCTCAGGGCGCGGATCGCCAGCGGCCGCAAGGGCCCGCTCGCCGTCGAGGTCGAATCGCTTTAGGCGCGACGCGTTCCCCAAACCGTTCGTCCTGAGCCTGTCGAAGGACTTTTCTTTCCTTTCTTTTCCAGGGCCGGCAGAAGGAAGGGGCTTCGACAGGCTCAGCCCGAACGGAAGAGAGGGGAGCGTCGCGTGCCAGCCACATCCCGCTCTACAAGCTTGCGCGCGGCCAAGCTTCGGCGCTAGGCGCGTCGGCCATGGGCGTGTTCAAGAATCTCTTCACCTGGTGGGAAGGCGCGACGCTGGGAACGGCGCTGTTCAGCTGGAGGAACGGCAGCAAGGTCGGCAGCGACGAGGCCGGCAACAGCTATTTCGAAGCGAAGAAGGGCAGCCGCCGCTGGGTCATGTATGCCGGCTCCAACGATATCAGCCGGGTGCCGCCCGAATGGTATGCCTGGCTCACCCGCCAGATCGACGGCCTGCCCGACGACGCGCTGCCGCCCCCGGCCAGGTTCCATAAGGCGGCGACTCCCAATCTGACCGGGACGGCGGCCGCCTATCGCCCCACCGGCGCGCTCGAAAAAGGCGGGCGGCGCCAAGCGGCGAGCGGCGACTATCAGGCCTGGACGCCCGACTGAGCGATGCGCGGTCTGGGCCTGAAGCTGGGACTGGCGGCGTCGATCGCGCTTGCCGCCTGCTCGCCGCGAGGCGCCGACGACGAGAGCCGGCGCAACACCGCCGAGATCGAGAACCAGACGATCGACGTGCCGCAGACGGTGACCCAGCTTGCGCCAGGCACGACTCCGATGGCAGAGCGGGTGGCGGTGCTCGGGCTGCTCAACAAGCGCACCGGAGTCTCGCGCGAGCTCACGCTCAGGCCGGGGCAGGCGGTCCGGGTCGGCGAGGTGATCGTCCGGCTGCGCGCCTGCGAGACCACGGCGCCCTGGGAGATCCAGCAATATACCGGCGCCTTCGTCCAGCTCGACGTGCGCGGGCCGGACGGCCAGTTCCGGCGGGTCTTCTCGGGCTGGCTCTACAAGGAATCGCCGTCGCTCAACGTCGTCGAGCACCCGATTTACGACGTCTGGCCCAAAAGCTGCGCGATGACCCATCCGGAAGGCGGCACGCCGGCGCCCGCCCCGGGTCGAGCGGCAAGCAACCGGTCGAGCGCCTCGAATTCGACCGGGCCGGCGACGGAGGCGCCGGCGGCGGAGCCGGACACGCCGCCCCCGCCCGCCGCGCCCGCCATTCCCTCGCCCAGCGCCGACGCCAACAGCGCGAGATAGTCCTTCTGGTCGATCTCGATCGCGCCCATCGATTCGAGGTGCGGGGTCATGAACTGGCAGTCGAGCAGCCGGAAGCCGCCGACGATCAGCCGGGCCACCAGCCAGGCCAGGGCCACCTTGGAGGCGTCGCGCGTCAGCGAGACCATCGATTCGCCGAAAAAGGCGGCGCCCAGGCGGACGCCGTAAAGGCCGCCGGCGAGCTCGCCCTCGTGCCAGACCTCGATCGAATGGGCGCGGCCGGCCTCGTGCAGGCGGATGTAGCTGGCCTCGATCTCGGCGTTGATCCAGGTGTCCTCGCGCTCCGCGCACAGCCGGACGATGCGGGCGAAGGCGGTATCGCGAGTCACCTGGAACATGTCGGATTTCAGCGTCTTGCGGAGCGACTTCGAGACGTGGAATCGCTCCAGCGGGATGATCGCGCGACGCCGCGGCTCGACCCAGTAGAGATCGTTCGCATCGCGCCCGTCGGACATCGGGAAGACGCCGATCGAATAAGCGCGAAGCAGCAGATCGGGATCGAGCGTCTTCATCGGCCCGGAATCGGACCGGCGGCCGCCAAGGTCAACCGAGGATTTCGCGAACCTTTTCCGCCGGCCGCGCCAGCCGCACGCCCTTTTCGGTCTCGACCAGCGGCCGCTCGATCAGGATCGGATTTTCGGCCATCGCCTCCAGAATGGCGTCGTCGCTGACCGCGCCGTCGACCAGGTCGAGGTCGTGGGCAAGCCGCTCTTTGGCCCGCAGCCCCTCGCGCGGCGTGATCCCGGCGCGCGCGTAGAGCCGCCGCAGCTCGGCCTCGGCCGGCGGCGCTTTCAGATAGTCGATCACGGTCACGTCGGCGCCCTCTTCACGCAGGATCTCCAGCGTGTTGCGCGAGGTTCCGCATTTCGGGTTGTGATAGATGGTCGCCTTCATCCTACCAGCCGCCGCCGCCACCACCGCCGCCGCCGCCGCCCGAGAAGCCGCCGCCGCCCGAACCGCTGCTCGATCCGGGCGCGGTCGCCGCCGAGGCGACGCTGCTCGCCAGCGAGGCGCCGACCGTGCTCGCGAACATGCCGGGATTGGACCAGGCGTTGCTCGAGCCGACATACCAGCCCATCGTGCTGCCGTCCTGCCGGCTCGGATCGGCCGCCGCGGCGGCGAGCACGGCGGCGAACTTGCTCGCCCAGCGATTCTCGACCCCGAGCGCGATCGCATGCGGCAGGTAGCGCTCGAACAATTCCGGGGTCTTTTCCGGGGGGTGCAGCACCTCGAGCCGGTTTTCGTCGGTGATCGAGAGATAGCGCTCGAAGCCAGCGATCTTGTCCATCAGCGCGCGGCCCTCTGGAGTCGGCGCCGCCATCCAGACGAAGGCGGACAGCGCCACCGGCAGGATGAGCAGCGGCACCAGCATCCACACCCAGACGCGGAACGGCTCCACCTGCACCGCCTGGATGAAGGCGAAGACGACGAGCGCGGAGCCGCCGAGCCCGAGCAATCCGGCAAGCGCAGCGCGGGCCCAGCTCCCGTCCTTGCGCGCCGCGCGGCTGTTCACGCCCGCGATCACCGCGCCGATCATGAGCAGGAAGCCGAGCGCCGGCATCGCCCGCTCGCCAAGGCCCGCATAGATGTCGGAGAGAGCGATCGTCATGCCGACGAACAGCAGCGCGGCGAGCAGGAACATCATCCCAACCCAGGCCCAGCCCAGGTTCTTGAGGAACAGCCTGCCGAGATAGGCCTCCTCCAGATTCTCCTGCAACGCCTTGCGCGCCGCGCCGAAATAGCTGTGGTTCGCCTTGTCCATCTCGAGGCTGTCGCCGCCCGCGAACAAGGCGGTCAGCATGCGCCGTTCGGGTTCGGGCAGGCCGTCCGGCTCGCCGGTTTTGATCAGGGTGACCTTCGCCTTCCTGAACAGCCCTTTCTCGCTTTCCTCCATGCGGAGCTTGCGGTGCACGCCGCCGTCGACGATCGCGGCGGCGAAGCAACGATTGTCGAAGGCCATTCGGCGGATGTAGCGGATCGCGGCGGCGCTGAGGCCCTCGGGCGGCTCGAACAGTGGCACCACCGTGCCCGGCACCGGCCCGCGCCCGGCCTTCTTCCAGGCATAATAATAGAAGAAGCCGAGCCCGAACAGCGCCAGGAAGGCGGCGATCGGCGGCGCATAATCCTGGAACCAGAGCCGCGCCCGCGAGGGCGGCGGCGGAGCGGCGACCACGCCCTTCTGCCAGCGCACGGCGACGGTGAGGCCCTCGCGCGCGCCGAGCGGCGCGGTGGTTCGGATAACGATCTCGCCCGGGCGCTCGGAGACCACCTCCGCGTTGCGCTCGCGCGAACCGTAAGCGCCGGTGCCGAAGACTCGCTCCGCCCCGAACGGCACGGCCTGGGGAAGGCGGATGCGGACCTCGGCGCGGTCGATTGGAAAGCGCCAGAAATTGCCGGTGACGTTCCAGTAGAGCTCGTCATAGCCCTCGAAGAAGCCGAGCTGCCGAGTCGTCGTGTATCGGATCACATAAATGTGCCGGCCGCGCTCGATAAACGTGTTTTCCCGGCCGATCCAGACTCGGCGGCCATCGCGGATATTCTCGACCGTATAAGGCTCGGGGCGTCCGTCCCGCTCGACGCCGTGCACATCGAAGCCGACCCGGACGCGCCGGCCGCCATGGTCGTAGATGGTCGGAAAGTCGCGATAGATGCCGCGGCGGATTTCGCTGCCCAGAGCGTTGACAGTGATCGTCTCGGTGACGTTGAGCGTGCCGTCGGCGACGACGTCGACGTCGCTGACGTAAGAGAGGATCCGCTCGCCGCCCGGATTGCCCGCATATTGCTCATAATCGGCGACGGTCGCTTCGAGCTGCTCGACCTGCTGGTCGATATCGGCCTCGGGCTTCTGGGCCAGCGTCGCGGGCGCGATCAGCGTCAGCGCCGCGACGAGCAGCGCCAGCAGGGGCCGGAAGCGGGTCATCGGCTCAGGCCTTCGCCGCACCGAACTTCACCACCGGCGCCGTCTGGATCGAGGCGTCGGCGTCGGTGTAGGAATCCTCCTCGACGAAGCCCATCGGCCGCGCGATCAGCACGTTGGGGAAGGATTGGATGCTGGTGTTCAGATCGCGGACCGTGGCGTTGTAATAGCGCCGCGCGCTCTGCAGATGCTCCTCGATCTCGGTGAGCTCGGTCTGGAGCTGCTGGAAATTCTGGTTGGCCTTGAGGTCGGGATAGGCCTCGGCCACCGCCATCAGCCGGCCGAGCATCGCCGAGAACATGTTGTCGGCCTGCGCGGTCGCCGCCACGCCCTTGGCCGAGACGGCGTCGCCACGATGCTCGATCACCTGGGTCAGGGTCTCGCGCTCGTGGGTCGCATAGCCCTCGACCGTGCTGACCAGATTGGGGATGAGGTCGGCGCGGCGGCGCAGCTGCACCGTGATCCCGCTGAACCCCTCCCTGACCAGGGCCCGCTGGCGCACCAGCCGGTTGTAGATCGCCACCCCCCAGAGCAGCAGCAACAGGATGACGACGCCGATGACGACCCAGACGATCCAGCCCATGGACAAACCTCCCCAGATGTTCTCGGCCGCTTCATAGGCGGGCCAATTGAGCGGAGCGAGTCGATAATCGCTCCTCCGTGTTCAGTCGTCCTTGCCTTCGCCGCCCTGCGCAGCGCGCTTGACCTTGCGGATCTCGGCGAGCTGGCCCTTGAGGATGTCGAGGGCGTCGGTCTCGGCCTGGCTCAGATCCTTGAGCCCGGCATGGGCGATCAGCACTTCGAGCGCATCGCCGATCCGACCGAGCTGGCGGCCGTAGCTGCCGACCTCCTCAAGCACCTTCTGCTCGATCTCCGGATGCGGCGTCTGGCCGAGGTTGATGTTGACGAAGCCGAGCTGCGCGCCCTGCTGGTAGAAGGACCAGGGATTGATCGCCTGCCACAATTTGTCGGGCGCGAGCGAGAATTGGAACGACTTGGTCATGATGGCCTCCGGACGGACCGGATTAAGGCCGGGGGCGGCCGCGAGGCAAGGCCTGGGCGACCGCTACCCGTGCGGTCTCCCGGTCAAATCGAGGCGCCCGACCTCGCCGATCCGGCCGCTTCCCATCCGTCCCTCGACCAGATCGGTGCCCATCAGGGCGAAGATCCTGCCGCCGGTGAAGATCGGGCGCGAATTGCCGTACCAGTCGATGCAGGAGACCTCGCAGCGATAGGCGCCGCGCGCGGTTCGGCCGGTGGGGCGCGCGCGCGGCGCGAGCTGGCCGGCGTGGCTGAGCGTCTTGTCCGACGCGACCGCGATAAAGCTCAGCTCTGAGCTCGCGCTGTCGGACCAGCCGCGGCCGCTGCGCCCGATTCGCAAGGTCGTCGGCAGGCCGATCAGGCCACTGCCGTCGCTGCGGATCCAGGCGTTGAAGGCGTGGCTTCGGCCTTCGCTCTCGAAGCGCCGGGGCAGCAAAGCGGTGGCGGCGATGCGCGGCCGCTCGCCGGCCAGGCTGACATAGGAGAGCGAGAGCCCGCGGGCGTCGCGATAGCCGGTGACAACGGCGTCGCTCCCGGCGCGCTCGATCCTCAGCGCATTGTGCGGCAAAGCGAGCCTGACCGCGCCGCCGGGGCGGGCGAGCGGCACGGCGACGAGCGTCGAGCGGGCGGGCGCGGCGCCGCCGCTTTGCGGATTGTCCGACTCGCCGGTGCGGCCGCCATAGACCAGCCACTGGCCGATGAAGCGATTTTCGAGCTCGCCCGCCGCGATCGGCGGCAAGTCCGCATAGCCGCGATCCGAGACGTGCTGGATGGTGTCGTCGAAGGCGGAGAGCGGAATGTCGAGCAAGGCGAGCGCGCGGGCGGAGCCCGGCCTGATGCACCCCGCCGGCGCGCGCGCCAGCAAGGCGCGGAAGCGGCCGTCGCGGCTGTCGAAGGCGAACTGGTCGGCGGGCACGCCATCGACCGCGACCGCGCCGACCGGGCCGCCGTCGAGCGGCAGCCGGTAGAGCATCGCCGCCTGGCCCTCTTCACTCTCCCGAATTTGCCCGCCCGAGCACGCCTGCCTGCGCTGGTTGGCATAATCGATGCTCCAGGGCAGGCCGTTGGGCGCGCCGATCCACAGGAAGGCATCGGTCGGCGAGACGTAGAGCTCGCGCATCGGCGGGCCGATGAAGGCGGTGGTGCGGCAATCCATGGCGCCGCGCAGCGGGCAGACCGACAAGGTGTGCAGGACTCCGTACTCGACCTCGCCCGGCGGCGCATAGACGTCGGTTGGACCGATCAGCGCCTCGCCCGCATCGGCCTCGCCGTCGCGCTCGGCGCGGCGGATGCGCGGCCAGGCGAAGCGCCCGTCCGGCCCGGCGGCGGCGAGCGCCTGGGGCGCGTAGAAGACGAGATTGTCGCCGATGATTCGGGTCGCGTAATTTTCGGTGCTGTAATAATCGTTGGAGCTCAGCAGGAAGCGGCCCTCGCGGGTCAGCCGCCCCTGGCGATCCATGCGGATCACCGTGATCTCGCTCGCGCCCTCGCGATAATTGTAGGCGGTCACCAGGATGCGGTCGCCGAAGACCAGCATCTCGTCATACCAGCTCGCCGCGTTTTCCGGGTTGCGATAAACGTCGATGCGGTCGGCGAGCCGGAGCGGCGCGCCCGCGCCGGCGCCGAGATCGGCGCTGAACAGCCGTCCGTCCTGGAGCACGATTAGGAAGCGGTCGATCTGCTTTACGATGCCGCCCTCGTCGACGCCGATCGTCTGGTTGTTGGTGATTTCGGGATTGGCGGCCTGCTCGGCGACGTCGAACGTCCCCATCGGCTCGGCGGCGGCGTTGTCGGCCGCCATTTCAGGCGCTGGCGGCGGCGCTTCGGCCGGCAGCGCGCCGAGGCGTCCGCGCGCCGACCGCCGGACGTAGCGCTCGAATGCCTCGGCCGACGCGAAGCGGGTCAGGGTCGGGCCGCGCGCCTCGTCGAACAGGCTGGGGGGAATTTGCTGCGCCTCGCCGGGGCGGACCGCGAGGACGATGCCCACGATCGCGGCGAGACCGACCAGGGCCGAGACAAGGAGCCTTCTCATGATGCCTCCGAACGTCGTTCTTCGCGTTCTTTATCAGCGATGATATAATGTCACAATAGGCTACGAAGCGGTGGGTGGAACTTAACTTCGGTCAAGATGTTGGTTTCGCGGCGTTCAAGAGGGGCTCAAGACATGGCTGCGCAGCATATCGCGGACTCCGGGCACCAGCCGGATCCGTCGCATATCTTTCGATATCGCACCAAGGCGCTGGTCGGCCCGTGGCGCAGAACCACCGCGCAAGCGATGGCGGACGCCCTCAACGCCGGCCAGGTCCGCCGCGACGAGCGCGACCGCCACAACCTCCTCTGGCTGGTCGATGGACGGATCGAGGAACGCAAACCCAATCCGCCGGCCGCCGGCAGCAGGGCCCGCCGCCTGGCGCCGCCGATCGGCATATGATGCCGAGCGCGTTCGCGCGGGATATCAAAACGCGCTTGCGGGGCTAAAATGCCCGGATGTGGGCGGCTCTCCTATCGATATGGACCGCGGCGCATGGCGCGGCACCCGCGCCGGTGGCGCCCGTTGCCGGGCAAACGCACGGCTATAGCTGTCGGATCGAAAGCCGGACCGCGCGGGGCCGCATCTCGATCGTGTGGTATCTGGATGCCGAGGGCCGCGTCACCAGCGGTACCAGCGGCGGCAGCTGGGTGTCGAGCTGGGATGGCGAGGTTCTGATCGGCATCCAATGGCACGGCACGGCGCCGGATCCGTTGACGCCCGCCACCAGGACCGGCGTCATCCCGCTGCATTTCACGGAGCGGAACCAGCCGCGAGGATGGTACCGTTTGGAAATGCATGTCGTGGGCGCGGAAAGCAGTCCTTTCGGCATGACCTTCGCCTCGGGCTGACAGCCTTTAGAGGGTGACACGGCAACGGTCGGCTGGGGCGACCTTTATGCCTTCGCGCGGGGCGCGGGGCAGATCGAGGTGCGCAACGTCCTTCAGCGAGACCACAGGGTCACGGGCACGGCGCGGTTCGGCTTCGACCTCGTCGAAGAGGGGCGGCGCGCGGTACTCGCCGCCCAGGCGGAGATGATCGCGATGGCCCGGGATTTCGGGACGCGCTGCGTCCGTCACGTCGTCGGCGAGGGCGGACGGCTCGAGGCGATCTGGCCCCGACCGTGAGGCTCCGCGCGGCCTAATCCTCCTGCCGCGCCAGCCATTCCTCCAGCCATTTGATCGTATAATCCCCCGCCTGGAATTCCGGGTCCTCGATCAGGCGCTGGTGCAAGGGGATGGTGGTTTTCATGCCTTCGATGACGAATTCCTCGAGCGCCCGCCTCAGGCGGCGCATCGCGCCGGCGCGGGTGGTGCCGTAGACGATCAGCTTGGCGATCATGCTATCGTAATAAGGCGGCACCTTGTAGCCCGCGTAGAGGCCGCTATCGACGCGCACGTTCATGCCGCCGGGCGCGTGATATTGCTTCACCATTCCGGGCGAGGGGGCGAAGGTCCTGGGGTCTTCGGCGTTGATCCGGCATTCGATGCTGTGGCCGCGGAATTGGACGTCCTGCTGGCGAAGCGTCAGCGGGTGGCCCTCGGCGATTCGGATCTGCTCGCGGACCAGGTCGAGGCCGGTGATCGCCTCGGTCACCGGATGCTCGACCTGCAGGCGGGTGTTCATCTCGATGAAGTAGAATTCGCCATTCTCGTAGAGGAACTCGATCGTGCCGGCGCCGCGATAGCTCATGTCGGCCATCGCCCTGGCGACGATCCCGCCCATATGCTCGCGCTGCTCGGCCGAGATTGCGGGGGAGGGGGCCTCCTCCAGGACCTTTTGATGACGCCGCTGAAGCGAGCAGTCGCGCTCGCCGAGGTGGATGGCGTTGCCGTTGCCGTCGCCGAAGATCTGGAACTCGATATGGCGCGGATCGCCCAGATATTTCTCGATATAGACGGTGTCGTCGCCGAACGCGCCTTTGGCCTCGCTGCGGGCCTGGCCGATCTGGGTTTCGAGCTGGGCTTCCGAGGTCACCACCTTCATGCCGCGGCCGCCGCCGCCCGAAGCCGCCTTGACGATGAGGGGATAGCCGGTCTTCGCCGCGACCAGCCTGGCCTCCTCGAACGTCTCGACCGGGCCCGCCGAGCCAGGGACGAGCGGCAGGCCGAGCCTCCCTGCGGTCAGCTTGGCCTCGATCTTGTCGCCCATGGTGCGGATATGCTCGGGCTTGGGGCCGATCCAGACGATGTCGTGGGTCTCGACGATCTCGGCGAATTGGGCGTTTTCGGAGAGAAAGCCATAGCCGGGGTGGATGGCGTCGGCGTGGCTGATCTCGGCAGCCGAGATGATCGCCGGGATGTTGAGATAGGATTCCGCGGCCGGCGGCGGGCCGATGCAGATCGCTTCGTCGGCGAGGCGGACGTGCATCGCCTCGGTGTCGGCGGTCGAATGGACCGCGACCGTCTTGATGCCCATTTCATGGCAGGCGCGGTGGATGCGCAGCGCGATCTCGCCGCGATTGGCGATGAGGATCTTCTTGATGGGCTCGATGGCCATCAGTCGATGATCGCCAGGGGCTGCTCATATTCGACGGGCTGGGCGTCCTGGACGAGGATCTCCCGGACGGTTCCGGCCCGGGGGGCGACGATCGGGTTCATCACCTTCATCGCTTCGATGATCAGCAACGTGTCGCCCTCGGCGACCCGGTCGCCCACCGATACGAAGGGTGGCGCGCTCGGCTCGGCGGAGAGGAAGACGGTGCCGACCATCGGCGATTTGACCGTGCCGGCGGCATCGCGGGCCGGCGCTTCGGGCTCGGCCGGGGGGGCGGTTGCGGGCGCCGCGGCGCGGGCAGGCGCGGGCGCCGCTGCGACGGGCGCGGCGGCAACGGATAGCTTGCGCTTGACGACGATGCGCCGGCCATTGTCCTCGACCTCGATCTCGCTGAGATCGTTCTCGTCGAGCATCTCGGCGAGCCGCTTCACCAGGTCGGTATCGACCCGCATCGGCTCGTCGTTCGTGTCCTTATCGCTCATCGGAACCCCTTCTTCCGTTGCGTCGGCGTCTGTCAGAGACGAGCGGCGGCGTCCAGAGCAAGCTCGTAGCCCAGCGCGCCGAAGCCGCTGATTGTTCCCTTCGCCGCCGCCGCGACCAGCGAGCGCCGGCGGAAGCTTTCGCGCGCCTGCGGGTTGGACAAATGCACCTCGATCACCGGCACGTCGATCGCCTTGACCGCGTCGTGAAGCGCAACGGAATTATGGCTGAGGCCGCCGGCGTTGAGCAGCACCGCTTTGGCGCCTTTGGCCTGCGCTTCATGCAGCCAGTCGATCAGATGGCCCTCATGGTTGGACTGGCGCATGTCGATGGCGAGGCCCAGCGCCAGCGCCCGGTCCTCGAGCCGGCCGGCAATGTCGTCAAGCGTGTCGCTGCCGTAAATCTCCGGCTCGCGCAGGCCAAGCAGGTTGAGATTGGGCCCGTTGAGGACGTAGATCAGAGGTGGCGCCGCCATGGCGCGGGTCTATATGACGCCGCACCGGTCCAGTCCAATCGAACGGAGCATGTGGCTTGCAGGAGACGATTTCCATCCGCGTCAACGGCGCGCACCGCCGCGTCGCCGCCGGGATCAGCGTCGCCGATCTCGCGCGCGAGCTCGGGCTCGAGCCGGCCAAGGTCGCGGTCGAGCGCAATCTGGAGATCGTGCCGCGCTCCACTTTGGCGCAGGTCGCGGTCGAGGATGGCGACGATTATGAGATTGTCACCTTCGTGGGCGGAGGCTGAGCGTGAGCGACACCTGGAGCGTCGCCGGCAGGACCTTCACCTCGCGGCTGATCGTCGGCACCGGCAAATATAAGAGCTTCGAGCAGAATGCGGCGGCGGTCGAGGCGTCGGGGGCGCAGATCGTCACCGTGGCGGTGCGGCGGGTCAACATCTCCGATCCGGGCCAGCCCATGCTGACCGATTTCATCGACCCGAAGACGGTCACCTATTTGCCCAATACGGCCGGCTGCTTCACCGCGGCGGACGCGGTCCGCACGCTGCGGCTGGCGCGCGAGGCCGGCGGGTGGGAGTTGGTCAAGCTCGAGGTGCTGGGCGAGGCCAAAACGCTCTATCCCGACATGCGCGAGACGCTGAAGGCGACCGAGACCCTGGTCGCCGAGGGGTTCAAGCCGATGGTCTATTGCGTCGACGATCCGATCGCCGCGAGGCAGCTTGAGGAAGCGGGCGCGGTCGCGATCATGCCGCTGGGCGCGCCGATCGGTTCCGGGCTCGGTATCCAGAATAGAGTGACGATCCGCCTGATCGTCGAAGGCGCCGGCGTGCCGGTGCTGGTCGACGCCGGCGTCGGCACCGCCTCGGACGCGGCGGTGGCGATGGAGCTGGGCTGCGACGGCGTCCTCATGAACACCGCCATCGCCGAGGCGAAGGACCCGATCGTCATGGCGAGGGCGATGAAGCTCGCGGTCGAGAGCGGCCGGCTCGCATATCTCGCCGGCCGAATGGGCCAACGCCGCTACGCCGACCCGTCCAGCCCGCTCGCCGGGCTCATCTAGCGCGACGGCAGGTCTTGGCCGGCGGCGGGGTTGGCGAGGGCCGGGCGGCGACTCCGAGCGCGGCCATCATCTCGATCAGGATCGGATCGGCGGCGTAGAGCGGGAAGGGGTGGCCATGCGGCACTCCCCGGTGCGCGCGCAGCGCAATGCCCTGCGCCGCCAGCTCCGGCGCCAGCCGCCGGCCGAGGTCGGGGCTCAGGCCGAAATCGGTCGGGTTGAAGGTCCGCGACAGGCCGACATATTTGTTCAGCACCTCGTCGCAGGGGTTCAACGTGTAATCGATGCTGGCGAGGCGCGGGAAGGCGCGGACCTGGTCGCAGCGCCGGCGGCCGGCGCGGTTCGCGCCCGGCGGGCAATCGGCGACGACGAAGTCGATCCGGCCCATGGCCGGGCCCATCATCACCGCGTGGATGTTGCGCACTCCGGGCCGAAGCGGCGGCGGATCGAGCAAATGCGCGGACGCCGCATAAGGCAGCCGCCGCGTGCGCGCGAGGAAGCCGGGCGAAAAGCGCGGATCGGAAAGCGCGCTCAAAGTCACCGTGCCGCCGCGGCTGTGCGAGATCAGGACCGCCTGCTGGTCCGGCCCGATCAGATCGAGCACCGGCCTGAGCCCGCGCGTGCCCGCCATCTGGCTGTTGGTCGAGGCGGCCTGCCAGAAGTGGATCGGGGCGCCGATCATCCGCCCGTCGAACCCGTCCCAGTGGAACAGGATCAAGGCGTCGCCCGGCTCGAACGCGATCCTCTCGGCCAGCATGCCGTAGGGCAGCTCGGTGTCCCGCTGGTTGTAGTCGAAGCCGTGGATGAAGATGAAGACGCGCTTCTTGCCGGCGAGGAAGGCGCGCAGCGCCGCCAGCTGCCGCCCGCGCTCCGACGTCAGCAGCGCGCGCAATTCGGGCCGGCGCTCGGCCTCGGCGAGCAGGGTGCCGGCATGCCACACCTCGCCCGGCCCAAGCCGCGACGGCCGCCAGCGCTCCGGGAAGAAGCTGCCCTCCGCGTCGACGATCACCCGCGCTGTCGGGATCTCCGCCTCGACGAGGGGCAAGGGCTGGTCGGCCAAAGGCAGGTTGCGCACGTAGCAGCCGGCGAGCAGCAGCGAGGCCGCGACCAGCCCCGCTTTCGCCCCGATACGCCTCATCGCCATTTTACCCTGCCGCATGCGGCCTGCTTGTTACGGACTGGCGGCGCGCTTCGCAATCGGCCGATCCGGGCGCCGGGCGCGCCCAGCCGCTGGAACCGGAAGTCACTGATTCGAGTTATCTTTCGCAACGGCCGATGGCGGCGCGGTGCCGCCCGCCCGGATGTGAGGAGAGGCTGCTATGAACGAGTTCGACAAGAATCAGAAGCAGGGTGCCGAGACCGGCGCGCAGGGCGACAAGCCCGCTTTCGGCCAGTTCGACAAAGAGCAGGAGCAGGGCCGGGACAAGCAGACCGAACAAAGCGAGGTGCGCGATCAGGAATCCGTCGGCGCCGACACACCCGAGGAAGGCCGCGCCAGGCGCGAACAGGGCGGCGAACGCAGCCCGCAATTCACCCAGAAGGGCGAGGAGATCGACCAGGGCCAGCAGGAGCAGAGCCAGGCCGGCCAGCAGCGCAATCAGGACGATCAGCAGCGCTGACGCCTTTTCGCGTTTGAACGCATGAAGGCCGCGTCCGGCGATCCGGACGCGGCCTTTGCCGTGACGGGCTTTACCTTTGGCCCGCGCCCGGCAATCCTTGGGGCCATGAAACGCAATCTGCTGAGGAGCCGGGATTCCCACCGCGAGGAGCGGGTCGGCTTCGTCGAGCTCTTCTTCGACCTCGTCTTCGTGTTCGCGGTCACCCAAGTCTCGCACACGCTCATCGTCCATCCCGATCCGATGGGCTTCCTCCAGGCGGCGATTCTGTTCGCGGCGATCTGGTGGGTCTGGGTCGAGACTGCCTGGGTCACCAACTGGCTCGACGTCCGCCACGTCGAGGTTCGCCTCCTGCTGTTCGGGCTGATGGGCGCGGCCCTGATCATGTCGATCAGCCTGCCGGAGGCGTTCGGCGACCGCGCTTTGGTCTTCGCGTTCGCCTACGTGGCCATCCAGCTCGGCCGGCACAGCTTCATGCTGCTGGCGCTGGCGCAGCACAATCGCGACAATTACCGCAATTTCGTGCGGATCATCATCTGGGCGCTGGCCGAAGCGCCCTTCTGGATCGCCGGCGCGCTTCAGGAATCGATCGGCGCGCGCATGGCCTTGTGGGGCGTCGCTCTCGCCTTGCTCAATTTCGGCCCGGTCGTCGGCTTCCACGTCCCCGGCCTGGGGCGCAGCCAGACCCGGACCTGGGACATAGAGGGCCATCATTTCTCCGAGCGCTGCGGCCTCTTCATCATCATCGCGCTCGGCGAATCGATCCTCGTCACGGGCGCGGCCTTCGGCGAGACGTCATGGACGTGGGGGACGGCAACCGCCTTCGCCAGCGCCTTCCTGGGCACGCTCGCCATGTGGTGGCTCTATTTCGACGTCGGCGCCGAGCGCGCCGCGCGCCAGCTCGCGCAGGACAAGGATCCCGGGCGGATGGCGCGGCTCGCTTACACCTATTTCCACATCCCGATCGTCGCCGGGATCATCGTCACCGCCGCCTCCGACGAGATGGCGGTCGCCCATCCCGGCGGCCATGCCGGGCCCGCCGCCGTCGCCTGCCTGCTCGGCGGGCCGGCGCTCTATCTGTTCGGCAACCTCATCTTCAAGCGGACCAGCAACCGTTATTTCCCGCTCTCGCACATGGTCGGGCTGGGCGTGCTCGCCGCCATCCTGCCCTTCGCCGGCCGGTTCACGCCGCTCGCTTTGTCGCTGGCCGCGACCGCGACGCTGGTGCTGGTCGCGGGCTGGGAATGGGCCTCGCTCAGGGACACGAGGCGGGCGCTGCGCGACTGACCGGCTGGAACGCGATGCCGGGCTGGTCCATTCTAGAGGCATGGCGGATTTCGCGTCTCAGCGCGAAGCGATGGTCGCGCGGCAGATCGCCGCGCGCGGCATCGCCGGCGCGGCCCTGCTCGCGGCGCTGCGCGAGGTGCCGCGCGAAGCCTTCGTGACCGAAAAGCTGGCGGCTCAGGCCTATGACGACATGCCGCTCCCGATCGAGGCCGGCCAGACCATCTCGCAGCCCTATATCGTCGCCCTGATGATCGAGGCGGCCGGGGTCGCGTCCGGTCATCATGTGCTCGAGATCGGCGCCGGCTCGGGCTATGCCGCGGCGGTGATCGGCCGGATCGCCGGAAGCGTGATCGCGATCGAGCGCCATGCCGAGCTCGCCGCTCTGGCGGCGTCGAGAATGCGCCAGCTCGCCTACGGCAATGTCACCATCGTCGAAGGCGACGGCTCGGCCGGCTGGCCAGAGGGCGCGCCCTATGACGCGATCCTCGCGGCGGCGAGCGGTAGCCATGTGCCCGACGTCCTCAGGCACCAGCTGAGGCACGGCGGCGTATTGGTGATGCCGGTCGGCGAGCCGGGCGCCATCCAGTCGCTGGTCAAGGTCGTCCGGCTAGGCGAGGGCGACTATCAGGACGAGCACCTCGGCGCGGTCCGCTTCGTCCCGCTGATCGGTGCGCAGGGCTGGGACGAAAGCTCAGGCTGAGCCCGTTTGGGCTTTGAGGCGGAAGCGGAATATGGTTAACATCCATGCAGATGATGGAGGATGGATGATGAAGAGGCTCTTCCTGTTTGCTGCCGTAGCCGGCCTGACCCTGGTCAGCGCGCACCCGCCGCAGGACCGCGGACGCGGCCCGGATCGCGATGACGGCGCCTATCCGCCCTGCTCGCGCACGGTCCGCGACAGTTGCATACAGCTGGACGAGCGCGGGGTCCGCCGGCATCGTCATCGCGGTCATGACGGGGCGATGGCGCACCGTGGCGGGCACGCCTCGCACGTTCGCATGGCGTCGCGCTGTGCCATGCGCTGCGCCGGTCACCGCAGGGTGGCGGCCGCGCGCGTCCGCCGCGCCGGCGAGCGCGGCTGAGCGGAACCGCCTTTGAGCCAGGTCGTTGAGCGCACGTGTTGTTTTTCGAGGAGAAATTCGATGGGTGAGCTGACCGACAAGATCAAAGGCAATATCAACGAGGCGATCGGCAAGGCCAAGCAGAACAGCAGCGATCCGGCGACCCGCGACGAAGGTTCGGGCCAGGAGCTGAAAGGCAAGTTCCAGGAAGTGAAAGGCGCCGTGAAGGGCGCGATCAACAAGCTCTGATCCGCAACGGATCGCGAGAAAGAAGGGCCGCCGTCGCGAGACGGCGGCCCTTGCCGTTTCAGGTTACGCGACCGCGCTGGTCCTCCCGGCCCATGGCGAGCAGCACCGGCTCGGCCGACGCCTGCATCTCCTGAAAATCGCCTTTGGAGCGCAACCCGCACCATTCGATCGCGATCAGGGCCTGCGCGATCGCGCCGCCGAGCGTGTCGCCGGGGCCGAGCAGGATGATTCGGTCAGGCGCATATTCGCGCATCGCGACCTGGATCGCGCGGGTGAAATCGTAGGTCTCCAGGATCTGCGTGCCGAACGTGTAGCGGCGCAGCGCGTCCCCGCCGCCGGCATGAGGCCGCCAGATATGGCCACGGCCGTCGATCATCGGAATGTCCGGCGATCCGATCCAGCCGGCGGGGAGACCGAAGGCGCGGTCGGACGAGCCCTGCATCAGCGGGCTGTGGAAGGGGCCATGATTGACCAGGCGCAGCGGCTCGCGCCCGGGCATTGGCGGCGCCTGCGCGACGAGGGCGTCGAGGCCGGCGTCGGTCCCCGCGAAAACCAGCATGCCGCCCAGGTCGATCGAGAGATAGACGCCGGTCTCCGCGGCCCTGGCCAGCACCGCGTCGCGCAGGCCCGGCACCGGGCGCCAATCCTCGCCGACCAGGGTCAGCAGGACCTGGCCGCCGGGTTCGCCGGCCTGGCTGTTCTCGCCCATCGCGTCGACGATCCGGAAGCCGTCGTCCGCGCTCGCCGCGCCGGCGCAGGCCAGCGTCGTATACCACCCCATCGAATTGCCGGTGACCGCGGCGATGGCGTAGCGCGACCGGTCGATCGACAGGAAATCGGCGTAGGAAGCGGCGAAGATGAGCGGCGAGGCGATGTCGCCGCGCGTGTGCAAGGCCGGGCTGTACCGCTCGGCGCCGTCGAGCGCCGAGAGGGTTGGCTGGCCGCGCTCGGCGCGAAGCCGGTCGAAGCTTCCGATCAGCGCTTCTTTGTCGGCGTGCAGGCGCCCCAGATAGTTGAGCTCGGCCTTGCCGTAGGTGCCCCGGCCCGGGCAGATGACGAGCGCCGCTTCTTTGTCAGCCACGGGCCAGCTCCAGCGCCGCGGCGACGATCGAATCGCGGCTCGGCAGGGTTACCGTCGCCGCGCGCCCGAGCGGAATGAAGCTGTCCTCGGCGGTGAGCCGGCGGCAGTCGACGCCGGGCGCACGCTCGGCGAACAGCGCCATCAGCGCCTCGCTCTGCGACCCGGTGCGGCGGCATTCGTCGACGATCAGCACGCGCTCGCAGCCCGCGACCGCGTCGAGCAGGCCGTCCTCGTTCAGCGGCGCGAGCCAGCGCAGGTCGATCACGCGCAGCTTCAGGCCGTGCTGCTCGCGCAGGACCTTCTCGGCCTGGCGGGAGAGATAATAACCGTTGCCGTAGCTGACGATGGCGAGATCGGCGCCGTCGCCATGGACGCCGATCTCGCCGAGCGCGATCGGCCTGGCCTCGCCCGGCGCGGCATAGTTCGCGGTCCACAGGCCGTCGCCTTCCTGGTGCAGGTCGCGGGTCATGTAGAGCGCGATCGGCTCGAGGAAGACGATCACGCGCTGCTCCTCCAGCGCCAGGCGGGCGCATTCGCGCAGCATCCCGACCGCGTCGGCGCCGTTGCTCGGGCAGGCGAGGATGAGTCCGGGAATGTCGCGGAAGACGGCCAAGCTATTGTCGTTGTGGAAATGCCCGCCAAAGCCCTTCTGGTAGCCGAGCCCCGCGATCCGGACGATCATCGGATTGGTATATTGCCCATTGGAGAAGAAGCTCAACGTCGCCGCCTCGCCGCGCAATTGGTCCTCGGCATTGTGGACGTAGGCGAGGAACTGGATCTCGGTGATCGCGAGCAGGTCGTTATGGGCGGCGCCGATGCCCAGGCCGAGGATGCTCTGCTCGTCGAGCAGGGTGTTGATCACGCGCGTCGCGCCGAAGCGCTCGTGCAATTTGGCGGTGACGTTGTAGACGCCGCCCTTGGGCCCGACATCCTCGCCCGCGACGATGATGTTGTCGTGCGCCAGCATCAGATCCGCGAGCGTCCAGCTCAGCAGCCGCGCCATATGCTGGGGCTTGTCCATCATGCCGAGATCGCGCGCGAACATCGCCTTGCGCTCCTCTGGCGCCGGCCTGTTGGCTCGGGCCTCGGCGCGCTTCGGCGGCACGATGCTCGCCATCACCGCCTTGCTGGTGGTGAGCTTCGGCCGAGTGATCGCCTGCTCGCCGATCCGGGCGAGCCTTGCCTCGGTCTCGTTGTAGATGTCGAGGATCTGCTCGGCCGACAGCAGGCCCTGCTCGACCATCAAGGCGGCGCTGTAGACCAAAGGATCGCGCTCCTCGTCCGCCTCGATCTGCGCCTTGGTGAGGTAGGTGGCTTGCAGATCGGAGCCGGCGTGGCCGTAGAGCCGCACCATATCCATGTGGAGGAAAACCGGCTTGCGCTCACGGCGGGCGAAAGCGGCGGCGTCGCGCGCGCCACGATACGCGTCGGCCATGTCGAGGCCGCTGCAATGCAGGTAGCGCAGCCCAGGCCGGTCGCGGAACGACGCCTCGATCCAACCGCGCGGCGTGCTGGTCGATATGCCGATGCCATTATCCTCGCACAGGAAGATGAGCGGCATCGGCGTGCCCTGATAGGCGGCCCAGGCGGCGGTGTTGAACGCGCCCTGGGCGGTCGAATGATTGGCCGAGGCGTCGCCGAAGCTGGCGAGCACCACCGAATCGCGCGGCATCGCTGTGTCGCCCAGCTTCAGCGTCCGGGCGATGCCGATGCTGAACGCAGCGCCGACGGCTTTGGGAAGGTGCGAGGCGATGGTGCTGGTCTGCGGCGGAATATTGAGCGGCCTGGAGCCGATCACCTTGTGCCGGCCGCCCGAAATCGGGTCCTCGGCCGAAGCCGCGAAGCTCAGCAGCATGTCCCACAAGGGCGTCTGGCCCGCGAGCTTGCCGGCGCGGTGGAGCTGGAAGGCGCCCGACCGGTAATGGAGGAAGGCCATGTCGTCGATCCGCAGCGCCTCGGCGAGCGCGGCATTGTTCTCATGGCCCGAGCTGCCGATCGTGTAGAAGCCCTCGCCCCGCGCCTGCAGCCTGCGCGAGAGCCGGTCCATCTGCCGGCTCGCGACCTGGCTGTAGAAGAGCTCGACCATCGCCTCGCGGCCCAGGCCGACCTCGTCCGGCCGCACGCCGACGAGGCGCCGCGGCAGCGTTCCGCCGCCGACCTTGGCGAGGAATTTCTCGTGGATGATCTCGGCCGCGTCCATGGCGCGCGTCCCTAGCCGCCTTGGCGGGCGCTGGGAAGATCGCGGCTGCGGACCCTAAGCCTGGCCGGTGAAGCGCTGGCGCCAATATTGGGTGAAGAAGACGTTGTCCGGATCGCGCGCCTTCCGGACCTCCAGGAACGCATCGAACCGGGGCAGGCTGGTGCGATAATGATCGGCCCAGAAGGGAAAATCGTAGGCCGGTACGAATTTCCCCCAGTGGAAGCGGAACGGGATGCCGTTGGCGAGGAAAAGGTCCCAATATTGCTGGTAGAAGCCGCCCTCGACGTTGGGCGAGCCGGGATTTTCCCGGAACCAGAAGATGTCGAAGCGAACGACTCCATCCTTATATTCGTCGTTGCCGTCCGAATAAGCGGGGCTCAGCCACGCCGCGCTCGGCAGGGTCGCGTAGATTTCGGTGGAATAATAGCCGGTCGCCGCCAGCCCCTTGTCGACGAACATGGCGTTCAGCAGGTTCATGCATTGCTCGGTATATTGCAGCGGAATCCAGATTTCGGTGAATTCCGTGCCGAGCAGGATATCGTCGGCGGTGTTGTCCATCGGCAGGCTGCGCCAATAATAATCCTCGAACAAGGTGGGCTTGCCGGTCCCGGTCATCGGCTGGAGGATGTTGATCGCCGTCGGGAAAAGCGCCGCCAGCAGCGGTGGGATCAGCATGAAGATCAGCGTGGGCACGAGCAGCAGCGCCGCGAGGGTCAGGGTGACGACGATCGCCGGCAACCAGGAGAACGGGCCGAGGCCCGCCGACCACATCGCCGCGATGCAGCGGCAGAAGCGGGCATAGTTGCGGCACAATTTCGCGACGATCGCGAACGGGTTGCGATTGCCGAGCAGGACGAAGAAGATCGATCCCAGCAGCTGTTCGATCCAGCCGAAAATATTGGGCGCGAATTCCTCATAGGGCACCGGCGTGAACGCCTCGGACGGCGCGCTGGTCTTGCGCACCGCCTGCCAGATCACGACCCGTTCCGCCCCCGTCTGCGGCCACCACAGGATGCGGCTGTAGGGGGCTTCCTCGAGAAACTTCCGCATTGACGGCTTCTGCGCGTCGCCGGGCCCGAACAGGTCGATCGGGCAGGCGGGTTGGGTCGTCGGCGTGGTGACTTCCTCGCCGTAGATGTTGAAGGTCGGATTGCACTGCAGCCGGACCTTGGTGACGATTCCAAGCAGCCCGACCGATACGGCCATGGCGGGGAAGATCGGGTCCGATTTCTCAATCCAGCTCGCCGTGCCGGTGCCGTCGACGACGCGAAAGCCGATCACATTGTCGAGATCGTAGACGAGCGACCCGCCCGCCGATCCGGTCGCGGTGAACCCGGCCACCGTCTGATGGGTGATTCCGCCAAGATCGTTAATGCCCCAGCCCTTTTCGAAGAGCTGGAACAACAGGCTGTTGTCCAGCGTCGAAAGGGCGATGGGATCATAGGGGTCCTTGCCAAGATGAATGCCGGCTTCGGCTTCGACGATGCCATTGGCTTCATCTATCCATTCGAGCGCGATCATCTGGTCCAGCGACAGGTTTAAATTAGTGCCGGCCGGCGGCGTCCTGGTCAATGTCTTGTTGCGTGGTTTTCCGTCGACGGGATCTGTAAAGATGCTGTGCGCAGTCGAATGCGACGCGCCACGGGTTCGAATCTGCAATTTGTTTTTCGCCGCATATTTGACGAGAGCGACAACCTGATCCTCATTCTTCGGATGATAATATCCGTCGCTTCCCTTGGGGATTATGCCAGGATGATCCATCGCTCGCTCCTGTGCTGCAATATTTCTAACCTATGTAAGTCATAATCGACTTTGTCTATAAGATTTAAGGCCTGAAACCATCCGGTTGTTATTCCACCCCCAGCCCAGCCTATTGACAGGCTTGCAGGTCTTGACGCGACGTGCACGGAAAGTAGACCGCGAGAGACAATTCTCGGGAGAGTGTGAGATGACCAAGAGCGAAATGGCCGCCCGCCTCAACGACGCCAAGGCCTTCGTGGCCGGCAAGCGCGTCAAGCTCGATTTCGGCGCCGAAGGCACGGTCATGCTCGACGGGACGGCGCAGAACGTCACCGAGGAGGACGGCCCCGCCGACACCACGATCAAGGTCGCCTGGGCCGATTGGGAAGCGATGTCCGACGGCAAGCTGGACGGCATGACCGCCTTCATGCAGGGCAAGCTCAAGGTCGAGGGCGACATGTCCAACGCCATGCAATTGCAGGGCGTGCTGGCCAAGCTGCGCAGCTGAACCGGGCGGCCTTGCTCCGGCTCTTCTACTCGCCGGGCGCGGTCTCGCTCGTTTCCCATATCGCGATCGAGGAAACGGGCGCGCCGTTCGAAGCCGTGCGCGTCGCGATCGGCGAGGGCGCGCACCAGGCGCCGGACTATCTCGCGGTCAATCCACGCGGCCTGGTTCCGGCGCTCGAGGTCGACGGCAGGGTGATCGCCGAGACGCCCGCGATCCTCATGTTCCTCGGCCAACGCTTTCCGAGGCGCGGGCTGCTGCCGCTGGACGATCAATTCGCTCTGGCGAAGGTCCAGGAGCTGCTCTCCTTTTTCGCCTCGTCCGTCCACCCCGGTTTCGCCCGGCTCTTCCGCGCCGCCCGCTCGAGCTGGGGACCCGCGCTGCCGGCGGCGATGGTCCAGGAGGACCGAGCCATATTGCAGAGGTTTTTCGGCGATATCGAAGCCTTGCTCTCCCGCGGCGACTGGCTGCTGGGCGACCGCCACAGCGTGGCGGACGGCTATCCTTTCACCGTCCTGCGCTGGGCCCGGCGGCAGAAGTTCGAGACCGCGCCTTACCCCCGCTGGACCGCGCACGCGCGCCGCATGGCGAATCGCCCCGCGGTACGCCGAGCGATCGCCCGCGAAGAACTCGATCCGTCCGAATTTTGAGGCGCTAGCCCCCGGCCGCGTTGCGCAACGCTTCCATCTGCGTGAGCCAAGCCGCCCACGCTTTGCGCCCCGCGTCGGTCAGCGACAGGCGGGTCTGGGGCTTCCTGTTGACGAAGCTCTTGTCGGCGCGGACGTAGCCGGCATCCTCGAGCTTTCTCAAATGCGCCGAAAGATTGCCGTCGGTGGCGCCGACCTTGTCGCGCAGCTCCGAGAACAAGGCCGATTCGACCGCCGACAGATAGGCGACGACGCCGAGCCTGATGCGGCCGTGGATGACGTCGTCGATTGCATTGTGATCGAAGGGGCTGTCTTCGGCCATGCGGCTCAGGCCTGTTTTTTGGGCTCGCGCGCGACCAGCAGCAGGCCGGGCAGCATCACCGTCGCCGCGCTGCCCGCCGCCGCAAGCAAATAGCGATCGGGGTGGAGGATGAAGGCGGTGAAGAAGCCGACCATCACCGCCGCGCCGATCCCGGCCGCGACGATGATCCGGTCGCCCGCGAGCGCGCCGGTGACGACCAGGCAGCAGGCATAGACCGCGAAGGCGACCGGCGCGATCCAGTCGAACACCCCCTGGCCGCCGCCATTCTGGGCGAGGACGAAGACGCCCACCACCATCGAGCCGATCGCGCACACCGCGCCGACCCAGACCGCCCGGCTGGCGCGATTGCCCGCCGATCCCGCGCCCGCTCTGCCGGCGACGGTCTGCGACAGCAGCGCCTGGCCGAGCCCCCCGACTAGGCCGAAGCTGCCCCAGATGATGGCGTATATGATATGGCCATCTCCAATCACCCCGTGCAGGGCGAGATGCTGCGCCACATAAGCGATGGCGACCAGCAACCCCCACCAGGCCATGAAGCGGCCGCCGAGCAGGGGCGCGCGGGCGCCGCTTTCGGAGAGCCGGCGAATATAGTCGATATCGTCCGAATGCGGGCTGGCGGCCTCAGTCATAGGGTCTCTCCAAACAACTTTGAATTACAAAGTAAGGCAAGGCGCGTCACCTGTCAACCGCGCCTCGGCCCTCGCTTGACCGGCGGCGGGCCGCCAGCCTATCGGCTGCTTCATCCAAGGGAGCCAGGCATGAAGAAAATCTACCCCGATGCCGCCGCCGCGCTCGACGGGCTGCTGTTCGACGGCATGATCATCTGCGCCGGCGGCTTCGGCCTGTGCGGCATTCCCGAGCGGCTGATCGACGCCATCCAGGCCTCCGGCGTCAAGGGCCTGACCGTGGCCTCGAACAATGCCGGGATCGACAATGAGGGGCTCGGCAAATTGCTGCGCAGCCGCCAGATCGCCAAGATGATCTCCTCCTATGTCGGCGAGAACAAGGAGTTCGAGCGGCAATATCTGTCGGGCGAGCTCGAGGTCGAATTCTGCCCGCAGGGGACCCTGGCCGAGCGCTGCCGCGCCGGCGGCGCCGGCATTCCCGGATTCTACACGAAGACCGGCGTCGGCACGAAGGTCGCCGAGGGCAAGGAGGTCAAGGCGTTCGACGGCCAGGACTATATCCTCGAGCGCGGCATCCGCGCCGACCTAGCCATCGTCAAGGGCTGGAAGGCGGACGAGGCCGGCAACCTCGTCTTCCGCAAGACCGCGCGCAACTTCAACCAGCCGATGGCGACCGCGGGCAAGGTCTGCATCGCCGAGGTCGAGGAGATCGTGCCGGTCGGCAGCCTCGACCCCGATTGCATCCATCTCCCTTCGATCTACGTGAAGCGCCTGATCCTCGGCGCGCCCTACGAGAAGAAGATCGAGTTCCGCCTGACCCGGCCCAGGGAAGCGGCGTGAGGCCACGCAGCCAGTTGTGCTCCTGCGAAAGCAGGAGCCCAGCCCGGCCGCAGCGCTGGGCTCTTGCTTTCGCAGGAGCATTGCTGTGGTTCGCCGCCACGCCGGTGCCCGCCCAGACTCCTCCATCCGCCGCGCCGACCCCGCCTCCCGGCATGCAATGGCTCTACGGCTCGGGGGAAAGCGGCGCGTCCAGCATCCAGGCCTATCATGCGTTTCGCGACTATGTGGTGGCGGCGGTCCGCGCGAGGCCGCGCGAGTCGGTGGTGCTTGCCGCGGACGCGACGCTGGACGATCCGCGCATGGTCCCGTGCGGCGACAAGCCGCTCGCGGTGGTGCTCGACGTCGACGAGACCGCGCTCCTCAATCTCGGTTATCAATATGACGAGGCGTCGACCGGGCGCGGCTACGACCAGGAGCGCTGGAACCGCTGGGAGCGGACCGGCGCCGCTGCGGTGCTGGCCGTGCCGGGCGCGGTCGCGGCGCTCAACACGATCCGCGCCGAGGGCGTGACCGTGATCTTCAATTCCAACCGCCAGGCCGCCGCCGCGGCGCAGACCGAGGCCGCGATCGACGGCGCCAATCTCGGGCCGGCCACGCATGGCGAGACGCTCTGGTTGCAGGGCGACGTCGCGCCCGGCTCGGCCAAGGACCCGCGCCGCGCCGCCATCTCGAGCCGTTATTGCGTGATCGCTCTGGCCGGCGACCAGCTCGGCGACTTTTCCGATCTGTTCGACGCGCGCACCCTGAGCGTGCCGGACCGCCGCCGCTATGCCACCAGCCCGCCTTTCTCGGCGCTCTGGGGCCGGGGCTGGTTCATGCTGTCCAACCCGGTCTACGGGCCTGGCCTGCGCGGCACTTATGACGAGGTGTTTCCGGCGGACCGCCGCTGGTCCGATCCTGGCCAAGGAGGAAATCGCTGATGCCCTGGGACCGCAACCAGATGGCGGCCCGCGCCGCCAAGGAGCTGCGCGATGGCTATTACGTCAATCTCGGCATCGGCATTCCGACGCTGGTCGCAAACAACATCCCCGACGGCATGGAGGTCACCCTCCAGAGCGAGAACGGCATGCTCGGCATCGGCCCTTTCCCTTATGAGGGCGAGGAGGATGCGGACCTGATCAATGCCGGCAAGCAGACGATCAGCGAGCTTCCGTCGTCGAGCTATTTCTCCTCGTCCGACAGCTTCGCGATGATCCGCGGCGGCCATATCGACCTCACCGTGCTGGGCGCGATGGAGGTGGCGGAAAATGGCGACATCGCCAATTGGATGATTCCGGGCAAGATGATCAAGGGCATGGGCGGCGCCATGGACCTGGTTGCCGGCGTCAAGAAGATCATCGTGGTGATGGAGCACGTTTCCAAGGCCGGCGACCCCAAGTTCATCCCCGCCTGCACCTTGCCGCTCACCGGCAAAAACGTGGTCGACATGATCGTCACCGATCTTTGCGTCTTCCACCGGGCGGATCATCAAAGCCCGTTCCGCCTGATCGAGCTGGCGCCTGGAATCGCTGCGGAGGAGGTGGCGGCGAAGACCACGGCCCGCTACGAAGTTTCTCTGGACAATCAAAAGACTTGACGCGGGGGCTCGCCGGCGGAATCAGCGCGCATGCTTGCCTGGTTTCGCCGCCGCTACTTGGACCTGCTCGGCTCGATCTACATCTATAACGAGCATCGCGGTTATACGAGCATCGACCGGATCCTCGAAGCGGTGCGCAGCCGAACGCCCGACGACAAGGCCTTCATCGCGGCGGTCGAGCGCCACCGTGCCGACGAGCGCAAGCATTATGTGATGTTCAAGCGCTGGTTCGAGCTGCAGGGCAAGATGCCGCTGGAGGTCGGCCGGACCTGCGGCCATATCGACCGCTTCGTCGAGATCATGTTCCGCCGCGGCATCGACGATCTCGACACCGACGCGGTGATCATGGACGACCGCCAGTTCGAGAAATTGTGCCGGGTGATCTCGCTGACCGAGCGGCGCGGCATGAAGCAGGTCGAGGTGCTGCTCCGCCATCCGCTGGTCCGGCACGACAAGGTGCTCATCAAGATCTTCAAGGTCATCGAGAAGGACGAGCCCAGCCATTGGGCGCCTTATGACGGCTGGCTCAAGGCGCATGGCCGGCGCGATCCGAAATGGTGGGAGCGGGCGATCGACGGCTTCATCCATTCGGAGCTGCTGTTCCTCAAGCTGCCGGTCCTGTTCTTCAACCCCTGGCTGAAGCGCCGCGCCGACTGGGCCGACGCGGCCGATCCCGCCGAGCGCCTCGCCTCGCCGATCTCCGCCGCGGCTTGACCGGCCGCCTCACACCCCGCTTCCTCCCCCTCGAGGGGGGAGGGAGTTGAGCCGAGCTTCCGACATGGCGATAAGATCCGAACCATGCGCGTCCTGCTGACCGGTTCCTCCGGCTGGCTCGGCCGCTTCCTGGCGCCGCGCCTCAGGGCGGAAGGACACGAGGTCGTCGGCCTCGACGTCGCGGCGGGAGCCGACACCCAGGTGATCGGCAGCGTCGCCGACCGGGCGCTGGTCGAGCGCGTCTTCGGCGGACATGGGATCGAAGCGGTGATCCATGCCGGCGCGCTCCACAAGCCCGACATCGCCCGCTATCCGGAAGCGGCCTTTTGGGACGTCAATGTCGCGGGGACTCGCAACCTGCTCGAAGCGGCGGTGGCGGCGGGCAATGACCGCTTCGTCTTCACCTCGACGACCTCGCTGATGATCTCCGACTCGATTCGCGCCGGCAAGAAGGGCGGCGCGACCCGGGCCGTCTGGCTCGATGAAGATTTCGCGCCGCTCGCCCCGCGCAACATTTACGGCGTCACCAAGCTGGAGGCCGAGCGCCTCTGCCGCCGGGTCCACGACGCGCACGGCCTGGCCGTCCTCGTGCTGCGCACCGGCCGTTTCTTCCCCGAGGAGGACGACACCCACCGCCATTTGTCCGGCCTCAACATCAAGGCCAACGAATTCCTCAACCGCCGGCTCACCGTCGAGGACGCCGCCAACGCCCATGTCGCCGCGCTGGCGAAGGCGCCCGCGCTCGGCTTCGACACCTTCATCCTCTCCGCGCCGCCGCCCTTCGCTCGGCACGAATGCGAGGACCTGCTCGACGACGCTCCGGCCGTCATCGCGCGCCATTACCCCGAGGCGCCGGCGCTCTACGCCCGAAAAAGCTGGTCGTTGCCCGCCTCGATCGACCGGGTCTACGATCCATCGCGCGCGGAGCGGCGCCTGGGCTTTCGCTGCCAGACCGATTTCGCCGCCATCCTGGAAGCCATCGCCGGCGGCGGGGAATTGCCCTTCGCCCACGATCCCTCCTATGTCTCGCCCAAGGAACGGGGCCAATCTTAGGAGGGCAGGGATGCTGAGGCGGATGCTGGCGCTGGCGGCGGGCGCGATGGCGACGATGGGTATGCAGGCGCCGACGGCTCCGCCAGCCCCCGCGCAGAGGCCGGAGATGGCGCTGTGGCGGCTCGATTGCGGGTCCGCCCGCATCGCCGATCTCGACACTTTCTCGGACACTTATGCCTATGTGGGCCAATCCAAGACGTTGACCGCGAGCTGCTATTTGATCCGGCACGGCGATCGCTATCTCCTCTGGGATACCGGCCTGCCTGGCGCGCTGGCCGATGCGACCGCGCCGACGCCCGGCGGATTTTCGCTGCGCACGCGAATCCGCGATCAGCTCGCCCGAATCGGCATCCGGCCGGAGCAGGTGACCTTCGTCGGCATCAGCCATTATCACGGCGACCATACCGGCCAGGCCGCGGATTTCCCCCACGCGACCTTGTTGATCGGCACGCCGGACTGGGAAGTGGTCCGGGCCCGGCCCGAGGAAGCCGCGAAATTCGGGCCGTGGATCGAGGGCCAGAGCCGGGTCGAGCCGGTGCCCGGCGACCATGACGTGTTCGGCGACGGCAGCGTGATCATGCTGAGCACGCCCGGCCACACGCCCGGCCATCACAGCCTGCTCGTCCGCCTGCCGCGCACCGGGGCGGTGCTGCTGACCGGCGACCTCTATCATTTCACCGAGAATTTCGAGAGGGGCGGCATTCCCGGCTTCAACACCAACCGCGCCGACACACTCGCCTCCATGGCCCGCTTCCGCGAGATCGCCCGCAATCTGCACGCCCGCATCATCATCCAGCACGAGCCCGCCGACATCGCCAAGCTCCCGGCTTTCCCGGAAGCGGCGCGATAGCGGCAGGGATAGCTATGGAAGCTCGTTCGTCCCGAGCGTAGTCGAGGGGCGCTGGCACGGACTCATCACATACGCCCCTCGACTTCATCCTGCGGATGAAGTTTTATCCTGAGCGCCGCCGCAGGCGGCGTCGAAGGGCTCGGGACGAACGGAGACTCTCATGAAAGCTCTTCTCTCCAACACCCCCGGCGGCCCCGAGACGCTCGAGCTCGCCGAGCTGCCCGATCCCGTCGCTGGCCCGGGCCAGCTGCTGGTCGACGTCAGGGCCTGCGCGATCAACTATCCCGACGTGCTCATCATCGAGGACAAATATCAGTTCCGGCCCGAGCGGCCCTTCGCGCCGGGCGGCGAGATTGCCGGGGTGATCGCGATGGTGGGGGAGGGCGTCTCGGGCTGGTCGGCGGGCGACAGGATCATCGCCATGCTCGGCCATGGCGGGCTCGCCGAGAAATTGGTGATTCCGGCCGCCATGGCCGTGCCCCTGCCGGAAGGGCGCAGCTTCGAGGACGGCTCGGCGCTGATCCTCACTTATGCGACCACCATCCATGCCTTGCTCGACCGCGGTAAGCTGAAGGAAGGCGAGACCCTGCTCGTGCTCGGCGCCGCGGGCGGCGTCGGCCTGGCCGCGGTCGAGCTCGGCAAGGCCTATGGCGCGCGCGTGGTGGCGGCGGCCTCGTCCGAGGAGAAGGCCGAGGCGGCCAAGGCGGCGGGCGCCGACGAGGCGATCGTCTATCCGCGCGGGCCTTTCGACAAGGAAAGCGCGAAGGCGCTCGCGCAGCAGTTCAAGGCCGCGGTCGGCCCGAACGGCGCGGACCTGGTCTACGATCCCGTCGGCGGCGACTATACCGAGGCGGCCTTGCGCGCGATCGCCTGGGAGGGGCGGCTGCTCGTCATCGGCTTCCCGGCCGGCATTCCCAGGCTGCCGCTCAACCTCACCCTGCTCAAGAGCTGCGACGTCCGCGGCGTCTTCTGGGGCGCCTTCGCCGCGCGCGATCCGCAGGCGAACGCGGCCCATGTCCGGACCCTGTTCCGCCTTTGGGACGAGGGCAAGATCGCGCCTCGGGTCAGCCGCACCTGGCCGCTGGCCGAAGGCGGCGAAGCCATCGCCCACATGGCCGCGCGCCAGGCGGTGGGCAAGCTCGTGGTGACGATGGGTTAGAAGGGAAGGCTCGACAAGCTCAGCCCGAACGGGGTTGGGAAGGGCTTCTCCCTCCCCCGCTCCGTTCGTCCTGAGCTTGTCGAAGGGCGGTCCTTCTTTCCTCGAAGCCTAGTTACCCGGCGCCGGCGCCGGCGCAGGCGTGGCCGGCGCGCGTCGCGCCCGGATGGCCTCGACGACCTGCCCTTCGACCGCGCCCAGCTCGGTGCGAAGCCGCTCCCGCCCCGCGGCGCGCCGGTCTTCCGGCGCGGTGGCGAGCACCGCCTCGACGGCCTGCTCGAGCGCCTGGCGCTGCGGCGCGCAGCCGGCGAGCACGCTGGTCGCGCCCGCTTCGGGCGTCACCGTCGCCGGCACGGCCTGAACGCCGCTTTGCACGCACTGCCCGAATGCCATGCCGGCCTGCTGGATGGCGGCCATGGCGGCCGGCGGCGGGCCGGCCGGCGCGGCCGGGGCCGGCGCAGGGGCCGGCGCGGGCTGCGCCAGCGCGGCGGCCGGCAGGGTGGCAAGGCAAAGGACGGCGAGAATCGGGAAGCGCGACATATATATCTCCTCTTGGCTGGCTGCCATGTGCCAGATTTTCATGCCGCCGCAAGCCACTTACGGCGAAGGGAGGCCGAGCCCCGTTGCGCCGCACTCTCGCCGAGCCTATCTCAGGCCTGACGACCCGCCAGCAGCAAGGATGACCATGACCCAGTTCAACGACCGCGAGCGCGCGTTCGAATCCATGTATGCCCGCGACCAGGAGATGGAGTTCAAGATCGTCGCCCGGCGCAACCGGCTGCTGGGCCAGTGGGCGGCCAAGAAGATGGGCCTGACCGAGGCCGAGGCCGACGCTTATGCCAAGGAGGTGATCCGCTCCGACTTCGAGGAAGCCGGCGATCACGACGTCGTCCGCAAGGTGCTCGGCGATCTCACCGCCGCCGGACTCGACATCGACGAGGCCGCGATCCGCGAGGCGCTCGAGCACAAGACGGTGGAGGCGCGCCGCCACTTCATCGAGGCGCAGGGGTCGAACTGATGCCCATGCCGGCCGCCGAGATCGAAAGCTTGATCCTGGCCGGGATTCCCGACGCGCGCGTCGAGATCGTCGATCTTGCCGGCGACGGCGATCATTATGAGGCGCGGGTGGTGTCGGAAAGCTTCCGCGGCCAGCCCCGCGTCCGGCAGCATCAGCGCGTCTACGCATCTTTGGGCGGGCGCATGGGCAACGAACTCCATGCGCTGAAGCTCAGCACCGCAATACCCGAGTAGAGGATTTTCGCCATGACCGACGTCCGCACCCGCATCGAAGACATTGTAAAGAAAAGCGACGTCGTTCTGTTCATGAAGGGCACCTCGCTCTTCCCGCAATGCGGCTTCTCGCAGAAGGCGGTGGCGATCCTCGATCATCTCGGCGTCGCTTTCGACACGGTCGACGTGCTCCGCGACCCGGAGATCCGCCAGGGGGTCAAGGAGTATTCCGACTGGCCGACCGTTCCGCAGCTCTACGTCAAGGGCGAGTTCGTCGGCGGCTCCGACATCATGATGGAGATGTTCGAGGCCGGCGAGCTCCAGCAGCTGCTGACCGAAAAGCAGGTCGCGCGCGCCTAGCCAGAAGGGGACAGGTACGTACCTGTCCCCTTTTCAGCGTCACACCGCCGCGCGCGCTTTGCTGAGCCCGAGATATTCCAGCGCCGCTAGGCCGAGCACCGCGGTCGCCTGCGCGGAGACGAAGGCCGTGCCGAGCGCGGTCGGCTGATGCTGGCCGAGCAGGACGAAGCTCTCCGCCGTCCAGCCAATATTGCCGAGGATCACCACCCAGACCAAAGCAGGGGGCGGCGCCGGGCGCGAGGCCAGCCAGCCGATGAATAGGCCGAGCGGCAGCAACGCCAGGCCGGCGATCCGCACCAGCGGCTCGGCCAGGCCGAACAGCGGGGCGAGCATCGCCGCACCGAGCCCCATGGCCAGCCCCAGAGCGAGGCAGCTCAGCGAATCGAGGGCGAGGCTCCGGCGGAGGAAGAGGGTCGATGACATGGGCATTTCCTTTCATGGTCGATGCCGAATCATTGCCGCCCGAGGTCATGGTGTCGATTACGTCGCAGGTAATGGGATTGCGTTGCGACCCGTATTAGGCTCGCCGTCATGCAGACCCAGATTCTCCCCGTCGGCGAGCAGCTCCGCGTCTGGCGCGGCCGGCGCCGCCTCAGCCAGCTCGATCTCGCGCTCGACGCCGAAATCTCGGCGCGGCATCTGAGCTTCCTCGAAACCGGGCGCTCGCGCCCGAGCCGGGCGATGCTGCTGCGCCTCGCCGAACGGCTGAACATCCCGGCGCGCGACCGCAACATGCTGCTGGTCGCCGCGGGCTTCGCGCCGGCCTTGCCCGAGCGCGGCCTCGACGATCCCGCGCTCGCCGCGGCGCGGCGGGCGGTCGATCTGGTGCTCAGGGCGCACGAGCCCTTTCCGGCGCTCGCCGTTGATCGCCACTGGCAGATGGTCGCGGCCAATGCCGGGGTCGCGCCTCTGCTCGCCGGAGTCGCGGCGCATTTGCTTGCGCCGCCGGTCAACGTGCTCCGGCTGAGTCTCCACCCGGAGGGCGTGGCGCCGCGCATCGTCAACCTGGCCGAATGGCGCGCCCATATCTTCCACCGGCTCGAGGCGCAGATCGAGGCCAGCGCCGATGCGGTGCTGATCGATCTGCTCGCGGAGCTGCGCGGCTTTCCGGGCGGCGCGGCGCGGGCGGCCGATGCTTATGGGGGAGTCGCCGTCCCGCTCGTCCTGCGCGCGGGCGAGGCCGAGCTGAGCTTCCTCAGCACGACCACCATGTTCGGCACGCCGATAGACATCACTTTGGCGGAGCTGGCGATCGAGACCTTCCTGCCCGCCGACGCGGCGACGGCGGACTATCTGATCGGCTCTTAGCCCCGTTCCACCCAGCGCCGTGTCCGGCGAATGATGACGAGGCCGAGCGCCACGCCGCCGAGGGCGATGGCGAGGCCGGCGATGAACAGGGGATCAAAGGTCATGGACGGGTTGTAAGCCGCCTGGCTGCCAAAAAGAAAGGGCGGGCGGCGCGACCGGAAAGTGCGCCAGGCCCGCCCTCCTGAGTGGAACCATGTGGACGCCATATCCTACGCACGCCCCGTGCCAGAGCGCGAAAAGCCCGGAAAACCGTGCCTTTCAGGGTTAGCGGAAATTAACCTTCGCCTCCACCTGTAAAGCCTCCCGACAGGGGCGCCCAATCATTCATCCTGCGTTCACGCGCCCGATGACTACTGATGTAGTCGAAAGGGAGGGTCGCGCGTGGAGCGGATCGGGGAAGCCGAATATGCGGTGATGGAGGTGCTCTGGCACGACGCGCCCCTGACCGCGGCCGAGGTCGCGGCGCGGGTGCCCGCCGCGCGCGGCTGGAGCTTTCGGACGGTCAAGACCATGCTCGCCCGCCTCCTCGCCAAGCACATCCTCACCCATGAGGAGGAGGGGCGCCGCTATCTCTACCGGCCGGCAATCGCGCGGGCCGATTATGTCGCGCAGGAATCGGGCCGGCTGATCGACCGGATGTTCGGCGGCAAGGTGACGCCCCTGGTCGCCCAGCTCGCCGCCCGCGACCGGCTCAGCGACGCCGACATCGAAGAGATCGAGGCGCTGCTGAAGGCGCTCAAGGCGTGACCTGGTTCCTCGCCAACATGGCCCAGGCGAGCCTGATCATGCTGCTCGTCCTCGCCGTGCGCCGGCCGTTCGCCGCGGCCTTCGGCGCCGGGCCGGTCTATGCCTTGTGGCTGCTCCCCGCCTTGCGGCTGGTCGCGCCGCCGCTGCCCGCCTGGGGCGTCGAACTCCCCAATCTGCTTCTGCCGCGGACATTGACCCTGTTCGTGGAGGATGCGGCCGCGCCGCTGCCGCCCGACGGCGGACCCGGGCAGTGGGTGCCCATATTGCTCGCGATCTGGGCCCTCGGCGCGGCCGCTTTCCTCGCCTGGCAGCTCTTCGCCTATCGCCGCTTCGTCGCCGAGGTGAATGGGAGCGCGCGGAGCCTCGGCGCGCATCGCGGCCTCGCTCTGATCGAGAGCGCGGCCGTTCAGGGGCCGCTCGCGCTCGGCCTGCTGCGCCGGCGGATCGTCGTCCCCGCCGATTTCGAGAGCCGCTATTCGCCGGAGGAGCGTATGCTGGCGCTCGATCACGAGGCCATCCACCATCGCCGCGGCGATTTGTGGTGGAACCATCTCGGCCTTTTCATCCTCGCTCTCAACTGGTTCAATCCGATCGCCTGGCTCGCCTTCAAGGCGTTCCGCGCCGATCAGGAGCTGGCCTGCGACGCCGCCGTCGCCGCCGCCGCTCCCTCCGCCACGCGCCACGATTATGCGCGCGCCCTGATCAAATCCGCGAGCCGACCCGGCCTGATCGCAGCCTGCCCGCTCAATCATGCCGACCAACTGAAACGGAGACTGAAGATGATGAAGTTCCACAAGCCAAGCCGGCTGCGCCTGATCGGCGGCAGCGCGGCGATCGCCGTGCTGGGCGGGCTCAGCCTCGCCGTCGGCAGCCCCGGCCTCGCCCATCCGCAGGCCGCGCCGCCAAGCGGCGACGAAGCCGCGCCCGCCCGCGAGCGGCGCGAGGAGAGAGTGATCGTCCGCACCATCCGCGATCACGGCGATGCGGCGGGCCAGCATGGCGATCATGCCGCGCATTCCGGCCCGGGCGATCACCAGCGGGTGATCGTAATGACCCATCATGGCGAGGGCGACGGCGACGCCCATCCCGGCCAGCACCGAGTGCGCGTGATAGGCCCTGACGGCGAGCTCAGTGCCCCCGAATGCAATGACGGCCAGGCGACCAATGTCGACGAGACCACCGGGGGCCAGCGCACCCGGATCGTCCTGTGCACCCGCGGCAACGGCACGCCCGCCGAGCGCGCCGAGCGGATGCAACGCGCCCGCGACCGGCTCGCTTCGGACAGCGAGCTCAGCCAGGCGCAGCGCGACCGGGTCACCGCCGCCCTCGACCGCGAGATCGCGCGGATCCGGGGGAATTAGGCGAGCGGACTTGGAGACAGTTACTTTCGGCTGCCCGGCGCGAAACCGGGACCCCAGCTGCCGAAAGTAACTGTCTCCATTCGCACGCCGAAGACCCGCCCCTTCACTTCCCCCCTCACCAATGCCACATGGCCGGAATGGAGGACCTCCCCACCGGCCAGGTCGAGCATATCGCCCCCGGCGTCCGCCGGCTGCTGGCGGGCAATCCCTCGCCCTTCACCTATACCGGCACGCAGACCTATATCGTCGGTGCCGGGGAAGTGGCGGTGATCGATCCGGGCCCGGACCTTCCCGAGCATGTCGGCGCCATCCTCGCCGCCACGCAAGGCGAGCGGATCGCGGCGATCCTGTGCACCCACACCCATCGCGACCACAGCCCGGCGAGCCGGCCGCTCGCTTTGGCGACGGGCGCGCCGATCACTGGCTGCGCCCCGCTCGCACTCGACGATGACGGGCCCCGCGCCGACGCCGCCTTCGATTTCGATTATGCGCCCGATCGCGTGCTGGCCGACGGCGAGGTGCTGAGCGGAGAAGGATGGCGGCTGACGGCGGTGGCGACTCCCGGGCACACGTCGAACCATCTCTGCTTCGCGCTCGAAGAGACAGGCGACCTCTTCACCGGCGATCATGTCATGGGCTGGTCGACGACGGTGGTGTCGCCCCCCGATGGAGACATGAAGCTCTACATGGAGAGCCTTACCCTCCTGCTCGGCCGCGACGATCGGGTCTATCATCCCGCGCACGGGCCGGGGGTCGAGAAGCCGCACAGCCACGTCAGGGCGCTCATCGCCCACCGCAAGATGCGCGAGAAGCAGATCCTGAGACGGCTCGGCGAAGGGGAGGGGCGGATCCCTCATATGGTCCCGGCCATGTACCAGGGCACCGACCCGCGGCTGTTCCCGGCCGCTGGGCGATCGGTGCTCGCCCATCTGGTCGATCTGGAGGCGCGCGGGCTGGTTCGGAGCGAGGGGGACATATGGACTCTGGCCGCTTGAGGAAGTGGTTCTTCCTGCTGCCGCCTTTGCTCGCTCTGCTGGTCGGAGCCGGGCTCGGCCTGCTGCTGCGCCCGCCCGCCGACGCCGCCCCCGCCGGCCCCGATCCGATGGATATCGCCAACGCCACCCTGCTCTCGGTCCGCGAGCAGGGCCGGCAAACGGTCTTCGTCGGCCGCTTCGCCGCCATCGCCACCGCGAGCGAGAGCCGGTTCGGCCTCAGCGCCCGCAAGACCCTGATCATGCCCGGCCAGGTCCGCTACGCCGTCGATCTCAGCCGCCTGCGCCGCCAGCATCTCGCCTGGGACTCGGGCACTCGGACGCTGACCGTGACCCTGCCGCCCCTTGAAATCGCCGGGCCCCAGCTCGACCTCAATCAGGTGCAGGAATATTCCGAAGGCGGCATGCTGATGGCGCTGACCGATGCCGGGCGGACGATCGACGCGGCCAACAACCGCGCCGCGCAGGCGGAGCTGATGCGCCAGGCGCGCGGGGCCCAGCCGATGACCGAGGCGCGCGCCGCGGCGATGCGCGACGTCGCCAGGAGTTTCGCTTTGCCGCTGCGCGCGGCTGGGATAGATGCGAGCGTCGCGACGCGGTTCGTCGGCCCCGACGGGCGCGAGCAGGCGAGCTTCCTCGATCGGCCGCGGCGGATCGAGGACCGGATCAGGGCGAGGAATCCATGAACGCACCCAATGCGAGCCTCAGGGGCCTCGATCTGCGCACCGAGATCGACCGGCTGCGCAAGGAGCGCAACGCCGTCCTTCTCGCCCATTATTACCAGACGCCCGACATCCAGGACATTGCGGATTTCGTCGGCGACAGCCTCGATCTTTCCCGCAAGGCGCAGGCGACCAATGCCGACGTGATTGCCTTTTGCGGTGTCCGCTTCATGGCCGAGACCGCCAAGATCCTCAGCCCCGAGAAGATCGTCGTCCTGCCCGACATGGACGCCGGCTGCAGCCTCGAGGATAGCTGCCCGCCCGACCAGTTCCGCGCGTTCCGCGAGGCCCATCCCGATCATATCGCTTTGACCTACATCAACAGCTCGGCCGAGGTGAAGGCGCTCAGCGACATCATCGTCACCTCCTCGTCCGCCGAGACCATCCTCAAGCAGATCCCGCTCTCGCAGAAGATCATCTTCGGGCCAGACAAGCATCTCGGCGGCTATCTCGCCCGCACGCTCGGCCGCGACATGCTGCTCTGGCCGGGCGTGTGCATCGTCCACGAGGCCTTTTCCGAGACCGAGCTGATCAAGCTGAAGGCGCAGCATCCCGGCGCGCCGGTGCTCGCCCATCCCGAATGCCCGCCGCACATCATCGACCATGCCGATTATGTCGGCGCCACCTCGGGCATCCTGAAGCACGCGCTCGAATCGCCGTCGCAGCTGATCATCGTCGCGACCGAGGCGCACATCATTCACCAGATGCAGAAGGACGCGCCGCACAAGACCTTCATCGGCGCGCCCGGCGCCGACGGCAACTGCAACTGCAACATGTGCCCCTATATGGCGCTCAACACGATGGAGAAGCTCTACGTCGCCCTCCGCGACCTCCAGCCCCGCATCGAGATCGAGGAGGGGCTCCGGCTTGCGGCGAAGAAGTCGCTCGACCGCATGCTGGAAATGGCCGCGCACACGGTGGGCAAGGGCGATGTGGGAAAGCCGCAGATTTCGGGGGACTGAGCCCAAGCAGAGTCATCCCGGCGAAGGCCGGGACCCATGAACACGTTAGATAGAGGGGAGTGCGTTGAAGCTGTCGCTGCACCCGTGATGTGGAGTTCATGGTCCCGGCCTTCGCCAGCATGACTCCCACTTTTCAATTCACCGCCTAATTCTCGTTCGCGGTCCCGCAATAAGCGCGGTCGAGATAAAATCCGGCGAGATAATAATGCGCGCGCGCCGCTTTTTCGTGACGGGCCGCATTGGCGAGATCGAGCTCGGCTTCGGCGCGCTCGAGGTAATAGTCCTTCTGGGCAATATCCATTGCGCTTCATCCCCTGTGTAAGAGGCTCAATCCTCGGCGGGCTCGGCGGTTCCCGGCTCGGCCATTTTGCGATGCTGCTCGGCGAGGATGCCCGCGGGCGTGACATGCGCCATGGCCACGGTCAGCTTGTTGCCCCAACCGCTGACGACATGGCCCTTGCCGGCCTTCATCGCGTCCCAGCCGTCCTTGGCGACGTCGGCCGGATCGGCCTTGTTCTCGGAGGTGCCGACCTTGGTATCCATCAGGTCGGCGCGTTCGAAGAATTCGGTCTCGGTCGCGCCCGGCATCAAGGTGGTGACGATCACGCTCGTGTCCTTGAGTTCGTTCCGCAGCGCTTCGGCGAAGCTGTCGATGAACGCCTTCGAGCCATTGTAGACGGCCTGGAAGGTGCCCGGCATGAAGCCGGCGATCGAGCCGGTGAACAGGATATTGCCGCGCCCCTGCGCCACCATCCGCCGCGCGATCTCCTGCACGAGATAGAGGGTGCCGGTGATGTTGGTGTCGATCACATGCTGCCAGTCGCGCGGCTCCTGCTCGAGGAAGGCGCGGCCCAGGCCGTGGCCGGCATTGGCGCAGAGCAGGTCGATCGGTCGGTCGCCGAGCGCGGCGACCAATTGCTTGACGCCTTCGGGATTGGCGAGGTCGGCCTCGACCGATTGGACCTCTACGCCGAGCCCCTTGAGGGCGGCCGAGGCATCGATGAGCGGGGTGTCGGCGGCGACCAGCAGGTCGTAGCCGTCGGCCGCGGCGAGCTTGGCGAGCTCCAGACCGATGCCGGTCGAGGCGCCGGTGACGATGGCGAATTTGCGGTCGATCATGCTGCTTCTCCCGTGTAACATCGGAGTCATCCCGGCGAAGACCGGGACCCATGAACTCGGAAATAGAAGAACAGCGCCGAGTTCTGCGCCCGTCCGGAAACGCCGGTGTTCATAGGTCCCTGCCTTCGCCGGGATGACTCTTGAATTGGTTGCACTTTGTAGCCCAACCTACGCCTCTTGCGCCGCCATTCCCGGCTTCAGGACGATCTTGGTGTAGTCGTTCTGCTCGTCGTGCCAGTGCTTGTAGAGCGCGGGCCCGTCCTCGAGGCCGGCGCGGTGCGAGATCAGGAATTCGGTGTCGATCTCGTTCTCGGCGATCAGGTCGAGCAGCAGCTGCGAGTATTTCTGGACGTGGGTCTGGCCGGATTTGACGGTCAGACCCTTCTCCATCAGCGCGCCGATCGGGAATTTGTCGGCCATGCCGCCATAGACTCCGGGGATGGAGAGGCGACCGCCCTTGCGGCAGGCGAGAATCGCCTGGCGCAAGGCGTGCGGCCGGTCGGTGCCGAGGAAGGTGTGCGCCTTGATCGTGTCGACGATATTGTCGATGCCGAGCCCGTGCGCCTCCATGCCGACGCAGTCGATGCAGGCGTCGGGGCCGATGCCGCCGGTCATCTCCCAGAGCGCCTCGCGAATGTCGGTCTCCTCATAGTTGAGGATCTCCGCGCCCATCCGCTGCGCAAGCTCCAGCCGGCGCGGATAATGGTCGATCGCGATCACCCGGTGCGCGCCCTGCAGCAAGGCCGACTGGATCGCGAACAGGCCGACCGGGCCGCAGCCCCAGACCGCGACCGTGTCGCCTTCCTCGATCATCGCATTCTCGGCCGCCATCCAGCCGGTCGGGAGGATATCGGAGAGGAACAGGACCTTGTCGTCGTCGAGCCCGTCGGGGATGACGATCGGGCCGACGTCGGAATAGGGCACGCGGACATATTCGGCCTGGCCGCCGGCATAGCCGCCGGTGAGGTGCGCATAGCCGAAGGCGCCGCCCATCGGATAACCGTAGAGCGTCTCGGATGCGTCCGATGTGGTCGCCGGATTGCTGTTGTCGCAGGCCGCATATTGCTCCTTGCCGCAGAAGAAGCAGTTGCCGCACGAGACGGTGAACGGGACGACGACGCGCTGGCCCCTGCGCAGCGTGCTCTTGCGCCCGGTCTCGACCACCTCGCCCATGAATTCGTGGCCGAGGATATCACCCTTGCGCATGGTCGGGATGTAGCCGTCATAGAGGTGGAGGTCGGAGCCGCAGATCGCGGTCGAGGTGACTCGGATGATCGCGTCCCTCGGATTGACGATCTCGGGATCGGGGACGGTGTCGACCTGGACCTTGTGCCGGCCCTGCCAGGTGATCGCGCGCATGCCTTATTCTCCTTGGGTTCCCCCGGCGAAGGTCGGGGTCCAGTCTGACTTCGTCCTGGGTCCCGGCCTTTGCCGGGAAGCTGAGGGGTGTCGCGCCCATCAGACATATTGCTCGGTGGGGGATTCGCGCTCGCGGCCGGACGGGCCCGCGGAGCTGGTCACCTCGCCGGTCTCCAGGAATTGCTTGAGCCGCCGGAGGTCGCGGCGTGCCTGGACGTTGGGCTCGCGCTGGAAGATCTTGGCGATCCATTCGCCGAGCCCGCCCGCCGGCGGATCGTAGGCGAAGGTGGCGCGGACCATCGTTCCGCGGCCGGGCGCCGCGTTGAGGAACTCGACCCGGCCCGAGCTTGCGATGTCGGCGCCCTCGACAGACTGCCAGGCGATTAGCCGACCGGGCTCGTCGTCGGTGACCACCGATTCCCATTCGACCGTCTTGCCCGCAGGCGCCTTGACCACCCAATGCGAGCGCCGGGCGTCGAGCGTGTCGATCCGCTCGACATTCTCCATCACCGCCGCGAGGTTCGAAAAGTCGCGCCAGAAGGCGTAGATCTCGTCGCGCGGCCGGTTGATGGTGATTGTGCGGCCGATCACCGCATCCTCGCCCTCGCGGCCGGCGGCCTCGCTCTGCCGGTCTGAATCGCGCGCGGCGGTCGCCGGCGCGTCGTCGCGAAGCTCGGATTCGGATGCCATGTCGCATTCCTCGATATTGATTTCCGGCTCCTCAAACCCGCGGCGTTCCGCTCCGGTTCCAGGCGCAAAGCACTGATCTGGATCAGTGAATCGTTTCGGAGGGATACCGATCGCGGTTCCGGCGTTACTGCCGCGAACCATTGCCCCCGGCTGCTGCGGGGCGGGAAGAGGAGGACAGGACATGCCCGAGCAGGACTTCACCGACGCCATCGCCTTGCTGAAGGCGGACCACCGCAAGGTCGAGCAGTTGTTCGCCTCGTTCGAAAGCGCGAAGGGCGACGGCCGCAAGGAGAAACTGGCGCGGGAAATCTGCATCGAGCTCAAGATCCACACCATGCTCGAGGAGGAGATTTACTACCCGGCCCTGCGCGGCAAGATCGAGGACGACCTGCTCGACGAGGCCTATGTCGAGCATGACGGCGCCAAGGTGCTGATCAACGACATCGAGGCCGGCGGCCCCGACGACGATTATTACGACGCCAAGGTCAAGGTCCTCTCCGAGGAGATCGAGCATCACGTCCAGGAAGAGGAGAAGCCCGCGGAAGGGATGTTCGCCCAGAGCCGCAAGACCGACGTCGACCTGATCGCGATGCGCGACGCGATGCTCGCCCGCAAGGAGGAGCTGCTCGCTCAGGCCGAGCGCGACGGCCTGCCGCCCGCCAGGGTCAGCACGGTCGACCTCGCCCCCGCCTGATCCCACGGTGACACGCCGCCGCTCGATGGCTTAAGAGCGGCGGCGTGACCTTCGATCTCGATGCCTTCGTCGCTGCCACGCTCGCCGAGGATCTGGGCGATGCGGGCGACATCACCTCGTCGGCGGTGATCCCGGCGGAGGCGCGTTTCACCGGCGCGATGGACAGCCGCGACGCCATCGTCGTCGCCGGCCTGCCTATCGCCGAAGCCTTCTTCCGCGCGCTTGACCCCGATGTCGCGATCGAGCGCCTTATCGAGGATGGCGATGCGGTGGCGGCCGGCACCGACTTGCTGCGTATTGCCGGCAAGGCGCGCGCCTTGCTCACCGCCGAACGCTCGGCGCTCAACATCGTCCAGCACCTCTCCGGCATCGCCACCCTGACCAGGGCCTATGTCGAGGCTATCGCCGGCACCGGCGCGATCCTGCTCGACACCCGTAAGACCATCCCCGGCCTTCGCGCGCTGGAAAAATATGCGACCCGGATGGGCGGCGCGCAGAACCACCGAATGGGCCTGTGGGACGCGGCGATGATCAAGGACAATCATGTCGCAATAGCCGGGTCCGTAGCCGAAGCCGTCCGCCGCGCCGCCGCCGCCGGGATCGCGCGGATCATCGTCGAGGTCGACGCGCTCGCCCAGATCGAGCCCGCGCTCGCCGCAGGCGCCACCCACCTCCTGCTCGACAATATGGACGTGGCGACCCTGCGCGAAGCCGTTGGCCTGGTCGCCGGCCGCGTCCCCACCGAGGCGAGCGGCGGCGTCACACTGGAGACGATCCACGCCAAGGCCGAAACCGGCGTCACCTACGTCTCGGTCGGCCGCATCACCCAATCCGCGCCGGCCGCGGATATCGGCCTGGATTTCTCTGCCGCCTAGATTTCCCGCCGCGCCACCACCCGGCCCTCGATCACCCCGGTCTCGGGGTGATGCTTGTCGAGCCAGCGCTTGACGATCCTCAGGTTGCGCGTGTTCGAGCGGAAGAAGAAATCCGGGATCGCGCCGACGAAGGGGATCAGGCCGAGCAGGAAATCCAGGCCGATATTGCCCGCCATCCGGAACAGGTGCCAGCGCGACATGCCGAGGTTGCGCGCCTCCCAGGCGATCCACGCGCCCATCGACGCCGCCACCACGCCGCCGACCACCGGAATGACGTCGAGGATGACGTCGAGGCCGATCCTCCGGCTGGTGCCGGGAATGGTGAAGGCACGCTCGAGCACATGCTCCATCGCTTCGATCCGCTGGCGGACCGAGGCCGGATCGCGGCCGATCCCAAGCCGGTCCGCCATCCCGCCAAATTGTGCCTGCTTCGTCGCCATGCTCAGTCTCGCTCCGCAATCAGGTTCACCGCGGGATGCCGCGCGAACGGGTTGGGCCGAAAGCCGGTCAGCCGCCGCGGAACGAGCGACCAGCGAACCGGCTGGGTCAGAGGGATAAACGGAGTCAGGCCGGTAAGTATCCGGTCCGCGATGGCGAATTGCTCCTGGCGGTCGCCCGGACGCGCCGCCAGCCGCGCGGCGAGCAGGGCCGCGTCGGCGGCCGGATCGCAGACCGCGCTCGCATCGCAGGTGAAGTGGCGCAGATACCAGCTGGCGAGATTGGCGGGCGCGACCTCGTCGATGAAGATGAGATCGGCGGCCTCGCCTGGGCCGACCCGGACGGCGTCAACGCCGATCAGCCGCCAATCGTGGCGCAGATAGGCGAGGACAAGCCGGTAGCCGGGCCCGTCGGGCATTGCGACGCGCAGGCGCAGCGGCGCCTCCAAGGCGAGCGCAGCGATCGCGCGGGCGGCCTCGGCGCGGCGCTCCTCCTGCGGCAGAGCGGCCCAATCGGGCAAGGTGACGTTGGGCAGCTCCTGGACTCCGGCCGAGACCAGGCCGGCGCGCTGCGCCAGGCCCGGCGCGTCCATCGCCGCGGCGAGGGCCTGCCGGTCGACCGCCATCGCCAGCGCGCGCCGCACCGCCGGCTGGGCGAGCGGTCCGCCGCGCGGGACGAAGGAAAGGCCGAACAGGCCGCTCACCGGATCGAAGACGAACGCACCCGCCGGCAGATCGGCGGCTCGGGCGAGCGGCAGGTCGCCGATCGTGCCGCCGACCACCAGCACCCTCTGGCCGTCGGCGAAGCGGGCGATGGCGAGCGCGGCCCGCTCGCCGCGAAGCAGGATATCCGGCCCGCCCCCGCCAGGATCGTCCTCGGTGCGCGGCCGCTGCAGCCTCACTCCGCCGGTGCCGCCCGCCGCCAGCCGGTAGGGCCCGGTGCCGACGCCCTGCTGGATGATCGCAAGCTCGGGGTGCGCGAGCAATTGCAGGAAGAAGGGCCGGGGCCCGCGCAAGGAGATCTCGAGCACCTCGTCGGTCATCGGCTCGATCGCGGCGATCGCTCCGAGCACGGGCTTCAGCGGATTGCGGCTGGCCCGGCCGAGCGCCGCGCGAAGCCGCGCCGCGACCTGATAGGCGGTGATCCGGCCGCCATTGGCCCATGACGCCCCTCGCCGCAGCCGGAACGTATATCTGAGGCCGTCGTCGGAGATGATCCAGCTTTGCGCCAGCGCGGGCTCGATCTCGCCCGCGGCGTTGAACTGGACCAGCCCTTGCGCGACCGCGTCGATGAGGACCGCGGACGGGGGGTCGAGCGCCTCGAGATTGGGATTGGCGAGGCGCGGCGGGCCGCCGATCGCGCTGACCTCGATCGGGCCGCTTTCCTGTGGCTCGCAGGCGGCCAGCGCGATGAAAGCGGCGGCGAGCGCCGCGCGCAGGAGGGTGCGAGACAGAGTCATTCCGCACCCTTTCTAGCGGCGCTTGCGGGAAAAGCAGCCGCCGCCTTTTACCGCTCGTTCATTGATCCGGGTTAATTTGCGCCATGTCCCGAAGATCCGACAGCTATGACGAAGGTTTCCAGTCGCGCCGGGCCGCGCGAGTCGCGGTCGGGGACCAGGCGGCGAGCCTCAATCCGGACAAGCTCTACGCGGTCGAGATCAAGGTCCAGAACGTCTCCTCGGCCGGATTCATGGCCGAATGCGCCGAGCCGGTCCGGATCGGCTCCACCGTCTCGCTCGACATTCCCGGCATCGGCCCGGTCCAGGCCCAGGTCCGCTGGCAGATCGGCGCCAGGATGGGCGGCATGTTCCTCGATCCGATCAGCCTGGCGCGGTGCGAGTGGACGGCGGTTAAGGCGGAAGCGGCCTGAACAGGTCTGGCCGCATGACATCGCCTGAGCTTGGTGCGGACGGCGGGACTTGAACCCACACTCCCCGAAGGAAAGCAGATTTTAAGTCTTATTTTGAAACTATTAAGTGATTGGAATAACTACTTAAATTGCCACCCTACTGTGATAATGTGCTAGTGCATGTGCTAAATTTAGCTCAAAAAACACGCCCTGACCGGGGTTCTGCCGCCCGATCCTAGCTGTACGATGACAAAGCTAGCACGAAATTTAGCGCATGATTAGCACAGCGCGCTCGGCGCGGCTGATTTTCCCGCGATTTCCGCGCGCTGTGGCTTTGCTGCTCAGACAGGCGGTCCGGCACTTAGAACAAACTTAGCTGCGCCCGCCGAACCTGCGCGTGTTTCCACCCGGGGGCCCGCGCGGCCTCGTCGAGCCACACGCGGACATAGGCGACCGGTCCCCCGTGCTCCTCCACTATTCCGCGCGCCAGAAAGTGCGAACGGTAGCCCGTCTCGGTGATTGGCAGCGGCGCTCCCTCTGGCGCGACAACATGCATCTCCAGATGAGCGGGTCCATAATCCTCGGACATGGCCAGCCAGCTCGGCTCGTAGGCGATGGAAAGGGTCACGCCTTCCCAAACCAAGGTCTCGGTGCTGATGTGGCGGCTCTCCGCGCGGTCTGATGATTGCTCCATATTCTATCCTTGGATGAGGGGTTGCACATGCAACCGATGCCCGTCGGCGAGACCGGGGAGGCAAGGTGCCGGCCGCGATCTGCGGTGGGGGATCACCTGGCCTGCAGTGCAGCGAAGGGTGGGGATGCCGCAGTTCGCCCGAAGGCTTGGGCCTTGGCGCCGCGCCAGGGCAGAGCCCTTTAGCCGTTTTCGTTAGTCGATCGTCACCGGATGGCGGAGACGTCAGGCTCCGGGCGCGCAGCGCCTAGAGCGCGGGCCGAAGGCAACGCCCTCAACCGTACTGCTTCAACAGGAACTCAAGCGTCATATTTTCGGCAATCACATCGTGTGGGATGAGTGCGTATTGCCACGGTTTGCCACCAAAGGTTTTGGCGTGCTCGGTCGCCCAGCCGCACCATTGGATGGCAACTTCCCGTTTGGCCAAAACATCCTTGTCCTGCATCTGCGTGGCCATTTTCGGCTCCAGCATAAGGATGCGATCAGCCGTCTCGGCAACGAAATCGGGCTGATATTCGAGATGGTCGTTGCCGCTACGATAAAACATCTGAAACTGGCCCTTGGCCGGTCGCATCCATTTGAGCGATTCCCGCTCAAGAATGACCGCCAGTTTCCTTTCGGAATCCGACTGGAATTTGGTCACGGTGGATAGGCATTTGCTGAATCCGCCGAACAGGTAGCGGGCCATGTTGCTCTTGTCCGCGGGCGGAACGCGGTAATCTAGCGGAGCCTCTCGCAGCGTGGTGTAGGCGCTTTCCTTCAACTCGGTGAACCCTTGGCGCACCTCGTGATGGTATTCGACCGTATCATCTTTCCAGAAATGATCCTGCATCTGGGCATGGACCGCTCGGCCAATTTCGCGCTGATGAAGCGCCAGAACCTGCCCAGCATCTTTTTCGGAAAGGTAGGACAGGAGGTGGCGCACCACTTGCCCTGCCAACTCGTAGAGCATGTCGGCATGTTCATCATAGGCGATGTCGGGGAAGTCGATCAGGCCACTGACGACGTAATCCTCAAGCCGACGCTCCAGCAGATTGCCTTGCGACAAGCCAATCACGTCCACTTGGTCTGTCCGCAGATGTTTGGCCCAAAGCTCTTCGCTGGGGGCGGGGTAACGCATTCCCGATAGGTCGAGGGTGAATGGCTTAAAGCCTGCCTTCACCTCGCCTCGGGGCATCACCGTGATGCGGGGAATGTCGATGGTGCGATCGACCATCAGCTGCGCGGTGGCGGCGATCACCGCCGCCATATCGGGCGTGGGCTTGGCAACGCCGTCCAGTTCCATCTGGGCAGGCTGATACTGGCTGCGCACCTCGCGCACGATCTGCTCCTGCACGTCGGGGCGCGACAGGTAGGACACGCTCGGCACCTTGTCCGGCTCGCGCGCCAGTTTGCGGAACGCATCATAAGCGAGTCGGGCAACGCGCATTTCGTCGGGATCTGTGAAGGCCGGAGTGGGTGCCGGGCCGGCCGATGCCGCACCGTCTGCTGACTGCACGGTTTGAAGGCCAAGGCTGCCCAAGATGGTCGGCGAAGAAACCACCGTCACCGTTTTACGCGTAAAGTCAGCCTCATCGAGCACCAGTTGCTTCAAGCGGATGGGCGAGTTCGGATTGTTGGCCTCGTCGACTATCTCCTGAAAGCGATCGTGGGCGACGATGTTCAGGCGATCCACGGCGGTTACGCCCGTGCGCTTGCCATAGGGCAAACGTAGGCCGCGCCCGATGCTCTGCTCAATTAGGGTGCGCGCATTGGCGGCACGCAACGGGATGATCGTGTAGAGGTTGGTCACGTCCCAACCTTCTTTGAGCATGTTGACGTGAATGACGATCTCGACGGGGTTGTCGTTCTGCTCGACGGTTAGCAGCTTCGCGACCGTCTCCTCTTCCTTCACGCTGGAATCGACCTGAATTACCTTGTCGGCATAGCGGGCCTCAAAAAACGCATCGGACTGGATCAGGCTCATCAATTCAGCGGCGTGGGTCGTGTCACGGGCAATGACTAGGACGAACGGTTTGACGATCTGCTCGCCATTTTCGCGAGCGTAGGTTTCAAGGTCGACCTTCACGCTCTCGTGAAGGCGAACGCCGTCCTCCAGCTTCATCATCTGAATCGCATCGGCCGATTTGCCTGCCGGATTGAAGTCACGCCGGGTGACAACGGCCGGCTCCTTGACGAAGCCATCCTCCATCGCGCGCGCAAGCGGGTAATCGAAAATGACGTTGCTGAACGGCACCGGGCCGCGCGTGCTTTCCACGAACGGCGTCGCAGTAAGCTCCAGGCCAAGCACCGGCTTTAACTCGTTGATCGCCCGCATGCCGGCGGTCGCGCGATAGCGGTGCGATTCATCCATCAGCAGCACCAGGTCGGGCAAGCTGGCGAGATAATCGAAATAGCTCTCGCCGATTTCCTCGCGGAAAGAACGAATACGAGGGCTGCGGCCGCCGCGCACTTCGGACGAGATTTTGGCGATGTTGAAGATGTTGATGGTGGTCGGGAAAAGCTGGCCACCCGATGCGATCTGCCGTTCGTAGGTTTCACCGGTTGTCAGCACGGGCGGCGAAATTGCGAACTCGGAAATGCCCTTAAAGACATATTTGGGCGTGTTCGCCGTGAAATCGGCGATCAGCTTATTGTAGATGGTCAGGTTCGGAGCGAGCACGAAGAAGTTATTGATGCCGTGCGCCAGCTTCAAATAGGCGATGAAGGCGCCCATGAGGCGCGTCTTGCCGACGCCGGTTGCCAGCGCGAAGCAGAGCGATGGGAAGTCTCGCTCAAAATCCACCACACCCGGAAACTCGCTCTTGATGATCTCAAGCGCCGCGGCGAGGTCGGCGGCCTTGGTAGGCGGCACGATCTCGGTCACGCGGTCGAGGATTTCGAGACCGCGCCGCTGCGGCGGGCGCAGGCTCAGGCGACCCGCAATGGCATTCACATGACGGAGATTGCTCATGCTGCATCTCCGTCGTCGAAAAGCCCAGGCTGCGGCGCAACCGGCGTAGCCTTGACCTCGGCCTGCGGCAGATTGGCGACATTGAGACTGTAGTCATCATGTCCCCATTCGCAGCGACTGCGAATGTGATTTGGAATCTTGCGTACCGTGAGATTGGACCAGAGTTCGGCATTGCCCCGGAACGCGGCGCAGAGGATCAGGAGCGAGCGGCCCTCACCAACATCGTCGCTCAACGCGCCTAGTTCCTCCGGCCCCAATGTCTGGGTCGTGACGTAAAGGAAGTCGCTTTCAGAGGAATGGCCCTGCTGCCAATAGACGTCGGGACTGGGCGCGTAAGTGAAGCCTTCCAGCTTACACAGCGCTTGTGCCAGCATGTTGGCGTCATACTCCTTTGAGATAACCTCGCGGCCCCACTTGTCGATTTCGAGCAGCGACGACGCGAGTTCGTAGTAGCGGAATCCGCCTCCACCTTTCCAATCCATGGCTTTGCTGATTCCACCCTGATCGGTGCCGTCGATCACCTGCCGCAAACGCGGCACAATGTGTGTCGTGGCATGATCGCCTATTTCGACCATGATCCAACGCCGACCCATTTTTTGCGCGACCGCCCCTGTCGTTCCGGAGCCAGCAAATGAATCCAAAATAAGGTCTCCGGACGAAGAGGCAATTTCAAGAACTCTCCTTAGGAGCTTCTCGGGCTTCGGCGTCGCAAATGGCTCTACATCGGGATAAAGCTGCAGCATTTCACGCTTTGAGTCTTGGGTAGATCCAGCCTGATCATGTGTCCACCAGGTGTCAGGCACGATCCCGTCTTGGGCTTCGTTCAAGAATACCTTAATTCTCGGGGGATTGTTCCCGTCTTTGCCAAACCAAAGTCGATTGTCAGCGATAAGCTCGGCGGTACGTTCAGGTAGCCCATTCCAGTGCCTTCCTGCAGGTGGCCCTACCCGTCTGCCTGATGGCAGTTCAATCTCGTAGCGATATGCCTTGCGCCGTTCACCATCCTCCGACGGAACCGAATATGCTACGCTTTGCCACCGGCCGCGAGGGTCATCGTCCACGTTCTTGAACGCACTTGCCGCAGCGTCGTCGCGCGGAAGCAAATTTCGACGCCAAGCCGAGGCAGTGCGCGCGTAAACTAGCAAATGGTCATGGCTTCCAGAAATAACAGCTTTGTTTTTCTTGGCAAACGACTTCTGCCAAGCAATATCTGCGATGAAGTTAGTTCTTCCAAAAACTTCATCACATACAACCTTGAAATAGTGCGCCTCATTGTCATCCAATGTAACCCAAAGTGATCCGTCTTCTCCTAAAAGGCGCTTAAATATTTCCAATCGATCTCGCATTAGGCCGAGCCAAATCGAATGCTCCAAGCCGTCGTCATAATGCTCAAAAGCACTTCCGGTATTATACGGGGGGTCGATAAAGATGCATTTGATTTGGCCCGCGTAGTCGGCCTCCAATGCCTTCAGCGCGAGCAAGTTGTCACCGTGGATCAGCACGTTGTCGAAAATATCATGCTCGCTCACGCGCGCGGCAGCGTGATAGCTCTTCGTCGGATCCTCGATCAAAATGCGCGGTTCCAGCCGCGGGCGGTTTTCTTTGCCCACCCATGTCAGCTCAAGTTTTTGGTTTTTACTCATGCAACGTTACCGATCTGAGGTGATTTAGATGCGAGATATTTGAATAGGTCAACCTGATAGGGCTGTCCGACTATATATTTTGCCCGTAGTGCCTTAATGGCCTGATCATCCTTCAATCCGTATTGGCGGGTCATCAACTGGCGTATTACGTTAAGCGTGTGGTCCTGATTTTTTGAGATCGCTAGCGGACCGGGCCAGGGAATGGACTGTATGATTTCCCATAGGTACTGGCGCAGCGTGTCATAGGGTGAGCTACCTGCCGACTTGAGTTTGGCAGGTTGAATCAGCTCATTGCCGTCGATCGCGGCGCGAAACTGCTTCGCAAAGACGAAAGCCATGGCGTATTCGCTATGCTTGTAGGCCTTCCGCTCCTCATACCAGCAGCCGCGCACAGAACCCGCTACCTGCTCCCTGATATAGCGGTAGGCCCGGACGGCATTGGCCAGCTTAATCGAGCTGAGGGATTGGCTGAAAATCTTTTTGTACGGTTCGCCGTCCGTTCTTTGAAAATCGACGAGCGATCGTTTCATCCAGACCGGGTAGCGGGGGTCTAGTTCCAGCATCGCCAGCGCCTGGATGGCTTCTGCCACCAAAATGCGGTTGGGGTGGAAGCCTGTCACCGTTTCACCCACGCGATAGACATATTCGATGTCGAGGTGCTGGAGTTCTCGGCGGACACGCTCCTGCTCTTCGTCCAGTGCAGCGAACGCGATCTCCTTCACGTCGTTCTGGGTGTTGCGCGCTCGAGTCACCTCCTTGCCGAAGTCTCCTTCAGCATCCGCTTTGATGAGGGTAATCATGACCTTCGCTTCGGTTAGGTCTGCATTGGGATTCTCGGCTACGAAGTTGGCGGTGGATGCCACGGTTTGCGCGCCGTTGATAATCGAGAAGCCGGTCAGCTCGAAATCCCGGTATTCCGTGCCCTTTCCACCTTTAGGCGCGATGTCCTCACACAAAGCGGTGACACCGTTGTTTAGATACTGGAAGCGGGCCGGATTTGCGGCGAGAGTTTCCCGGATCGCCTCGTTCACCGGCGTATTGTGACCGAGCCAGGTGCGGATATTCTTTTGGTAGAGGGCTTTGCCGTGCTTCTTGTGAAGGTCGGACAGAGCCGACAAGGCCACGGTGCCGTAATAGGCGACTTTTGGCTCCGTTGCGGAGCCGTGATTGAACAGCGTAATCCTGCAATCTACCGGTTCGACGGCATTGACGCTATGAAGCCCGCTCACGGTGCGGGCTGCATCGAAATCCACAATGATGTCGCACAACCGAGCATCAACGTTCGCCTTGTCAGCCAACAGGTCATTGATCGCCTTGGCGGCATTGGCCGTGATGCCCTTGCCGGTGTGGGCGATGACGATCTCGATATTATCGCAATGGTCTAATGCCTGCCGAATTGCCGATTCGCGGGCGAGGACGTTCGCATTGAAGCCGCTGTAATCGCCGTTGAGCACCTTCCTGATGCCTTGCGAAAATGCCAAAGCCTCGGGCTGAGTAAACGACGCTGTGTCCTTCAGCTTTGCCTGAACGAGATAGAGGGTCTTTGGTCTGGCGTGATAGTAGATAGCGTCGATGCCATGATCGTCGAAATCATCGACCACCGCCTTCGCTGCCTTCTTAGGGTCGAGGCGGCAAATATGATCGAGCGCGAAAGCCGCAAACGAGCGGTCCACATTTTTCTTTAGGTCTTCGGCCGCTGACTTAGGCTGCAACAGCTTGGGTAAGTGTGGCACATACACCTGCTCAAGGTGCGTTTTCAGTATCGCGAACTGCTCGGGACGAATTGCCATATCAGGCGGGTCGTTTGAGCGGGTGAAGGCGTCGCGTATCGCCGCTGTTGCGCCAATAGCTGCCGGATTTGTCGTTGCTGGGCCAACCGTGCTCCGGGCAGACGAGGGTATCGACTAATTCCAGCACTTGCTTGGCAAAGCCGATGCCGTCGGTATCGAGCAGCGCGAACGAGACTTCCTTGAAGTGTGCTCCAAGCGCGTTGCGCACCTGCGCGATGCGGCTCAGCTCTTCCAGAATGGGTTTGAGCGCGATGGTGCTGGTCGGCAAGGCAGCCGGGTCGGATATGCCGTCGCGCATCTCGACCTTCAGCGCCTCGCGCAACTTGCTGCTGATGGCGGGCAAGAGGTCGCCGAGCGTGTAGGCTGCACCCAGGCGGCGCGGCACGGGGCATTCGTATTTCTGAGTCAGATAGTCGAGCGTAGCTTCCAAAATCACACCCGCTTTGCTGCACACGGATTGGATGTCAGTCGGCGATTCTCCGAGCAGCGTCCGCAGGCGTTCGACTTCGGGGAGCGAGCTGATGACGCGGATACCGTCATCAATCGCCCAGCCGGTCAGTTCAACAAACTGACAGGGCTGGTCGGGTTGAAGCCAACCCCAGCGATATTTTTCTCGCCACGGCCGATAGTGCGTGGTCACGAGGGTGTGCCGGAAAGCCGCGCTGACTTCGTAGATCATTTCAATGACGCGCTTGACGTGCGGCTCGTCCACGCTCCCAAGCACGTCGTCTAGGATGAGCACGGTTTCGGCGGCACGGTCGCGGGCGGCCAGCGAGAGGAACACGCACAGGCCGAGCGTGTCGAGATGGGACTGGCTGAAATAGGCTTGTGGTGGCGCATCATGTCCCTCGAAGGTCGCGCCGAGATTCAGTGAAGCGCGGCGCGCCGGGTCCAGCTCCAGCGCGATCTTGTCGAGCCCTTCGCCCGGATGGACCTTCTCGTAGAGCTTGCCAACTTCCTTGGCGATGTCGCCGATGATTCCGTCAGTGAATTTCTGGCGCTCCTCGACGCATTCAGCGAGCGCCTTTTCCAGATTGGGAATGAGCGCGGAAAGCTCGACAACGCGCGCTGCGTTCGTGTCGTAACGATCGATGGCGGATTTCAATTGCGCGAGAAATTTGCTTTCGTCGCGCCACCCCGCTTCGACCTCAGCCCACGTCGCCGCTGCGGCTTCATTGGCAGTGAGCCATCCCGGCAACGCCGTAGGATCGGTGGGGGCTGCAATCGCGGGTAATTGAACGCCCGCCTTCCACTGATGTGCTGCTTGCGCGGCGGAAAGAGCGGTGACGGCTTTGCCGTAGTCCGCCTCAACCTGCTGCAAGGCGGTCTTCGCGGCGTTGAGCGCCGTGTGAGCCTGTCTTTTCTTTGCGTTTGCAGAGGTCAGCGCGCCAAGCTGACCAAGCGTTTTCTCAACTGCCTGCGCTAAGCCCCCGATCTTGTCGCTGCTCTCGCACAACGGGCAAGTCTCGGTGTCGGCATGGGCATCCAGATAGGTCTTACCGGCGGTCAGAATGCTTTCCCGTTCCGCCGCCTCGGCATCGACCGTTGCCATCGCATCGAGTTGCGCCTGATCCGCGGCGTCTGCGGCGGTCTGAGCCGTCGTTAAGGCATCGCGCTTCGTTTGGAGCTTCTCGGGATAAGCCTTGATCGCATCGAACGCGGTGCGGAGTTTGCCGATCGCGGCGATGTCCGCTTCCAAGCCTGTCGTCGGTTCCGCCAGTTTCTGCTTCGCCCAATAAACGGCATTCAGACCCGGTGGACTGCCCGCCGCCTCATAGGAGCTTTGCAGCTCCTCAAGGCTTTGCGCCTCTGCCTGTTTCGCTGAGACATGTTCGCCGGAAAGCGCCTTTCCCTGCTGCCGCAGCGCCTCTTCCGACCGCTCGAAAGCGTCGATGTCGATAAAGCGCTTGATGGCTTCATACCGCTTGGCGGGCTGTGTCTCGATCAGCTCCAGAATCTGGCGCTGCCGCAAGAGTTCCACGCGCGGCGCAGTCGCTCCGCTTAGCACCGTGGTCATATTTCCAGCGAGCTTGCCGCTACAATTTCCCTCGGATGTTGCCAGCTCAACGGCGAAATCCTGTGCCGCCTTGCCAACCGTCTTCCAGTATTTTCGGACGCCGGCGCCTAGTCCCTTGCTATCGAGCGACCCAACATTGTCCTTGGCCAAAAACTCGAAAGCGTCGCAGATGGTCGTCTTGCCGGTGCCGTTCTCACCATAAATCAGGGTGAGCTTCTTGCCCTTCTCGAAGTCGAGCTTGAACGTGCCAGCCGAGCCTCGGAAGGCGGTGAGCGTGAGTGATTTCAGACTGGCGGGCGCGATCATGGACTCGCCTCCTTTGCCGAGGCGAGGTCGATTTCGAGTTTCCAGTCCGCGCCGGACATGGTGCCAGCGGCAATCTTGGTGACCAGCGCGTCGCGCTTATCGGCGCGCATCAAGCCGGCCGCGATCAAGCGATCGACAGTCAACGCCGCCAGTTTAGCGGACGGAGCCGCTTCGTCTGTCATTGCACCCTCCACCGGATCGTGAAGAGCGGCTGCACGTCGATCGTCTGCTCCAGCTTCCCTTCAATCTGAGCAATAAGTTCCGTGCGCCGTTCGTCAATTTTATCCTGCGCGTCGAAGAGCGAACGGCGCTTGGTCGAGCGCTCCGCTTCCAGCGCCTTGACCGCTTTTTGACCGGCCAGCTTCTCTTCCAGCGTCAACGCGACAGTCGCAGCGCGCCGCGCTTCCTTGATCTGTCGGTCCAGTTCTTTCAGTTCACGCTCTAGTCCCACCTTCAAATCGTCGGCCCAGCCATCCAGTTTGTCGGCTTCGGCTTCAAAGAACCGGGCATTGCGTTCGGAAATGCCACGGCGAATGTTGCCCTGCTGAGCGACCAGCGCATCGGCCAAAACCGATGCCACGTCGCTCGGCTCGCTGGCGTCGCCCGCTACCGATCCGGCGACGGTCATCAGGCGGGATACTGCCTCGTTGCCAAGGGCGGCGCCATCATCACCGATGCCGGACAGTAGCAAATGATCCTCGCTCTGGCCGAGCGCATCGACCGATAGGAGCGATGCGGATAGCCAGCCGGCCTTGCCGACAAGAGGCTCGACCTGTGAAATGCGGCCTTCGTGCTGCGAGTAGTCGAAAACGATTTCGGCGGGAGGCAATGTCCGCGCCCGCGCCCTTGAAACGATGGCTTCACCAAGGGGATGATTGACGCGGAAGAAATGTGCGTCGCCGGTCCGACGCGGCAATTCGTAGAGGCCGGTCGGAATGCTGGTGCCGACGATCCAGTCAGGCAAGGCGTTGAGCCGGAACGACGATGAATCGACGAAGTCCGCTGTGCCGTCCAGCTCGTGTTTGGCCAGCCGCATCAACTGCTGCTCAAATTGGTTGAGATGCAGGTTGGTGTCCGCGTCGCGGACTTTCAGCTTCTCCCGCACCTCGTCGTCGAAGTTCTCCAGGAGCTTTTGCCGGGCATGGGTCATGGCCTCGTTGATCTCAAGCGTCAGCTCCTGCTGGAGCTCATCGAACGCCGCCCTGATTTCGCCGGTCTGTCGGCACTGCTGATAGATCCCAGCAATACGCTTCTCAAAATCGACGCCCGATTCAATGACGCCCAGCACCTCGTCGCTCGCGCCGAACACGCCCTCGAATAGCTGAAACTTCTCGTACAAGAGCTGATAGACGCGCTGATCGGCTTCGTTCTTCTGGTTGAGGAAGTTGACGACGACGACATCGTGCTTCTGGCCGTAGCGATGGCAGCGCCCGATGCGCTGCTCGATCCGCTGGGGATTCCACGGCAGATCGTAATTCACGACCATCGCGCAGAATTGCAAGTTGATGCCCTCGGCTCCTGCCTCGGTGGCGATCATGATTTTGCCGCGCTCGCGGAAATAATCGACCAGCGCGGAGCGCATGTCTGCCGTTTTGGAACCGGTGACGCGATCTGAACCGGCATGGCGCGCGAGCCATTCCTGATATATGGCCTTGGATTCTGGGTCGGTGTTGGTGCCGTTGAACAGGACGATGTGGTTGGCCCACGGGCTGTCCGCCAGAACTCGAAGCAAATAGGATTGCGTTTTGCGGGACTCGGTAAAAATGATCGCTTTTTCGTCCGCACCGAACTCGCGGGCCTTGGCGAAACCGACCTCCAGCGCCTTCAGTAACGCGCGGCCTTTAGCGTTCTGCTCGATCGACGTCGCTAAAGCGGCGAATTCCCGTAGCTCGGCAATCTCAAGCTCGAGCGCCCGCTGGTCGGCCTCGGTCAGTGGCTCGGGCTCGTCCTCCGTCCACTCCTCTGCCGTTTCATCCAGCGCCTCGTAATCCTCGTCCAGTTCCTCGATGAGCGATACAGGCCTGCTTTGGTCCAGCCGTTTTTGCAGGCGGTTGGAAATGGACGTTAGGGCCCCGGCAATGGCGAACGTCGAAGAGGCTAGCAGCTTACGCAGAACGAGCGTCATCAGCGAACGCTGGCTGGCGGGAAGCGCCTGCAAGTTATCCCGCTGCAAGTATGCCGTAACGAGGTTGTAGAGCCGGTCTTCGGCCTCGTCCGGGCTGAACTCCTCCAATATGGCATGACGCTTCGTGTAGGGAACGTAAGCCGTGACCTGGCGCCGCAGCGTGCGGTGGCAGATCGGTTTCAAGCGCTCTTTCAAAATCTGGAAGGTGCGGTCCTGCGCGCCACCGCCGAACTGCTCGCGGAAGCTCCTCAAATCGCCGAAGGTGTGCTCATCGATGAAGCTTACCAGTCCATAAAGCTCCAAGAGCGTATTTTGCAGCGGTGTCGCGGTCAGCAGCAGTTTGTTGCGTTCGGCAAGCGCGACCTTCAGCGTGTTGGCGATGACGTTGGAGGGCTTGTAGACGTTGCGGAGCCGATGGGCTTCGTCGATCACGACCAAATCCCAAGGGGTGGCGTGGACGTCCGCCGCCTTATTTCGCGCGAACTGATAGGAGCAAATGACGATGCTGTCGGTGCGGTCGAAGGGCCGGAAATTCCCGGCCTTCACTTCGGCATTGTAGGGCTTGGATTCGATGATCGTGCAGGGAATGAAAAACTTCTCATTCATTTCCTGATGCCACTGCTTGCGGAGATTGGACGGGGCGATGATGAGAATGCGCCGCTTGCCCTCTGCCCAACGCTGGGAAATGACCAATCCAGCCTCGATGGTTTTGCCGAGACCAACCTCGTCCGCCAGCAGCGCCCCCTTGGACAGCGGCGAAGCGAACGCAAATAGGGCCGCGTCCACCTGATGCGGATTCATATCGACCTGCGCGCCAGCGACGGCAACAGCGAGCTTTTCGCTACTGTCGGAAGAGCGCCGACGTACCAAATCCGTAGCAATATACTTTGAGTGATAGTCAGTAATCATTGTCTATTCTGCGCGAAGGATGGCGGGAGGAAGCCGGCGCGGCCCAACCGGTCGAGATTAAGGGTGCAGGCGGGGCATTTGGCAAGGCCAATCGCATTCATCTTCACCGCTTCATCATGCCTCCCGACGGGCGCGCTCCTCCCCAGCACTGACCGGCTTTGCCGCGCCACGGGCGCGGCAAAGCGGTGGCTGCGGCGTCAGTATTCCGACGCCAGCATGATCGTCATGACCCGCCGGGTGACGGCGGGATTGGCCGGGTCGTCCGAACCATAGACCAGTTCGCGGTCGTAATGGTCGATCTTCCAGAACAGGTGTTCTCCGGCCACATTGAACGATCCAAAATCATGTTCGCCGTAGGGATCGTTGTCGGCGGTGAAGCTGGCATGTTCCTGCACGGCCTTGGTAGCGAGGAAAATGAAGTCCGGGCCAAGAGCCCGGACGCCACAGGTAAGCATCCAATCGCCGGCGCTGGGGCCGGTGGCGCGGAACGCATCGTTGAGTTCGCGGATGCGGTCGGCGGTACAGATGGGGGCGTTCACTGGACGCCTCCCGTCGAGGGGCGGTCGGTGATGGCGCGCATTACGATCCGGCCGGAGAGCGGCACGGCGTCGTAGCTGATGTTGAAACCTTGGCCGTCCTTGTTCGGCCAGGCGGCGCCGATAGGTGTCCAGCTTGAGGCTTTGCCTTCGCCGATGACGCGGTAGAGGCGGTGGGTCGGCTTCTGGCCGAGAGGTTTGGGTTGGTTCTTCATGATCTGCTCCTTCATTCCGCTGCGGGACCATCCCGCGGCTTGATGGGGAGCAAAGGGGACGGGCCACGGAGCCGAGGGTCACACCCCGCGCATCGCGCGCCCGGAGGGAGCGGAGCTGCACAAGCCGCAGGCGCGGAAGCGAGCTGGGTTGACCGGAGGCGGGCCGGTCCCATCACGCTCGCCAAATCAGAAGCCGCCGTGGTCATGCGTGCCGACAAGGAGCTTCATGCTACACGAGCCCAAATGATCGACCCGATAGCCCGCGATCAAGCGCTCCATCGCTTCGGCATTCCTGAGTGCCTGCATGTGCCTATCGCCGCCGTGGATGAGGCCGCCATCAGCACCTACGTCGGCGAGATCCTCCAGACGCTCTCCGGTCGAGGTTTTCGCAAAGCGTTCCTGGTCGACGCGCACCCACCGCCAGCCGTCGATCGTCGCTACCCGGTCTGGGACGAGCCAGGTTCAGCGATTTTCTATCAGCCGCTCCAAGTGTGGGTGCATGTCGGCTTCACCCGCTATCGCCAAGCCTACCGTCGAGCATTCCCCGACGAGTGTCTCGCCGACAAGGTGCTCAGCCATGCGCTCAACCGGCAGGTCGCCGCGCTGAAGGGCTTCGAGTTCGTGCGGATCACGCCGACGTCGCGCGGCGCCAATTCCAGCAGCGCCTTTGCGGAAGGCTGGGCCAAGGCGCTTCATAGTGAGGCCTCTCAAATGGAAGCCAACCGTCGTCGGGGCGTGTTCATCCAATATGCCGACCTGACCGACCTCATGCTGATGCTGGACATGAAGCTCGGCGGGGGCGTGATGGATACGGTGAACGAAGGGCAGAAACTGATTAGGCTACGGGTGTGAAGCGCTCGGTGCGTGCGCCCCGCGGCAAATGCGTTCAAAGCTCCTTCAATTTGTCAGCGCACTTCTGCTCGCGTTCCAAGTCTCCAAGGTGCCTGTAAAGCAGCAACGCCTCTTCAAAGGCTAGTCGGGCCGCTTGGCGATCCGAGCGCGCAAGTGCAATGTCGCCCAATCCCGAGACGCACTCGGCCTCGCCGGCCTTAGATCCCAATTCCCTGAAAAGAGGCAGCGCCCGCTCGTAGGCCGCCTGCGCGGTTTTGTAATCCGATAGGGCTAGTGCTGTATCTCCCAGGCAAGCGATGCAATTCGCCTCTCCAAGCACAATCCCGAATTTCTTGTAGATAGGCAGAGCCTCTTCATAGGCGCGCTGAGCCGCGTCGTAATCCGCGCGAGCAAGCGCGATGTTGCCCAAGCGCCAAATGCAACTGGCAATATCCTCCAATTCCCCGATCTGCCTGTAGAGCGATAGCGCCCTTTCATGGGCTGCTTGGGCCGCGTCGTAATCCGAACGGCGGAAGGCAATATTGCCCGAGCCCGCGAAGCAATTCGCCTCACCTAGGACGTTTCCATATTTTCGGTACAGTGGCAGTGCTTCCTCATAGGCTAGGTGCGCTGCGTCATAGTCGAATTGTGCAAGGGCAATGTCGCCGAGGGACGAGATGGCATTGGCCTCACCCAGCACGCTCCCTGTTCGTCTGTAGAGTAGCAGCGCTTCTTCATAGGCTTGCCGCGCCGCGTCATGGTCGAAGCGAGCTAGTGCGACGTTACCCAAACCATCGATGCAATTAGCTTCGCCCAGTACAGCCCCAATGCGCCTGTAGATTGGCAAGGCCTCTTCATAAGCTCGTCGCGCCGCGTCGTAATCTGTGCGGGCAAGCGCGATCTCACCCAAGCATTTGATGCAATTCGCCTCCCCCAGCGTATCTCCGATCCATCGGTAGAGAGGGAGCGCTTTCTCATAGGCGACGCTCGCTGCATCATATTCTGAGCGGGACAGCGCGACTTCGCCTAAGCGCCAGATGCAATGTGTCTCGCCCAATCTGTTGCCGCTGCTTTTGTAGAGACTCAGCGCATTGTCATAAGCAAGCCGCGCCGTCTCATTGTCGGAACGTCGAAAGGCAATGTCGCCTAAGCCTCGGGTGCAATTCGCCTGGCCTAGTGTGTCCTCGACTAGTTGGTACAACCACAGAGCTTTTTCATATGCGAGTTGAGCTGCTTCATAGTCCACGCAGTAGAGGGCCGTCTCGCCCAACAGCCTCAGGCAATCCGCCTCGCCTGAAGCATCTCCGACCTGCGCAGAGATTTGAAGCGCCTGCTCGAAGGCCGGCCGAGCTGCCGCATAGTCGGCGCGACGAAATGCGATGTGGCCCGTTCCCCTGACGCAACGTGCTTCATTCAACATGTCGTTTTCGACGCGACAGGCGGCCGCTAGCTCCTCGAACACATTCGTGGTCACCGTCGCCAGACTTGCAATCTTGTTTAATCCCTCCAGCGCACCCATGGCGTCGACCCGTTGTCCCCGCGCCAACCTCGCCCGAAAGGCAGCTTCAATATTGCTGAACTCCGGCAATAGACGGCGCAGCGCGCCTTCATCGTTTGAGGTACCGATCGCTTCTCCCAAATGTTTGGTCATAGCCAAGAAATGCTGGACCCACTGGCTGACATCGCCGCCTTTGGGTTCATAGTGACGGAGGGCGTGATCGCGGACGGGCGGCAGAAGATCGAGGCGGCCCGACCGTTCAATGGCGATGCCAACATGGCAAAGCCGCTCCGCTGCCTCAAAGCTGCTGTCGGCCAGCAGGGCGTCTATGTCTTGGCTGGCAAGTCCGGCAGGCAATACCCCGAGCAAGCGGAACAGGCGGACGGCAGATTCGGTCATCCGCTGCGAACGCAATGACAGTTCGATGGAATGAGATAGCGAGGTCAGCCGCTCCGACTCAAACCCAGGACGGGTTGCGAAGTCGGTCCCTAGCCTTATCCATTCGCGCCAAAGCGCTGCGAGGTTGGCGCGCCCGTGCGCACGGCGCGCGACGAGTTCGATTGCCAGCGGGATGCCGCTCAACGCATCGATGAAATTTTGAAGCTCTGGGTCGTCGCGCACCCATTGCCCCGCAATCGAAGCAAACAGTGTGGCAGCTTCCGACCCAGACAGAGCTTCCAGAAAGTGTTCTACCCAACGCAGGCCGCCAACCATTTCCCGGCCCCGAAAAGATGCGAGAATCGCGACTCCCGGCACAGCGGCGAGCTCTGCCAGCGACTGCTCGGTCGCCAATCGCTGCTCGGGTGGCTCCCACGGCGTTTCAAGATTGTCGAGGATGAGCAGCGTCTCGCGACCACCCAAGCTTTGAAGGGCTGCGGCGAAGCCCTGTCTGGGGTCCCCGCCGACGGCACGGATGATGGCGTCCTGCATTGCGTTGGCTGATGCGGCAGTTTCCAGCGGGACGAACCAGCGGCGCTCGCCAAAACGAGCGGCGACATTGGTATGATGGGCAATGGCCTTGGTCAGCTCGGTCTTGCCGATGCCTGGCCCAGCTTGAATCAGAATGGCCGGTGGTGTGTCGGACGATACGAGTGCCTGAGCGAGGGTTTCCACATCATCATCGCGCCCGATGAAGTGGGCGGTGGGTCGAGGAACCCGCGATACTTCGGGAGGCTCGGATTTTGCAATTCGCGCAGACTGTCTCCGCCGTCCACTCTCTAGCGCGTTTTCAAGGTCTTCCCTCCAGTGCTGCAAATTCGGATCGTTATCGAAAAGCTCAAAGAAGATCCGTTCGATTCGATCTGCATCTTTTTTGTTATCCGGCAGCCGACCCTTGTTTTTCCAATTGCGCAGATTTTTGGTTGCCGTCTCTAGAGTAGCCCCTCCGGCATGTACAAAGGCGGCGAAGTCTGACTCCGTCCAAGGCATATTTTGCGTTTCGGTGCTGCAGTGGGGCCGAGTTCCCCATTTCAGATGCCAGTTCAGCAGTTGGCCGAATGAGCCGCCCTGGGGATAGGGGGGCGGACTAGCAGTCGGTTCAGTTGACCTTGCCACCGCCTGTTGGAATCCCTGCCAATCGCCTCCAACGGACTCGTAGGCGATTGTGACGGTTTCGGGAAGATTGGCGCTCCGCTCAGCATTATTCTGGACATTTGCCTGCCAATATAGAGAATCAAATTAGATAAACTCACCGTCTTTATTGCAATGGCATCAAGTGCAGAAGTTTACATTCTGATGAAGTCCGCTGAGCTTGCCAAGCGATGCGGGCTTAAGGTTGATGATGCCGAAGGATTTATTTCGTACATCGATGAAGAAAAAGACCCCGACGGTGTCGGGTACTACATGCTTTCCTTTACGTCGCCAGATCATTCACTTGAAGAACAGTCGGGCAAGTTTTTTGGCCTGCTCGGAATTGATCGAGCCACAAAGAGCATCAAGGGTGAATTGAGCGACTTTGAAGACATGGTTGACCGCGCGCTGTCGCTCGCGCCGCGTGCCCGTTCCGTCTGACTGACCAGTCGTAGCGCCTTCCACCCCTTTCCGCCCCTTTCCCTTACCGCGCCGCAGCGATGATGGTTTGAAGGCCTCACGGCCGCCAAGCGACGAAGGCCGCACGACAAACCAGTGAAGCAACCAAAGAGGCGCGGGATTCCCGCAGCGGATTTCTGTGCCCAATTTCGGAGACGACCCATGCCCACCTGTCCTCACTGCTACTCGACCGATATTCGCTCGAATAAGATCCCCGACCACATGCTGGAGAAGGCTGCGCACGCGGCTCAAGGCGGTCATCACATGGGATCCCACGCCCTAACGGCCGGCGCCGTAGCCGCGTGGGGCTGCATGAAGCTGGTCAACAGCCTTCGTCATGAATGGCGCTGCCACAATGGTCACACCTTTAGCTAGCGTCGATGGCCACCCCGCGAGGGGTGGCCCTTCTTTTCTGGGAGAGATGCCATGTGCCCCAACTGTGGCTCCGAGGAATGCTCGTCCAACCTGATCGATGAATCCCCCTTTCGGCAGGCAGCGCGCGGTGCGCGGATGCTGCGCCAACTCGGTCACACCGCCGCGGCGGCCGACGTGCTGTCGCGCCTCGCCGGCGTCCGGATCATCAATTTCCTGCGCCCGCGCTGGTCCTGCGAAGCCTGCGGGGTGACCTACGATGTCTGACCCCAATTGGTTCGAAGAGGTTTTCGGCACTCTGGGCGACGCGGTTGCCGAGGTCCGCCATGAATTACTGGGTGGCTGGTTCGGACGCACGTTCGAGCCGCACCCGATGCAGCGACAAGGGCTCGACCATGAGCAGCCCAGCCCGGGCGAGCGCGACATCCACGGCAACGAGCGCGGCATCGACCGATAAAGGGGGTCGCCATGGTTCAGGACAATTTGCTGGATGCGAAGCTGCTACGGCTTTCTTCCCACGATTATTTCACCCTGCGGGACGCCAATCAGGGGGTGCTGATAACGGGCAGCCCTGGCAGCGGTAAAACCACCGGCAGCGGTGCAACAATTCGCGGCAGCTTTCTTCGGGTCGGCATGGGCGGCTTGGTGCTCTGTGCCAAGCCAGAAGAAGCTGCGTCGTGGCGCCAAGCTTGCGCCCAGCATGGCCGTAGCGGCTCGCTCATCGAACTCGACGGGAGCGGCCCGATCCTCAATTTCATCGCTTACGAACTCGCGCGACACGGACCGCATGGGCTCAATAGCGTCATCGAATGCCTGATGCGTGTGCTGGAAGCGGCCCGCAACGCGGGCGCGGAGCCCGGTCGGGCGGGCGAGCGATTTTGGGAAGATACGACGCGGCAGGTGCTGCGCAATACGATCCCGATCCTTTACGCGGCGACCGGGACGGTACGCATCGGGGACGTGCTCAAGTTCCTGCGCTCCGCGCCCCAGGCGCCGGGCGACCTTTCCGATCCCGACTGGCAGCGCGGCTCATTCTTCTTCAAGTGCTTCCGCGATGCCGCCGACCGCATCGACGATGCGACGGGCGATCGGATCGTTTCGTACTGGAGCCAGGACTACGCGCGGCTCGATCCCAAGACGCGCGGTAACATCTCGATCTCGCTGACGACCGCGCTCGACCGCTTCAACCATGGCTGGCTGCAAACAGCGTTCTGCGGCGAAACGACGGTGGTGCCCGAGCTGTCATTCCATGGCGCGATCTTCCTGCTCAACATGCCGGCGTTGACGCTGAACGATGACGGAATCATCGCGCAGCAGCTCATCAAATTCATCTGGCAGCGTGCGGTGCTGGCCCGCAACGCGCTCGACCCTTCGCAGCAACAGCGGCCGGTGTTCCTATGGGCCGACGAGGCGCAGTATTTCATCAACAGCTTCGATGCTGAGTATCTGTCGACGTGCCGCGGCTCGCGCGCCTGCACGGTGTTCCTGTCGCAATCACTGCCGACTTTCTACGCGACGATCGGCGGCGAGCATCCGCGCGAGCGGGTGCAGCATCTGCTGGGCAATTTCGCGACGAAGATCTGGCACAGCAATTCGTGCGCCGAAACGAACCGCTGGGCGGCCGAGACGATCGGACAGGTCGTCAAGCGCCGGGCGAATTTCAGCGAGGGCGAAGGCACCAGCTCGAACCATGGTATGAACATGGGCGAGGGCTCGAACTGGGGAACCCAGTCGAGCTCGGGCGGGACGGTTGGCAGCAGCTCCAGCTCGCAGGGCGGAAGCTCCAGCAACTCCGGCAGCTCGTGGAGCAGCGGAGGCTCGCAGGGCGAAAACGACAGTCAGGGACGGAATCGCGGCTACGGCTCAAGCAGCAATATAAGCCAGGGCTATTCGGAGCAAATGGGATACGTGCTCGAGCCGGGCGATTTCGGGCGCATCCTCAAGACGGGCGGGCCGGCCAACGGCAACCGCGTCTCGGCCATCTGGTATCAGGCCGGCCGGCGCTTCCAGCAATCGGGTGGCAATTCGATGCTGGCGGAGTTCGTCCAGTGAAGCGGCCGGCTGGCCTGCGCGGGGTCGTTGGCACCCCCATCGTCACGCTGCTGGTGGTCGCCGGAGCCTGCCTCGGTCCCTACGCTTGGTACACGAACCCTGACGCATGGCCGCTCGCCGTGGCGGGCCTGTGCGTCATGGGCTGGGTGGCGAACGCCAATGCTGCGGTCGCCCGCTATACGGCCTGGAAACGCCAATGGGACGCCATGGGACCGGGCGGCGCAGCGCCCCGCGTTTCCGACCAGCCCGCCTTCAAGGTTGCGGTGCTGGTCTTGGCCGTGGTGGCGCTGGCGGTATTCCTCAGCGCCCACCCCGACCGGCCGGGCTACGCGCTAGCGTTCAACTGGCTGATGGGGGGCGGAACCTGCGCGCTCGTTGGCTGGCTCGCCGTGCGCCGCTTCCGCTCCACCGCCCGGCCGATCTGGGCGCCCAAAAAGCGCGACCGTGAGGCTGACGTCGTCAGTCTCAGCGTGCGCTCTCCCCTGATCCGGGTGCCGGATCTGAAGGGGGCTTACGACGCTCTGCCCGAGCATTGCTGGCGGGCCTTGAACGCCCGCTGATGGCCATGGTTTGCACCCCACCTACGGTTGCAGTCCAGCCTAGCCGCCCGTCGGCCGCCTGGACGCCCCATGGCCCGCGATGCTCCCTGCCATCCGATCACACTGACGCGCCAGAACCCAGACAAGTCTGGGACTTATTAGCGAAACTTTAACCATGTTCCTATTATGTTCTTCTTCGAAAGAGCCTCCGGCAAGGTGCACGTTGCTTGCAACGTATAAGTGCACACTTAGCCCCTCAACCGAGGTCCAAGGCTCTTCGTCGAACATGAAGGAAAATGGCCGGTGGGAGCCGGGGAAAGCATAATATGGCGCTGTTCAGTTGGTCGATGCAGATCATAAAGCGGAGTGCAGGGCGCTCGGTCATCGCTGCTTCTGCCTATCGTGCCGGGGAGCGGTTGCACGATGAACGGCAGAACCTCACCCACGATTATTCCCGCCGCAGCGGGGTCGACCACACGGAGATACTGCTGCCGGCGGATGCGCCGGGCTGGTGCGAGGATCTGAACAGGGAGAAGCTCTGGAACCAAGTCGAGGCGGCCGAGAAACGCAAGGACGCCCAAACGGCGCGCGAGCTGCGGATCATGATCCCGCGCGAGCTTAACCCGCCCGATCGGATCACCGTCGTGCGGGACTATCTTGAACGAAGCTTCGTGTCGAAGGGCATGGTCGCGGACGTGGCTTGGCACAACAAGGTCGCGTCGGATGGCAAGGACCAACCGCACGCCCACGTCCTGCTGACCATGCGCCCCCTGACGCCGGCCGGGTTCGGCCCGAAGGCCCGGCACGATTGGGTGCCGGACCCGGAGGGGCGGACCCACCCGGACGGGCGCCCGGTCATGGTGGTGAGCAACCGGAATAGCTGGAACTGCCCGTCCTATTTCGAGCGGTGCCGCGAGGATTGGGAGAAGGTCGCCAACGCCGCGCTTGAACGGATCGGTTCGGAATCGCGGATTGACCGGCGCAGCCTGCTGGAGCGCGGCCTGTCGCGCCTGCCCGAACCCGCGCTGCGGCTCGCCTGGTATCTGCGCGACCTCTACGGCTGCATGAAGGAGCGGTTCGGGCAGTTTCAGATGGCGCAGCATTACCGCGCCGTCGAACAGGCCGCGACCAAGGCGTATCGGAGCGCCGATCCGCTGATGACCCGGCCAGGCGAAGCGGCCGGGAAGATGCAGCGGTTCTATGACTGGTTCGAGCGGCAGCTCGCCCGTCTCGGGCCCGCGGCTCCGCGACATACTCCTGACATCAACCCTGAACTGGACCGGTAGCTATGAGCGGAAACTGGAGAGATAAATTCGAGCAAGGGCGCAACGGCGGATCGGCACCGCCGCCACCGCCGCCGGTCGAGGAGGAGGACATCTCGATTGCACCTGATCTGGTCATGTACCGACCGTGGATCATTCAACGCGGGCGGTCTCGGCCCGCGCTGCTGCTCAATCTCAGGAAGTTCGATCCTCGGTCCGGTTTGCTGATCGGCTGGCAGGTCAGTTATCCCTATCTGATTGCCGCCGACTACGTGGGTGAGAAAATGTTGTCGCTGGATTTTGGGCGGCGGCAATTCGTCATTCAGGGCACTGACCTGAGCGAGCTGGTACGTCACCTGCAACAGGGAACGGTTCTCGCGATTCAGGAATACTCCGCGCGGGTGTGGCCACAGCTTCCGCCGGGGCCAGTGGTCACGACGATCGACAAGGTGGAGCGCCAGCCCACCGATGCGTGAGTTCGTTCAATCCCACATGCGGCTGGCAATCGCGCGTTCCTCCGGCCCCACCGCGTCCAGGTAGATGGCCGTGGTGGCCAATGAGGCATGCCCTAGCCACTTGGCGATCAGGCTTGGAGGTACGGCGTTCGCGGCAGCGCGTATCCCGAACCCATGGCGAAGTCCTCGGCATGTGGCCATCGGGCCTCCGATGGCGGCTGAGGTCATGGCCTCCTTGACGTGCCGCCAAGCCGTGCAGCGGTGCATTTTCCAAAGCCGGCCGCCTTCGGCGGCCGGCAAATTTAGGAGATGGAGGATCATGCTCGGCGGAACGGGCACGGCTCGGAAAACGAGCCGGCGCCGCTTGAGCGTCCGAAGAATGACCGTGCCGCTTTCAGCATCTACCTGTTGCCGCGTGACAGCCAGCGCCTCGCTGATGCGACAGCCGCTATAGGCTAGGAAATGGCAAAGGCTTCGAGTGGGCGGTGGCAGTGTGTCCGCCGCAGCTAGGAAGCGCCGACGTTCGTCGGCCGAGAGATATTTGCGTCGGCCTGTGGGGTCGTAGACCTGCCACTGGCCGAGCTGGATGAAGGACATAGCAACCCCGCGCAACAAAATGAGCAATAGGGTTGCGCGAATAAATTCTCCATCGGCCAACGCTCTGGATGGCACGTCACGTTCGCGATCAACCTGCGTCCGGAACACAGTGGTTGCGAAATGGTCAAGGCCGACCAATATTACGCTAGAGCAACATCTATGAAAATCGGCCGCAATAAACCGTGCCCCTGCGGCAGCGGTGTCAAATTCAAACGATGCCACGGCCAGTTAACTGGCCGGTCCACCCCCGATGTTGCCGCGATTCAGCAGTCGATGCAGGTGCACGATGCGAGAGAGCGAGTTCGGACCGCTCAACAGGGCCACAGCAAGCCAATCATTTCGGCAAACTGGAACGGTCAGCAGTTCGTAGCGGTTGGCAATGCGCTCCACTATTCGCCTAAGTGGAAGACGTTTCCCGATTTCCTATCCGACTATGTGAAAATCAAAGTTGGCGCTGATTGGGGAAACGCCGAGATCGCAAAGCCGATCGAGGACCGTCACGTCCTGATGCAGTGGTACGACGCGCTCTGTCGCCTTCAGAAGAAGGTGATTACGAAGCCTGGCGAGCCAAGCCAATTCCCGGTTACGGGTGTCGTCGCCTGCTACTATTCCGTCGCATATGGCCTCTACCTTCTCGAACACAATGTGGAACTGCAAGGAAGGCTGCTCGCGCGCCTAAAGAATCCTGGGAATTTTCAGGGCGCCTACTACGAGCTTTTGGTAGCAAGCGCCTTCGTCCTGGCCGGCTTTACCCTGACGCTCGAAGACGAGGCCGACCCTGCCCAGAAGCACTGCGAATTTTCGGCAGTTTCTCCGGCTACCGGCAAAAAATACTGGATTGAAGCGAAGATGCGAGGCGTAGCCGGCGAGCTCGGCAGGACGGAGGCGGATGGGACCACCTCGAACAATCCGCTCTCAAGCTTTACTAGGCAATTGAATGCAGCGCTTTTGAAGCCTGCGGCGGACGCGCGAATGATCTTTCTCGACCTTAACGCCGACATGGCGGCGGATGCGAACGAGGACAACAGACCAGCGTTTGTCGAGGCCGCTGGCAGGCGACTAGAGCTTTACGAGCAGAAGATCTTGAAGCCCGGCGAAGCGGCCTACGTCTTTGTCACCAATGCGAACTTCCACAAAAACCTTGAGGCGCCAGCGCAACTTGTCGCGTTTCCATACGGATTGGGAATTTCTGACTTCAACCGGCCGGGCTTCTACCGGCTGTCAGAACGCTACAAGCAAGACAGGCTGCATGCCGACGCCTTACGAGTGGCGGAGGGATTTGCGAAACTCCTTACGCTCCCTGCAACTTTTGATGGGTCGATGCCGTCAGTTGGACTGCACGGCGCTCGCTCACCCGTCGTGATTGGCGAAACCTACAACTTTGAAGGGGCCGGAGCGAACGGGGAGGACGTGATCGGCACCGTCGCGGACGCGGTGGTCATGGAAGCAGAGAAGGCTATCACCGTCGCCGTCAACGGAACCGATGGCCGGTCTCTCCTTCTCAAAGAGCCCATGACGGATGAACAATTGGCGGATTATAGGGGTCATCCTGACGCTTACTTTGGAAAGATCGTGCGTCCCTCCAAGGGCGTTAAGACCCCTTACGAACTCTTCGAGTTTTTCATGTACGCCTATCGCGACCTTCCGCGCGACAAGCTCTTAGAGCATCTCAGCGGGCGAGTTGAAGGCGCGGAGACGATGGAACGCGATGATCTTTTGGCTATCTACTGCGAAGGGATGGTCAGTGCGTCTAGCGTGTTCAAAGTTAAGGATGGCGTGATTAGCTCAGAAGCATCATAGGCGGCCAGCGCAGCTCCGGTGACCAACAAGTAACTGACTATACACGATTTCACCTGCAACAAAATTGCTCATTTTGTTGCACGATGCCATCCTTCCAGCGTTCCCCTGATGCTGGAAAGGCAGCGAAATGCTGGTTTTTTCAACGGCCCTCTTGGCTGTTTCGATCGCCGCTCAGAACCAGCCCACGCCACAGAATTACCGAACGGCATATGAGTTTGCGCATCGCTGCTTCGTGGTCACATCGAGCTATGGCGATGATGCCGGTGCGCGCCGCGCATTTGACGCAGCCATGCGCCTTGGACAACTACAGAACCTGAGCAATCGGCAGCTGAATGCCGATTTTGACCGCTTCACGGCATATGAGTCTGTCAGGCTGGCCCGCGATCCACGTTACAAAGAACAGCTCCGAACAGAATGCCGGGCTATCGGATTGGCCAGCTAGGTTCGGATGGTTCGCCCTTGGTCGGGCGAGACAACTTCAACGGTCAAGCCATGTCCAGAATCATGAGCGGCAAGACCGCCGCCAATCCCGGCGGCGCGGAAGGTGGCAAGAACTGAAGCCAGTTGCTCGGGGGTTGCCGGCGATGGCTGTTCAGCATTTTTAGGGTGGGGCCCTGATCGCTCGCTTTCCCGCACCGGCTGTCGGTCGCCAATCGCTGCTTCCAAGCGGCCCATGTTCTGGCCGTTTCGGTCAACCAAGGCTCTAAATTGTGGCGATGCGTCAGCTCCGTGAACTCCGGCGTCCTGCAACTGGCGATCCATGATGCGGGCGGCGCGCAGGTCGCCCGCTGGTGTATTTTCCGCCAGCGCGTCGGCGATGGCGCGACGGTTTTCCTCCTCACGGCGGCGATAGGCTTCTTCGTCTTCGGTAGAGGTGAAGCGAAGATAAGGATCGAAGATTCGCCGCTCGTAAAAATCGCGACCGATCTCCATCACCGTGGCGCGGGTTCGCGCCTGAGCAGTGGCCAGGTCGAGATTGCCACGCTGGCTGATGGATTGCCGGGCTTGCTCACCAAGATTGGTGGCAACGGTGATAGCGGCCGCAATCTCATTGCGGATCGATCCGCTTGAGAGATTCGCGCCTGACGCCAAGCTTCGTTCGAGGTTGGTGAGCAACTGGCGCTGCAATTGACCGTCGGCCAGGACGCTGCCGCCGTCGCTGCCGAACTGCGCTATCAGTTGGTCCAGATCGGCCTGGGCTGAATGGATCTGCGCAAGCAAATCCGTGCGCTCGGCCGCCGACAATGGGGCGTTCCGCGATGCGCTGCTTCCGATTGTAGGATTGCGACTTATGAGCTACCGGCGAGGGGTTATTTCAACCCAGAGTATAGTCCGCTGATCGCTAAAATTTGGTTAATTCCGGTTAACTCTTTGGGCTCTGCCAATCAGCTTTTTGGGTGGGTGGGCAGGCTCCCATTCCCTTCGGCAAGATGCTGTTTTCTCGGGCGATAGCAGACCGCTGCTCCCGGAAAAGGCGACTTGCTTCCTGCGTGCAGCTTCATCCCGCGTGGCGGCTGACGGCCTTGTCCGGTGCGCCTGGGCGGTCGGCTGAAGGGCGCCTCGACGCACATGCCGTGCGGGAAAGAGAGGACCCATGACTACCACCGAAATTATGCAGCTGATTGAGGCGATCGCCTCGGTCGTTGCCGCAATCGCACAAGTGATCTTCGTGATGCGGCGAGGGCCGTGAGCCGGGCCGGCCGGAGCGAATTCTCCGGCCGCATCGCTTGGCATCGGCGTCAAACCGTGACCGATCCGACGCGCGATGCCCGCTATTCCACCCCGCCAAAGTCAACACCCTTCATGGCGGCGAGTAGGAAGTAGGCGGTCGCGAGCCCGAATGCACATCGCTCGCTCTCGACCAGCGCCTTGATGAGATAGAGAATCGCAATCGCGATCAGGATCGCGGTGATGACGTATCGGGCTAACATGGTATGCTCCTCGGTAGAATGCGGGGAGCATGGGTCGGGGAAGAAATGTGCTCAATTGAGCACCTTCCCAGGCCGTGCGCAGAAAATACCCAGAACCGATCGAGTGTGGCCCAAGGATTCAACCACTTATGGATCGAGAGAATAATTCTCCTGCTGCCGAAGTCTGGGCTCGGATGTTCGAGCTGCATCTCCAGCGGGGAACGGGCAAGGCCGCGCTATTTGGATCAAGTGCGACCATGGAATGGACCAACGAAGAGTTCATCATCGCTATGAGCGGCAATCGCAGTAAGGAGAAGGAGCTTAGCCGCAATACGCTCGACAGCTGGCGCCACGGCCGCAGCTTTCCAGGCGGCGAGCACCGAATTGCGCTGTTCAAGGTTTTTTGGCCCCGCAGGTTGCGCGACAATCGTCCCGAATTCGATGCGTTCCGCGACGCGCTCGCGACCGCCAAGGAGGAGCGAAAGTACCTAGCCCGCCGCCGCCGCGCGGATGGGCCGGGCTCGCTAGGAGACGTGCCTGCGCCGCTTAGTGAACTCTTGGATCGCATCGGGGTCGATCCCACAGACTTTCGCGCATCCTTACATCCGCCGCAGATCGGCGAGGTCATCGACGACTATCTCCGGCGCTGGCCCGACCTGCTGCCGATCAGCCAAGCGCGCGATTTCGTATTCCGCGTGTCTGACTATCCATCTGTCTACAAAGAGAGCCTTCAACAGGGGTACGCGCAATTCTATGCGTATCTCCATGAGATCGAAGCGAGTTTTCCTGAGATTGGAGAGATGAGTTATGTAAACACGCAGTTCGTGGGTGCGCGCTTGGAGGACTCGTCGCTACCGTTGCTCAAGAAAGTGCTGGTACCCTTTTTGTATCGATCAGCTACGCGCCGTGCAGCATGGGGAGTGATTCCGATCGGCGTTCAACAAGCCTTTGGTATCCTGTTGCCTCGCTCTGTCTTTGAAGCCGCCTTCGCTGGCATTTCGCCCAACGCGCTTAACGCATGCCACCAAAGCGCTTCGGCTCCTGACCTTCTGGCGCTTAGCCTCACCGAGTTCGGCGCAACCTACGCAGCCGAACTGGATTTATTGGGCGGTCATTGGACTTTCGACGGCACGACGAGCTTTCTCCGACAACTCGTTCGCTACATGCTGGGGGCGGCAGGCAGCCTCTACGTGCGTGCGGGTTATGTTCAAGGGGACATGCTCTCCGCTCGGCTCGCGAGGGCTGGTCTAACTGACCTTGCCTCGCAGGCGCAGGAGGCGCTGGCGATCGCCTCAGGGAACGACGAAGCTGACTTTCCGATCTTCCGTCGCGAAGCCGCCTCGCTCAGAGAGCCACCCAAGCCAAGCATGAGTCCCGCAGGTGTGCTATTTGATCTTGGTCAAATAGATCGAGTTCTCGCGGGCGCTGCGAGCGGGCTGCCAGCTAATACGCGCCTTGGCGACGCATTTATTGGCATCGTGATTCGGCACGATCTATCCATTCCGGCGGGCATCGGCTTTTCAATTCCGGTCTTGCCATTCCTACTCAAGCGTCACACTTGGACAGCGGGCGGCTCACCTCAATTTCTTTACGAAGCGCTCGATCATGCTGCCCGCGAGATCTATCATTCAGCCGACAGCTTTGGCGAGGAGGCGTTTCGCCGAATCGGAACCGTTTTGACGGCGGTCTGACCGTACCAGGCCGCGATTCAAACAGGACCGACTAAGCGACTATTAAGCAATCGGGAGGGTGTCACGCTCCCTTTGCGCGCAAATCGATTGGTGCGGGCGGGGGGACTCGAACCCCCACAGGCCTTGCGGCCCTACGGATTTTCATACCACTTCGGCTTTCGCCGCCGCCCCACTTCCGGGCGTTTGTGGTCTGGACTATCCCTTCACCATGCTCCGATCGCCGGAGTGTAGGTGCTGCCCGTCTAGTCTCTACACCTTCCCGTTACCGGGCTTGGCTCGGGATCGCCATCTGACAGGGTTCCCCGAATTTGAGCAGTTCTGCATCGCCGGTTTCCCGGCGAGCACTCAAGTTTGGCCTAAGTCCGTTGCGTCTACCAATTTCGCCACGCCCGCATAGCCGTGTATTTTTATACCCGGCGCTCGACTCCCCGCCAAGCGAAGAGATGGGAGGCGAGGCTGGTGGTCGCTAATCCTATGACGGCGTGGCCGCGCCTCGGCGGCTCGGCTTGGCCTTGCGCACATTGATGGCCGAGGCATCGAGCGTGTTCTTGATGTGGGAGGCGTAGTAGGTTTCGATCATCTCGACGCTGGTGCGGCAGTTTTTCGCCACCTGATAGATGTCGGCACCCTCCATCAATCGCATGCAGATATAGGTGTGGCGAAGGCTGTAGGCGGTGCGGGCCTGTCCGTCGCGGTCTGTCTTTAAGCCGAGCTCGTCGAGGAGGGTGTTGAACAGCTCGCGCTGGAAGGTCGGGAATAGCCGATCGGTCGGCTCGGCATGGTTGCGATCTTTGAGACGGCGGAAGGGCATCACGGCGCCGGGCATGCTTTTGCAGTAGCCGACGCCGCGTTTGCCGCGGACTTCAATTTCTAAGATGCGTTCGCGCGTCGCTTCATCGGTAACGATGGCGACGTCTCGGTATTCGAGGCGCAAGGCCTCGTCTGGCCGAAGGCCGGTGTTCACCATGAACAGTACAAAATCGTGGAGATTTTCGGAGGCGGTGCGCCAGCGCTCCTTTTTGGGGTTCTTCGCTCGGTCGCGAGTCGCTTCGTAGAACTGCTTATATTCTGCCGGCGAGAACCACGCCCGATGCGTGATCTTGCCGGAGGTCTTGTAGGGAGCGGAGAGGTCGGGAAGGTAGGGAAGCCATCCGTGCCGATTCGCGGTTTTGAGAACCTGCCGGAGACAGACAGTTTCATGATGGAGGGTGCTGCGCGAAGGCGGCTTGCCGCGCAGACCGTTTTTCATCCGATAGATTCGATAGTCCTGAACCAGGCCGGGCGTGATGTCAGCGACGACCTTGTCGCCGAAAAAGGGAATGAGGTGTCGGCGTAGCCGGTCCATGTTGCCCTTCACGTAAAGCGGGCTGCGCTCGCCAAGAGTGATAATCTCGAACTCGTCCATGAAGCGCTCGGCAGCTTCCTTGAAGGTTTTGCCCTCCTTCAACTCACCAGCGCGATATTTGCCGATCAGGCCGAGATACCAGTCGCCCGCCACGTCCTTGGCGCGCGCAAGGCTCTCTTCCTTGGTGGTGGTGCGGCGCTGCCGCCCGGCGACCGAACAGGAACACTGCCAATGCGGACTGTTCGCTCGCCGATAGAGCTGAACCTTGCCATCGAACACTGTGTGCCGAGTCGTTTCCATCGAAGCCGCCAGTGCACCCCGGGAAGGTGCGGTTTGTGCTAGATATGTGCTAGCTTGTTTCTGGCTTCAATCTATCAGAGAACATTGGTTTTACAAGGTTTTTTCTTAGGTTTTTGATTTATTTGAGGCTTTTAAGTCTGCTGCGTCTACCGATTTCGCCACGTCCGCATGGCTTCAGCACATGACACTTTCGTCACTCCCGCGAAAGCGGGAGTCCAGTGGCGCACTCCGCCAAAGAGAAAAAGAAGCTGGAGTTCCGCTTTCGCGGGAGACGAATGCGTGCGCCTCAGACGTTTAAACGCTCGCGCATTTCCTTGCCGGGCTTGAAATAGGGGACGCTCTTGGCGGAGACGTCGACAGGCTCGCCGGTGCGCGGGTTGCGGCCCTTGCGGGCGTCGCGGCCGCGGGTGGAGAAGGCGCCGAAGCCGCGAAGCTCGATCCGGCCGCCATTTTGCAGCTGCTCGATGATCGAATCGAAGAAGGCGGAGACGACCCGCTCGACCTCTTTCAAGGTCAGATCGGGATGATCGTCGCAGAGCTTCTGGACGAGTTCGGATCGGATCACGGCAATCCCCCTTCAAGGACTATAGTCACCGGAACCACCGGCGCATGTCGCGCGCCCCCGCAGCGACATCGTTTCGGGATGAGCATTCGCACCGATATTGACAAAAATCAACCCGAGCTTTTCGCGGAAAATCCGAGCAATTCAACAGGCTAAGCGTGGGGCGGGCGGGCGCTCGGGAGAGCGCCCGCCGTAACGTAAATTAGCTTTTCTTTTGCTTGAGGGCTTCGCCGAGGATGTCGCCGAGGCTCGCGCCGGAGTCGGAGGAGCCATATTGGGCGACGGCCTGCTTCTCCTCGGCGATCTGCAGCGCCTTGATCGAGAAGTTCGGCTTCTTCGACCGGTCGAAGCCGATCACCAGAGCGTCGAACTTCTGGCCGACCTGGAACCGCTCGGGCCGCTGCTCGTCGCGATCGCGGCCCAGATCGGTGCGCTTGATGAAGCCGGTCGCGCCGTCGTCGCCGACCTGGACCTCGAGCCCGCCGTCGCGCACTTCGAGGACGGTCACGGTGACCGTCTCGTTCTTGTTGACGCCGCCGCCCGCAGCCGCACCGGCGCCGCCCTTGGCGACCCCGCCGCGCTCGAGCTGCTTCATGCCCAAGGAGATCCGCTCCTTCTCGACATCGACGTCGAGCACGACGGCCTTCACCGTCTCGCCCTTGTGATGCAGGTTCAAGGCCTCCTCGCCGGTCACGCCCCAGGCGATGTCCGACATGTGGACCATGCCGTCGACGTCGCCGTCGAGGCCGACGAACAGGCCGAACTCGGTCGAATTCTTGACCTCGCCCTCGACCTCGGTGCCGACCGGATGCTTGTCGGCGAAATCGGACCAGGGGTTGGACTGGGCCTGCTTCAAGCCGAGCGAGATCCGGCGCTTCTCCTCGTCGACCTCGATCACCGCGACGTCCACTTCCTGCGAGGTGGAGACGATCTTGCCCGGATGGACGTTCTTCTTGGTCCAGCTCATCTCGGAGACGTGGACCAGGCCCTCGATGCCTGGCTCCAGCTCGACGAAGGCGCCATATTCGGTGATGTTGGTCACCCGGCCCTTGAACACGCCGCCGACCGGATATTTGGCGCCGGCGCCCTCCCAGGGATCGCTCTCGAGCTGCTTCATGCCCAATGAAATGCGCTGCGTGTCGCGGTTGATGCGGATGATCTGCACCTTGACCGTGTCGCCGATGTTGATGACCTCGCTCGGGTGGCCGACGCGCTTGTAGCTGATGTCGGTGACGTGGAGCAGGCCGTCTATGCCGCCAAGGTCGACGAAGGCGCCGTAATCGGTGATGTTCTTGACGACGCCGTCGAGCACCTGGCCCTCGGCAAGGCTCATGATCAGCCCCGAGCGCTGCTCGGCGCGGGTTTCTTCGAGGATCGCGCGGCGCGAGACGACGATGTTGCCGCGCCTGCGGTCCATCTTCAGGATCTGGAAGGGCTGCGGCAGGTCCATCAGCGGGCCGACGTCGCGGACTGGGCGGATGTCGACCTGCGACCCCGGCAGGAAGGCGACGGCGCCGCCGAGATCGACGGTGAAGCCGCCCTTGACGCGGCCGAAGATCACGCCCTCGACGCGGTTGCCGGCGGTATGCTCGGTCTCGAGCTTGTCCCAGGCGGCCTCGCGGCGGGCGCGGTCGCGGCTGAGCATGGCCTCGCCGTTGATGTTCTCGATGCGGTCGACATAGACCTCGACCTTGTCGCCGACGGCGATCTCGGCCTTCTGGCCGGGCGCTGCGAACTCGCGAAGCGGCACGCGGCCTTCGGATTTCAGGCCGACGTCGATGACGGCGAGATCGTTCTCGATCGCGGTAACGATGCCGGTGACGACGCGGCCTTCAAAGCCCTGGTCCTCGCCGCCGAGGGATTCGTTGAGCATCGCGGCGAAATCGTCGCGCGTGGGGGTTGCCGTTGTGGCCAAGAGGAAGTTCCTTAATTTACCGGTCCGCACCGCGGCTCAGAAGAGGCGCGCGGGCCGGGCCAGAGAAATGTGCCGCGACGGCCGGAATGCCGCAGCGGCGTCTGTTGGGGGACGGCGCGAAGCGGAAGCGGGAAAAAGCAAAAAGGCGCGTCGAGAGAACGGCGGACCGCCTCCAACGCGCTTGCCTTATCCTGGCTTCCGCGAGCGCACCGAGCCCGCTGGACGGGGCGGCATATAGGGGAAGGGGCGGGGAGGGGCAACCTCCTATGCTCGAAGGGCTTTGGCGAGCGGGAGCCGGGGCGTCACTAAGGGGCTTGGCGATGGGGATGGAGCATATTGTCGCGTGAATAGATAGGTGGGACTGCGGCCGCACTGTTGCAACAAAATCAGCAATAGGGTGCGGTGTCAGCTACGTAGCTGACACTAACCTGGCACAGATCTCGTATCGCCCGGAAGGTCAGGCCTCGGCCGTGCCGAGCAGCCGTCCGCTGCGTTCGGCGGCGCGCAGGCTGGCGTGGGCGATGGGTTCGAGACCCTCGTCCAGGAAGGCGCGCCAATCGTCGATGCGTTCGCGGGCCGGGGCGGGGTCCACGAGCGGGTCGGCGGTAAGGCCGAGATGGCCGCCGGCGCTCGACCAGGGCCAGGCCTCGGGCCGGTCGACGAGCCGCGCGCGCACCGGGTTGAGCTCGATGTAGCGCAGGCACGCGTAAAGATGCGCCTCGTCGAGCGGGAAGGAGGCGAAGCGGGCTTGCCAGAGGTGGCCGCTCCAGCCTTCGCGCTGGTTCACCTCCCAGCTGTAACGGCGGTGCGTCGGCGCGAGCACCTCGCTCAGGCCGTCATCACGCGACGGGACCAGGATCAGATGGACGTGGTTCGGCATCAGGCACCACGCCCAGATGGCCGTGCCTCGCGCGCGGCAGGAATGGCCGAGCAGGGCGAGATAGCGCGCATAATCGGCTTCGGAGAAGAAGGTCTGCTGCCGGCGGTTGCCGCGCTGAGTCACGTGATGCGGGAGGCCGGGGAGGCTCAGGCGGGGCGGGCGGGGCATGACAGCTGATTACGCGAAAACGATGGATTGTCCGAGAAGTTTCTTCGGAAAGCGTAGACTGACTAGGCTGAGGTTGGTGTCAGCTACGTGTCAGGTACGTGTCAGCTACGTCGCTGGTACCTGTCAGCACGGGACGCCGCTCAGGGGCTGGCGGGGTCGCCGTCCTTGGTGAGCACGTAGATGAGGGCAATGATCGCCAGGACGGCGATGGTCGGGATGATGATGCCGCCGCGATAGGCGCTGGCATCCTCCACGTCCGCACCGGCCCTGACGTGCGCCGCGACGCTCAGCGGCGCCGCCGACTGGGCCAGCGCGCCGCTGCTCGCGCCGATCATCGAAACAGCGGCCGCGACCGCCAACATGGATTTACGCATCGCTTTCTCCCGGCATATCCAGCGGCGAGAATGGCAGATTCCGGCACCGAAGCCAAGTCGCTGTGCCGGCCCGTCGCCGTCGGACGGGCGCGTCTGAGAGAGGTGTCAGGATAGAGGGTGTCAGATACGTAACTGACACCAACCTGACACTAGATACGTAACTGACACCAACCTGACACTAAGCTGGCATCGGCTTGGTCGCGTGGCGGTCAGGTCGGCCGGGCCGAGCAGCCGGCCGCTGCGTTGGCGGCGCGCAGGTTGGCGTGGGCGACGGGTTCGATACCCTCGTCCAGGAAGGCGCCCCAATCGTCGATGCGATCGCGGGCCGGGGGTCCACGCGTGGGTCGGCGGCGAGGCCGAGATGGCCGCGGGCGCTCGACCGCTGCGCAACACGTACCTGTCACTGAGGGAAGATCCTAGGTACCTGTCACCGAATCCCGGAAGCGCCGGAGATGCTGACAGGACATGCGGGGGCAGGTACGTATTCATCCCCAAGGTGGATTACAGAGAGCGCAGCGCCATGGACCAAGCCGCACTCATCCCGCTCTTCGGCCTCGGCGCCGCCGTCTATTTCGGCGCGCAACATGGATGGGCCCGTTATTATTCGCGGCCGCGCAGCTTCCGCTATGGCGAGGATACCTTCATCTGGGTTCCGGACGAGGACAGCGTGGACGGATCCTTTTTCCGCAAGCCTTATGAATATGGCAGCTTCCAATATGCGGACCGCACGCCCGTGGCCGACCACAGGCTGCACCGCATACTGCAGGAGGTCTGGGTCAGGCAGAATCGCCCCAGCAACGACGGCGGCTGAAAGAGCCGGGGCCGGCGGTGACGGGTCCGTCCCTGCCCCTCAGCGCTTGCCCTCGCAGGCGTCCGCCCGGGCGAGGAGGAAGGCCCGTTCCGCCAGGTTGCGGGTCAGCGCGGCCGCGGCCTCGAATTGCGGACGCGCCTCGGCGAGGCGCCCGGCCCGGAACAGGAAGTCGCCCCGCGCCGCCGGCAGTGGCGCATAATGACGCAAAGCGGCGGCGCCGGCGATCTCGTCCAGGAGCCGCAAGCCCGCTTCCGGCCCGAAGGCCATGGCGTGGGCGATCGCCCGATTGAGCTCGACCACCGGCGAGGGCATGACGGCGCGCAGCCGGTCGTAGAGCGCGGCGATGCGCGGCCAGTCGGTCTCGGCCGCCCGGGCCGCGCGCGCATGGCAGGCGGCGAGCGCGGCTTGCAGCGCATAAGGCCCATCCGCGGCTCCAGCTTCCTTGGCCAGCGCTTCGGCGCGGGCCAGCGCGTCGAGGCCCCGGCGGATCGAGAGCCGGTCCCAGCGCGAGCGATCCTGCCGGTCGAGCGGCACGAAGGCGCCGTCCCGCCCGGTGCGCGCGCCGAGGCGCGACGCCTGGATATCCATCAGGGCCAGCAGGCCGAGCACTTCGGCATCCTTCGCCATCAATCCTGCGAGGATGCGGCCGAGCCGCAGCGCCTCCCGGGCCAAAGCGGGCCGGACGAGATCGTCGCCCGCAGTGGCCGCATAGCCTTCGTTGAAAATGAGGTAGACGACCTCCAGCACCGAGGGCAGCCGCGCCGCCCGCTGCGCGCCGCGCGGCGCCTCGAAGGTCAATCCGGCCTTTGCGATCGCCTTCTTCGCGCGGACGATACGCTGCGCGATCGCGGCTTCGCCGACCAGGAAGGCGCGGGCGATCTCGCCGGTCGTCAGGCCGCCGACCACCCTGAGGGTGAGCGCCGCGCGGGCGTCGGGCGACAGCATCGGGTGGCAGGCCGTGAAGATGAGGCCGAGCAGCTCGTCGCCGAGATCGTCGTCCAGGGCCGAGATCGCCTCGTCCGGGTCATCGAACGCGCCGTCCAGCTCCCGCGCGATCTCCTCGTGCTTGCGCGTCCGCATCTTGTCGCGCCGCAGCGCATCGATGGCGCGCCGTTTGGCGACGGCCGTCAGCCAGGCGCCCGGCTTGGCCGGAACGCCGCTCCTCGGCCATTCGGCGAGGGCCGTGACGAGCGCGTCCTGCGCCAGCTCCTCGGCACGGTCGATATCGCGCACCACACGGGCCAGGCCCGCGATGAGCCTGGCCCGTTCGATGCGGAAGGTCGCCTCGATCGCCTGGTGCGTCTCGCCTGCGGTCATGCCGCCTTTTCGGCCAGGGCCGCGGGGGAGACAAGCCGGCTCCGGGCCGCGCGGACACATTCCAGCGCCGAGCGAACGTCTGGTTTCTGACGACAGGCTGGCTCTATTGGCTGGCGCGAGAGGCTGGCCATTCGGGACGCTTCATTTCCTCTCCGGCCAACATCTTTCGCACGAACTCCAGTCGCTCCCCCAAGAAATCCACAAGCATGTCTCGTTCTTCTTCTGTCGCGTGTCGGCCTTCTACATCTACCGCAGCACTTTCAAATACGAGGCGGGTCGCAACCAAATTCCCATTAAGGGCAATAAGATTACGAGCTACAGACCTGCTGCCTTGATCGTCGAGTTCGTAAATTGGAAAACGGCTGATCTCTTCGATTACACCCCCAACCGACAGGGCGGCCCCTCGCAGGCTCAGGGATACGGGCAAAAAGTTAGGGGTGGTGCGATGATAGCTCTCTAACACTTCATAGCCATTCATGAGCAGTCGAACTGCCGCGTTTCGAAGCTGACGCTTGCGATGCCAAATTGGAACGAACACCGTAAAATAAGTGGCTCCTAGGGCAAGCATCGCTCCCATAAACTGCGCCCACCCCGCAAGCTTATCGTGGGTTTCAAGCCACGAGATGATAGCGCTCATGCTTCCCTCCCTAAATTAACCCGGTCGAAGCGGGACTTCCCTAGCCAATGACGGACAAGGCATATCACCACATTCCGCGTCTGACAGAATGTCTGCAAATGGAGTCGATTTCGGAACGGCGGCTTTTGGCGAACGGCCCGTCGGCGACCGCGCGGCCCGATCCTAGGGTCGGCCAGGAACGAGGGATCGCAGCGTGTCTTTCCCTGTCCAGAGAGCCGCAGCCCAGCCGCACATTCTGGCGCCTTCGACGTTCGCGATCAAGTCGTCGATGAGGAACAGGTCTCGGGGCCGGAAGCCGGTGCGGACCTCGATGCTCTTGTAGAAGCTCGCGGCGGGTTTCGAGCAGCCGAGCTCGGCCGCGTAGTGCAGGCCGTCGAACCGGCTGCGGAGGTCGAGCTCCTCCCACAGATAGCGCGCGCGCTCATGCTCCTGCACCGTGGCAAGATGAACCTCGATCCCGCCCGCCCGGATCGCTGCCAGCTCGGCCAGCAAAGCATGGTTCATGTGGGCATCGTTGCTAAACCAATAATCGATCAGCGCATCGCAGGTGACGTGAGGAGATATGGATTGCAGCACCGGCGCGAGACGCTCGCGCAGCGACGCGCGCCCGTGGCTCACGTCCTCCCAGTGCGGCTGGAAAAAGGCGGCCTGGAGCGTGGCTGCCGGAATGCCGATATCCCGCTCCAGATTGGCACTCCACCCGCGCTCGTCCGGATGGAGGATGATCACGCCATCCACGTCGACCATGATCGCCTTGATCGTCATCGATCGTTAGAAGCATTGTTGATCCCGCCCGGCAAGCGATGGCCGGACTTCCCACGCGACCCTAAGCCACCCCAAGCTTCCCGCGTTCCCCCTCCCGCGGCGTCGCGAGCTCCTCGGGGGTCACGAAATCGGCCAGGTCCGCGGCCTCGTAGAACGGCCTTATCTCCATCACGCTGCGGCCCGGCATGGCATTTGGCGCGCGCCTGGCCCAGGCGACGGCCTCGTCCATGTCCTTGACCTCCCAGATCGAGAAGCCGGCGACGATCTCGCGGCTCTCGGCGAACGGCCCGTCGATGACGGCGCGGCCGGGGCCGTCGCAGACGATGCGCTTGCCCTCGGCGGGGGGCTTGAGGCCAGCGCCGGCGACCATGATTCCGGCCTGGACCATCTCCTCGGTGAACCGGTCCATCGCCGCCCAGGCCTCGAGCGCCTCGGGCGTGGGGGCCAGCTCTATTCCGCCGTCGTCGGTGACGATCGCGAACACCATAACCCGCATTGTCTGTCTCCTTGCTGGAGCGATTTCGAGCCGGATGGAATATCCGGCGACCCGGAAATCGCGGCAAAACAAAAGCCTCGAGACGGCCGCTTCGGCGCCTCATCGGGACGACGAACGAGCGTGCCGGAAATCGACATCGTCCTGCAAATTTTTTCCGGCGCTCGAAGCGGGCGGCGGGAACGGCCGCTTTTCGGGTCGGGCATCCCGAAGGCGCGATGCATACAGGCAGGTGCCTGTCACCGAGGAAAAATCCTACGTACCAGGCACGTGCCTGTCACCGAGGAAAAATCCTACGTACCTGTCACCGCGTGCCCCCGAATTCAGGACGGGAGCCAGGGAATCGCCACCGCATAGAGCGCTAGCCCGATCATGATCGGCGCGGTGCAGACCATCCCGGCGGCGCGCCCGAAGCGCCAGCCGTCCATCCCCAGGCCATGGAGCACGCGGCCGAGGACGAAGATTCCGGCGACGATCCACAGCCACAGCTGGGTCCCCCGCGTCGCTTCGATCAGCGCGATCAGGATCAGCACCACCGGCGCATATTCGGCGAAGTTGAGCTGCGCGCGCATCCGCGCGGTCAGCCGCATATTGCCGCCGTCGCCGACAGATATCTTCTCGGATTCGCGCAGCTGCGCGATTCGCCACGAGAGCCAGAAGTTGACCAGAGCGGCGGCGCCGGTGGCCGTCAAAGCGATCGGCAGCGTCATCATCGCAGCCCCCTCCCAAAGCGCGATGTCTCGCACGCCCCCCTCGGCCTTGCAACAATCGCGCGACCCGCGATGGCGCGCCTGCTGATGGTCCGGGCGACGAGCGTGCCGATCCGGTCGCCATCCGGGCCCAGAGCGCGGTTCGTCCAGGCGGCGTTGACGGGCGGGACATGGAGCGAGCCGCAAGTCCCAGTCTGGGCTTCCAAACAAGGTATTCGCGAAGTCGCGTTTCTTTTGAAACCGCGAGCGCGGATGATATGCCTCCCTCAAATCAGGGAGGGAATGCATGAAAACTCTCATTGTGGGACTTATCGGACTCGGCCTGTCGGCCTTCGCCTTTCAATCCGATGCCCAGATCAGGCAGAGCATCATCCGCGATTCCATCGCCGCCTATCCGGGCCCCTGCGCCTGCCCCTATAACAGGACCCGCAACGGCAGCGCCTGCGGCGGCCGAAGCGCCTATAGCCGTCCCGGCGGCCACGCGCCGATCTGCTATCCGCGGGACGTGACCCAGGCCCAGATCGCCGACTATCGCCGCGCGCGCCGCTGACGAGGGACGGTCGCTAAGCAGGGGACAGTTACTCGTAACTGTCCCCGGTCCGGCGTTGCCGGCCGGGCGCTAGGGTCCGTACTCAATAAGGTTTCGCTGAGGGATTGCTGCTGATTCAACGTTTCTGCTTTGGTGGAGGCGATGATGGGCAGGCAGTTGACGTGGTTGAGTGACGCGGAGTGGTCTCGGATCGAGCCTTTGTTGCCGCGCGGTCGCAAGGGCGCGCATCGGGTGG
>DASYKV010000020.1:0-19876 GCA_035994965.1 Allosphingosinicella sp.
GCCCCCGACGACGCCCTGATCGGCCAGCTCATCGTCAAGTTGCTCGGCGACCGCGGCATCGCCGTCCCGCCCGACGTTCCCGCCTTTCTCGTCCCGCGCATCGAACGCAGCCATATCGCCTTGCTCGCCATCGTCGACGTGCTCGATTCCGCCATGTTGTCACACCATCGTCGCATGACTGTCGCAATGGCGAAGATGGCGCTGGAGGAGACTGGCATGATCGGGCGAGCGAAAGACCGTGGCTGAGGCAATGAAAGCCGTCGCCGCGCCCGTCAGCGATGCCGGGACGCCCGATGCCGCGCTTTATTTCAACCGCGAGCTGTCCTGGCTCGCCTTCAACCGCCGAGTGATCGAGGAAGCCTGCAACGACGCCCATCCCCTGCTCGAGAGGCTGCGCTTCCTTTCGATCTCGGGCAACAATCTCGACGAATTCTTCATGGTCCGGGTCGCCGGCCTCAAGGGCCAGCAGCTCGCCGGAGTCGAGGAGATGTCCGCCGATGGGCTCAATCCGGGCCAGCAGCTCGCCGCCATCGCGCGGGAGGCCGATGCGCTCACCGCCAGCCAGCAGCAGGTCTGGGCCGATTTGCGCGAGGGCTTGCGCGAGGCGGGCGTCGTCGTGCTCGGCAATGACGAAATCGCCGACGGCGAGGCCGAATGGCTCGAGCGCCATTTCGACGACCATATCTCCCGCGTGCTCACGCCCCAGGCGATCGATCCGGCCCATCCCTTCCCGTTCATCCCGAACAAGGGCTTCTCGCTGATCTTCGATTTGCGGCGCCTCTCCGACGGCGAGCCGATCCGCGAATTGCTGATGGTGCCGGCGGCCTTGCCCCGCTTCATCCGGCTGCCAGGCGAGGCGGCGCGCTACGTTCCGATCGAGACCGTGATCCGGCGCCAGATCGCAAAGCTCTTCCCGGGCTACAAATTATGGGGCGGCGGCGCCTTCCGGATCATCCGCGACAGCGACATCGAGATCGAGGAGGAGGCCGAGGACCTGGTCCGCTTCTTCCGCAGCGCGCTGAAGAGACGCAGGCGGGGCAGGGTGATCCGCCTCAAGCTCGAGGCCGACATCTCCGACGAGCTCGAGGCGCTGGTCCGCGAGGGCATCGACGCGTCGGACGCTTTGGTCTTCGAATCGACCGGCTTCCTCGGCATCGCCGACCTCGCTTTGCTGGTCGAGGAGGACCGGCCCGACCTCAAATTCCCGCCCTACACGCCGCGCTTTCCCGAGCGGATCCGCGAATATGACGGCGATTGCTTCGCCGCGATCAGCGCCAAGGACATCGTCGTCCACCACCCTTATGAGAGCTTCGACGTCGTCCTGGCCTTCCTGCGCCAGGCCGCCGAGGATCCCGGAGTCGTCGCGATCAAGCAGACGCTCTACCGCGCCGGCAAGCAATCGGCCGTGGTCAACGCCCTTATCGCCGCCGCCGAGGCCGGCAAGTCGGTCACCGCCGTGGTCGAATTGAAGGCCCGCTTCGAGGAGGAGCAGAATCTGATGTGGGCCGACGCGCTCGAGCGCGCCGGAGTGCAGGTCGTCTACGGCTTCATCGACTGGAAGACCCACGCCAAGATGTCGATGGTGGTGCGCCGCGAGGAAGGCGGCAGCTACCGCACCTATTGCCACCTCGGCACCGGCAATTATCACCCGGTCACCGCGCGCATCTACACCGATCTCAGCTTCTTCACCGCCGATCCCCGCGTCGGCAGCGACGTTGCCGACATCTTCAACTACATCACCGGCTATATCGAGCCGCGCGCGCTCGAGCTCGTCACCATGTCGCCCAAGAATCTACGCCCCCAGATCGAGGCGATGATCGACGCCGAGATCGCCAACGTCCGCGCCGGCAGGCCAGGCGCGGTCTGGGCCAAGCTGAACTCGCTGGTCGATCCGGCGATCATCGACAAGCTCTACGAAGCGAGCCAGGCCGGCGTCGACGTCGATCTCGTCATCCGCGGCATTTGCTGCCTCAGGCCCGGCGTGACCGGCCTGTCCGACAATATCAGCGTCAAATCGATCGTCGGCCGATTCCTCGAGCACAGCCGGATCTGGTGCTTCGGCAATGGCGACGCGCTGCCCAACCGCGAGGCCAGGGTCTATATCAGCTCGGCCGACTGGATGCCGCGCAACTTCGACCGCCGGGTCGAATATGCGCTGCCGATCGAGAACGACACCGTCCACGCCCAGATCCTCGACCAGGTCATGGTCGCCAACATCATCGACAACGAGCAGAGCTGGCACCTCAACGCCGACGGCAGCTACACCCGCTTCGCCTTGCTGCCGGAGGAGACGCCGTTCAACCTCCACCATTATTTCATGACCAACCCCTCGTTGTCGGGACGCGGCGAGGCGCTGGAATCCGGCGACGCGACGCCGAAGAAGCTCACCATCCCCCGCGGCCGCGCTTAAGGGCTGCCCCGGATGTTCGCGGAAAAGCCGGTCGCGATCATCGATATCGGCTCCAACTCGGTCCGCCTGGTCGTCTATTCGGGCGCGACCCGGATTCCCTCGGTCATCTTCAACGAGAAGGTGCTGGCGGGCCTCGGCAAGGGCGTCGGCGAGACCGGCGCGATCGATCCGCTGGCCGAATCCCGCGCGCTTGCCGCCCTCGCGCGGTTCCGCCTGCTCGTTCGCCAGATGAAGGTCGCCCGAACCCGCACGGTCGCCACCGCGGCAGTGCGCGAGGCCTCGAACGGCGCCGCCTTCCTCGATCGCGTCAAGGCGCTCGGCTTCAACCCCCGAATCCTTTCCGGCGAGGAAGAAGGCAAAAGGGCGGGGCAGGGCGTTCTCTCCGCCATCCCCGAAGCGAACGGCATCGTCGGCGATCTCGGCGGCGGCAGCCTCGAGCTGGTCGAGGTCGCCGGCGGCCGCGTGCTGCGCAGCGCCTCGCTGCCGCTGGGCGTGCTCCGCCTCGATGCGCTTGCCGAAAAGGGAAATTTCGCCAGACGAGTGGCAAAGGCGGTCGCGGCCGCCGGCTTCGGCGGGGCCTGCGCCGGACGCCCTTTCTACATGGTCGGCGGGAGCTGGCGCGCGTTGGCGCGGCTCGACATGGCGCTGATCCGGCATCCGCTGCCGGTCACCCACCAATATGACATGCCGATCAATCGACCACGCGAGCTGCGCGAGGTGCTGAAGGGCGACAGGGGCTCGATCCCGGACCTGGGCTCGGTCTCGATCTCGCGCTTTCCCACATTGCCCAACGCCAACCTACTGCTCGAGGCGCTCGTCGGCGTGCTCGCTCCCGGCGGCCTGATCGTCTCCAGCTTCGGCATCCGCGAAGGCCTGCTCTACGACGAATTGTCACGCGCCGAGCGCCGGCTCGATCCCCTGATCGAGGCGGCGGGCGAGGCAGGCGCGGGGCTCGGCCGCTTCGCCCAGCATGGCGACCTGCTCGACCGGTGGATCGCGCCCGCCTTCGACGACGACCCGCGCTGCGCCCGGCTTCGCCTCGCCGCCTGCCTGCTCGCCGACATCGCCTGGGCCGCCCATCCCGATTTCCGCGCCGAGCGCGGCATCGACATGGCGCTGCACGGCTATTGGGTGGCGATCGACGCGGCCGGCCGGGTGATGCTCGCCCAGGCCCTGTTCTGCAATTTCGGCGGCGGCCGCGATCTGCCCTATCCAGCCATCGCCGCGCTCGCGACGCCGTCCGAATTGAAGCGCGCCGCCGCCTGGGGCTATGCGATGCGGCTGGGGCAGCGGCTGAGCGGCGGCGTCGCGGTCGGGCTCAGGCACAGCCGCCTGGTCCGCGACGGCGACACGCTCCGGCTCGAGGTCGACCGCGAAGCCGCCCACCTCGTCGGCGAGATCGTCGAGCGCCGCCTCAAGAGCCTCGCCTCCGCGCTGGGGCTAAAGCCCGCCTCCTAGCCGCAGGCGAGGCGCTCGACCTTGCCGTCGGGGCCGACATAGATGTTGAGCCGCTCGGCGCTGTAATCCATCGTCACCATCATGCCGGGCTCGATCACGCGCAGCTGCTGCGCTCCGCTCAGCCGCAGCGCCTCGGTGGCGAGCTCCTCCGTCGCCGCCCGGCCGGCCAGCCTCCGCGCCGCGGCGGCATTGCACAGGCCGGCGTCAGGCTTCGGGCCCGGGCCGATCCGCGTCGTCGTCGCGCATGCCGGCAGGCTCAGCAGCGCCAAGGCGGCGATCAGGCTCTTCATTGTCGCTCTCCAATGCGGTGCGGGTCATGATCAGTCTGCCTCCCCGGATCGCGAAGGCGAGCCGGCCCTCGACCAGATCGAGCGCGTCGCGGCCGAACTCCTCGAACCGCCAGCCCTCCAGGATCGCAAGCCCCTCGCGCCGCCCGGCCGCGAGCAGCTCCAATTCCTCCGACTTGGCGACCAGCCGCGGCGCGACGTTGCTCTCGCGCGCCCGGATCTTGAGCAGCAGCTTCAACAAATCGGCGACCAGAGCGCCCTCCTTGCCGAGGCCCGGCCCGCGATCCTCGCGCGCCGGCAGCTCGGTCGCGGGGAGCGGCTCGGCATAAGCGAGCGCCTCCATCATCCGGGCGCCGATGTCGTTGCCCCGCCATGCCGGGGAGAGGCCGCGCACCTGGCCAAGCGCCTCCTGGCTCGCCGGCGGGTGGACGGCGACGTCGGCCATGGTCTCGTCCTTCATGATCCGCCCGCGCGGCAGATTCTTGGACCGCGCCTCGATCTCCCGCCACGCGGCGAGCGCCTTGAGCCGGCCCAGAGCGTCGGGCCGGCGGGACTGGATCTTGACCCGCTTCCAGGCGAGCGCCGGATCGTTGATGTAATTGGCCGGATCGGCGATCCGCTCCATCTCCTGGTCGAGCCAGTCGCCGCGGCCGGTCCGCTTCAGCCGCTCCAGCATCTTGGGGAAGAGCTCGGCGAGATGGGTGACGTCGCCGATCGCATAATCGATCTGGCGCTTGTCGAGCGGGCGGCGCGCCCAATCGGTGAAGCGCGCGCCCTTGTCGAGGGTCCGCCCGAGCAGGCTCTCGACCAGGTTCTGGTAGCCGACCTGCTCGCCCAACCCCAGCGCCATGGCCGCGATCTGGGTGTCGAAGAGCGGGTGCGGGGTGCCGCCGGTCAGGTTGAAGACGATCTCGATATCCTGGCCGCCGGCGTGGAAGATCTTGAGCACATGCTCGTTGTTGACGAGCAGGTTGAGGAGCGGAGTGAGGTTGATCCCCTCCGCTTTGGGATCGACCGCCGCCGCCTCCTCGCTATTGGCCAGCTGGAACAGGCACAGGTCCGGCCAATAGGTGTTCTCGCGCATGAATTCGGTGTCGACCGCGACGAAGTCCGACCGGGCCAGCCGTTCGCAGAGCTTTTCGAGGGAATCACTGTCGGAAATGAGGGGATGGATGTGCATTGGCCGCCCTCATAGCGAGGCCTATGCGCTTGACAAAGCGCCTTCCGCGACGTGAAGCGCCCTTCAACGTCTTTTCCCCAACTTATTCGTCCGAAAGCCCTTCCGCATGCACGCCTATCGCACCCACAATTGCGGCCAGCTCCGCGCAAGCGACGTCGGGACGCGCGTCAAGCTGTCGGGCTGGGTCCATCGCAAGCGCGACCATGGCGGCGTGCTCTTCGTCGATCTGCGCGACCATCATGGGCTGACCCAGATCGTCGCCCGCGCCGGCAGCGAGCCGCTCGCTATTCTCGAGCATCTGCGCGCCGAATCGGTGGTGACGATCGAGGGCGAGGTGGTGTCGCGCGGGCCGGAAGCGACCAATCCGAACCTGCCGACCGGCGCGATCGAGGTCGTCGCCGACATCGTCACCGTCCAGTCCGCCGCCGAGGAGCTGCCGCTCCCCGTGGCGGGCGAGGCCGACTATCCCGAGGATATCCGGCTTCGCTACCGCTATCTCGATCTCAGGCGCGAGCGGCTGCACGCCAACATCCTGCTGCGCTCGAACGTGATCAGCTCGATCCGCCGGCGGATGATCGATTCCGGCTTCACCGAGTTCCAGACCCCCATCCTGACCGCGTCCAGCCCCGAAGGCGCGCGCGACTATCTGGTGCCGAGCCGGGTCCATCCGGGCAAATTCTACGCGCTCCCGCAGGCGCCGCAGATGTTCAAGCAGTTGATCATGGTCGCCGGCTTCGACCGCTATTTCCAGATCGCGCCCTGCTTCCGCGACGAGGATGCGCGCGCCGACCGCTCGCCAGGCGAATTCTACCAGCTCGATTTCGAAATGAGCTTCGTCACGCAAGACGATGTTTTCGAAGCGATCGAGCCGGTCCTGGCTGGCGTGTTCGAGGAGTTCGCCGACGGCAAGAGCGTGACGCCCGCCGGCTCTTTCCCGCGCATCCCCTATCGCGACGCGATGCTCAAATACGGTTCCGACAAGCCGGATCTGCGCAACCCGATCCTGATCTCGGACGTCTCCGACCATTTCGCCGGCTCGGGCTTCGGCCTGTTCGCCCGAATCGTCGGGGGCGGCGGCGCGGTCCGCGCCATTCCGGCGCCCGGCACCGCCGGGCTGAGCCGCAAATTCTTCGACGACATGAACGAATGGGCGCGCGGCGAAGGCCATGCGGGCCTCGGCTACATCACCCAGAAGGGCGGCGAGCTCGGCGGCCCGATCGCCAAGAATCACGGCGAGGAGCAGACCCGCAAGCTGGTCGAGGCGCTCGGGCTCGGCCCGGACGACGGCATCTTCTTCGCCGCCGGCAAGCCGGAGCAGGCGGCCAGGCTGGCGGGCGCGGCGCGCACGCGGGTCGGCGAGACGCTCGGCCTGATCGAGGAGGGCGCGTTCAAATTCTGCTGGATCGTCGATTTTCCGATGTACGAGCTGGACGAGGAAACGAAGAAGGTCGATTTCTCGCACAACCCCTTCTCGATGCCGCAGGGCGGGCTCGAGGCGCTCGAGAGCAAGGACCCGCTCGACATCCTCGCCTTCCAGTACGACATCGTCTGCAACGGGGTGGAGCTGAGCTCGGGCGCGATCCGCAACCACCGGCCCGACATCATGTACAAGGCGTTCGGGATCGCCGGCTACAGCCAGGCCGATGTCGACACCAATTTCGCCGGCATGATCAACGCCTTCAAATATGGCGCGCCGCCGCATGGCGGCTCGGCGCCGGGCATCGACCGGATCGTCATGCTGCTCGCCGGCGAGCCAAATATCCGCGAGGTCGTCCTCTTCCCGATGAACCAGCGCGCCGAGGACCTGATGATGAACGCGCCGGGCGAAGTGACGCCGAGGCAGCTGCGCGAGCTCCACATCCGCCTCGTGCCCCCTTCCGGGACAGCCGCGAAAGAACCCGCCAAGGTCGTGGCGCCGGAGTGAGGCGGCTGCTAGATCGCGGCGATGGCGATCAAGCTCAAGGATTACGAATCGGGGGAAAAATATCCCGGCGACTATGAGGCGGACCTCGCCGGGCTGCAGGAGCGGCTGTCCCACCTGTTCGTCGCCAATCTCGTCCACAAGCGCTCGGCGATCGTCCTGTGCGAGGGCTGGGACGCGGCGGGGAAGGGCGGGGCGATCCAGCGGATGACCGCGACCTGCGATCCGCGCGCCTATCGGGTCTGGCCGATCGCCGCTCCGACCGGCGAGGAAAAGGCGCATCATTATCTGTGGCGCTTCTGGACCCGCATGCCGGGCGCCGGCGAGATCGCGATCTTCGACCGCAGCTGGTACGGCCGGGTCCTGGTCGAGCGGGTCGAGGGCTTCGCCGACAAGGCCGAATGGCGCCGCGCGTTCGACGAGATCAACGAGCTCGAGGCCCAGCTCGCCGCCGCGGGCACACTCATCGTCAAGCTCTTCTTCCACGTCACGCAGGAGGAGCAGGACAAGCGCCTCGGAGCCCGGCTCGCCCATCCCTGGAAGCGCTGGAAGGTCAATGCCGAGGACATCCGCAACCGCGCGCGGCGCGACGACTATCTCGACGCCATCAAGGAGATGTTCGCCGAGACCGACACGCGCTGGGCGCCATGGACGGCGATCGACGGCAACAACAAGAAATCCGCCCGGATCGCCGCTCTGACCCGGGTCGCCGACGCGCTGGCCGAGGCGCTCCCGAAGGGGCCGCCGGAAAGTCCGGAATCGGAGAAGCTGGCGAAGGCGCTGAAGGACTAGTCCGGGTAGGCGATCGCCATCACTTCATAATCCTTCTCCCCGCCCGGCAGCGTGACTCGCCGCACGTCGCCAATCGCCGCCCCGCAGACGGCACGGGCGATCGGGGAATAGAAGCTGATCCGCCCCGCATCGGCATCCGCCTCGTCCTCGCCGACCAGGGTGAGGATGCGCTCATTGTCCTCGTCGTCGGCCAGGGTGACGGTGGCGCCGAACCAGGCGCGGCTCCGGTCCGCCTGACGCGCCGGATCGGTGACCTTGGCCGCCTTCATCCGCCGCGACAGAAAGTTGATCCGCCGGTCGACCTCGCGCAGGCGGCGGCGGCCATATTGATAGTCGGCATTTTCCGAGCGGTCGCCATTCGCCGCGGCCCAGGCGATCGTCTCCAGCAACTTCGGCCGCTCGCCGGCGAAGAGCTGCTCATATTCCTCGCGCAGCCGGCGATAGCCATCGGGGGTGATGAAATTGGGGCCGTCGGACATCGGCCCCTTATAGTCATCCCGGCGGAGGCCGGGACCCATGAACATCGCCGCGAGAGAAAAATGCGAAAGCGTCGTCGTCTTTTCTGCGCCGCATCGCATTCATGGATCCCGGCCTTCGCCGGAATGATTCTCGAAATCAGGGACGTCAGTTTCCCGGCCGCATCCCCAGATACTGGCTGAGCCGCCCGCGGCCCGCGCCGCCGCCATTGGGGTCGATCGTGTCGTAGACGACCATGTTCTCGAGGACTCGCTGGACGTAGTTGCGGGTCTCGGTGAACGGGATGTCCTCGATCCAGCGGACCACGTCGGTGCCGGGCAGGCGCGGGTCGCCATTGGCCGCGATCCAGCGGTTCACGTTGCCGCCGCCCGCATTGTAGGCCGCGGCAACCAGCACGGGATTGTTGCCGTATTGGCGCATCAACAAGGCGATATGATCGTTGCCGAGCAGGATGTTGTAGGCCGGGTCCTCTGTCAGCCGGGCGAGGCTGTAGGGCACGCCGAGCCGCCGCGCCTGCATCGCCGCGGTGCCCGGCATGAGCTGCATCAGCCCGCGCGCGCCGACCGGGCTCTGCGCCGTGCGCTCGAACGAGCTTTCCTGGCGGGTGATGGCGTGGGCGAAGGACCATTGCGACGCGTAGACGGGCGGCATCGGCACTTCCGGGAAAGCGGGCCGGGCGTAGAAGGTCTCGCCCGAGCTGCGCGCCTCGCGCGACGCCCAGACGCCCATGTCGAGCCGGCCGATCTGGCGGCCGAACTCGCCGGCGATGGCGCGCTCGCGGTCGTTGCGGAGCGTTCCGGCCAAAGCGCGGATGAACAGGCTCTGGTCGCCGCGCCGGCCGAGCGTGCCGAGATAGCGGATCGCCTCGACCATCGGCCGCTGGGCGAAGGCCGCGCGCTCGGCGGCGCTGACCGGCAGGGGCGTCGGCGGCGGCGGCGCGCTCCGCCCGAGCCGCTCCAATGCGAGCTGGCCGTAAAACTGGTCGGGGCTGTCGGCCGCCTGCTCGAGGAAGCGCTGCGCCTCGGCGGCGCGCCCGGCGGCGGCGGCGGCGCGGGAGGCCCAGTAGAAGCCCTTGGCCCTGGTCTGCGGCGAGCGCGCGGCACGGCCGTAAAGCTCGAACAGGCGGGCAGCGTCGGCGGGCCGGTTGAGGCGGAACAGGGCCGCCTGGCCGCCAAGCCAGACCAGGCTCGTATAATCGTCGCGCTCGTCATAGGGCCGCTCGGAGACGTCGACGCCGGGCGCGTAGAGATCCTCCAGCCGCGAGGCGATGCCGTAGGCAATCTGCCAGTTGCGGTCGTTGGCGGCGGCGCGGGCCAGGGTCAGCGAGGTGTCGAGCCAGCGCGCGGGATTGGCCGGCGGCCGGTCGAGCCGGGGCCGGTTGGCGAGCAGCAGGCGCGCCGACGCGCTTTGGCCGCTATTCCTCAGCCAGTTGGCGCGGTCGATGATCAGGCCGGGATCGCGCGCGGTCGAGGGGTCGAGCGCCGCCGCCAGCGCATTTGCGTCTGGCGAGCGGGTCTGGAGCGCGAGCCGCGCCTCGAAGAGCGGCCTCCTGTCCGGCCGCGCCCAGGCGAGCGCCCGGCCGGCGCTGGTGGTGTCGCCATTGCCGAGCAGGGCTTCGAGGCGCGCGTCGTGATCGCCGGGGCTGAAATCGCGGCCGAAGGCGGCGAGCAGGCGCTGCTCGTCGGCCTGTGCCATCGCGCCCGTGATCCAGGCGCGCCGCGCCGCCGTCCGCGCCTCGTCCCGCCGCCCGATCGCCTGCAGCGCGAAGGCGAGCTGGGCATGGCCGCCCGCCGTCGCCGGCGCCGAATCCGCGAAGAAGCGGACCACGTCGCCCGGCGGCACCGGCTCGAGCGACAGCCGCCGCTCGGCGGTGCGGCGCAAAGCCGCCTCGCCCGGCCAGCCGCGGTTGCGCGACAGGAAAGCGGCATAGGTCGAGAAGGGCAGGCTGTCGCTCTGCCGGACCGCGTTCCATTGGGCGATGTTCGCCGCCGCCGGGCTGTAGGCGCCGGGAGCGGGCGCGCGCTGGCCGGTCTCCTGGACGAGCCCTTCATTCTGCGCGGCGAGCGCCGCCGGGGCGGAGGCCGCCAGCAGGACGAACAGGCCCGCCTTCCGATGCATGCTGGACAGAATGATGATCCCCTCCTTATCAGTCATACGAACGTTCCCCGCGACGTTCGGCTCCGACCCTAAGACGGGCGTGGCCGGGACGTGAAGGAGTGATCCATGTTCTCCGGCTCGATCCCGGCCCTGGTGACGCCATTTCGCGACGAAGCGTTCGATGAGGACGCTTATCGGCGCTTCGTCGCCTGGCAGATCGAAGAGGGCAGCCACGGCCTCGTCCCCTGCGGCACGACCGGGGAGGGCACCACGCTCGATTCGGCCGAGCATGCCCGGGTGATCGAAACCTGCGTCGACGTCGCCGCCGGCCGCGTGCCCGTCATCGCCGGCTGCGGCTCGAACGACACCCGCGTGGCGATCGCGCTGACCCGCGCGGCAAAGGAGGCCGGTGCCGACGCCGCCTTGCACGTCCCCCCTTATTACAACCGCCCCAATCAGGAGGGCATCCACGCCCATCTCGCCGCGATCGCCGAGGCGGTCGACATCCCGATCATGCTCTACAACGTGCCGTCGCGCACGATCACCGACATATCGGTCGAGACGATGGGGCGGCTCTCGGAAATCGCGAACATCGTGGCGGTCAAAGACGCGACCGGCAATCTCGCCCGGGTTTCGGCCCAGCGCCTCGCCTGCCAAAGCGGCTTCGTGCAATTGTCGGGCAATGACGACATGGCCCTGGGCTTCAACGCCATGGGCGGCGTCGGCTGCATCTCGGTGACGGCCAATGTCGCGCCGCGGCTCTGCGCCGACTTCCAGGAGCGCTGCCGGAGGGGAGACTGGAACGGGGCGCTCGATCTCCAGGACCTGCTTTACCCGCTGCACGCAGCCTTGTTCGCCGACGCCTCGCCGGGGCCGGTCAAATATGCTGTGAGCCGGGTGTTCCCGGATTTTCCAGCCGACCTGCGTCTGCCCATGACCGCGGCTTCGCCAGCCGCCCGCGCCGCGGTCGACGCCGCGCTCGAACTTGCGGGCCTCGCTTGATCCGGGCAGCGATCGTGGCGCTGCTCGTCCTGTCGGGCTGCGGCAATTCCCCGGCCAACGGGCAAGCCCCGGCCGGGCGGCCGGCGCCCGGTGCCGCGTCGGGCCCCGCCGCCCTTGCCCGCGCCTATCCCGAATATGTCGCTTCGGTCGACGCGACCCATGTCGTGATGCGCGACGGGACGAGGCTCGCCATCTCCGACGGGATCGCCGGCAAGACCCGGGCGGAGCGGCTGCGCCGGCCCGATATCGACGACATGTTCGCCGATCCCTACGTGCCCGGCCCACCGCGGGGCCCGCCGCAGAACGGCGAGGATCCGGGGCGGGCGCGCAACGAGCCCTTTTTCGACCGAATCTACGGCGATTGCCGGCGCGGCGAGGTGAGCCCGCGGCTGCGCAACGTCCGCTGGATGCCGGGCCGCGGCGGCGCGCCGCTCCAGGTGACCAGCGTCAACGATGTCGCCGGGCGGCTCGAGGCGGTGATCCGCGATCTCGACCGCCTGCCGCCCGCAATGACCCGCTATCTCGTCCCCTCGGCCGGCACCTACAATTGCCGGGTCATCGCCGGCACCGACCAGCGCAGCATGCACGCTTATGGCGTCGCCATCGACATCAACGTGAGCCAGTCCGATTACTGGCGCTGGGCGGGCGGCGAGGGCGCCCGCTACCGCAACCGCATCCCCTGGGAGATCGTCGAAATCTTCGAGCGGCACGGCTTCATCTGGGGCGGCAAATGGAGCCATTTCGACACCATGCATTTCGAATATCGCCCGGAGCTGATGCCGGCGCGCTGATGGCGGGCAGCGCCCACTCTGAAATTTCGATCGCACCGATATCTCGATCGCACCGATATCTCGATCACGCCGCTTTGCGTCCGTCGGGCAAGTCCCTATGTGCACCGCCATGGCCCGTCCCCGTCCCGAGGAGTTCGACAAGAAGAAGGTGGTCGCCGAGAACAGGCGGGCGCGGTTCGATTATGCGATCGAGGACAAGTTCGAGGCGGGAATCGCGCTGACGGGGACCGAGGTGAAGTCGCTTCGCTTCGGCGAGGGCACGATCGCCGAGAGCTATGCCGAGGTCAAGGACGAGGAGGTCTGGCTGATCAACGCCAACATCCCCGAATTCAGTCACGGCAACCGCCACAATCACGAGCCCAAGCGCCCGCGCAAGCTGCTGCTCAACCATCGCCAGATCGCCAAATTGCACGGGGCGGTCGCGCGCCAGGGCATGACGATCGTGCCGTTGAGCGTCTATTTCAACAGCCGCGGCCGCGCCAAGGTCGAGATCGCGCTCGCCCGCGGCCGCAAAGCGCACGACAAACGCGAATATGAGAAAGAGAAGGACTGGAAGCGCGAGCAGGGCCGGCTTATGAGGCAGCATGGCTGAGGCGCCCCCTCCCGCGGTGCCGCCGCATCCCGATTCCCGACTCGCAGTTCCGCCCGTCCAGAAGAAATCCTGGGTCGACCGCTGGGTGGTGAACAACATGCCGAGCCGCGAGCAGCTTGCTGAGAGCAAATGGATGAAGCCGTTCGGCCAGCGCATCCTGCACTCGGAGTTCTGGCGCTTCACCCGCCGCTCGGTGCCGCGCGGAGTCGCCATGGGGCTGTTCGTCGGCGTCTTCTTCCTGATCCCGGGCGTTCAGATCATCGGCGCCGCTCTGTTCTGCGTGCCCGTGCGCGGCAACATCCCGATCGCCGCCGGGATGACCTTCCTCACCAATCCCTTCACCACCCCCTTCCTGATCCTCGCCTCGCTGCCGATCGGCAACCTCTTCGGCTTCCACGCCGACGGCGGCGCGATCATGCATATGTACAAGACCAGCGCGCCCTTGGGCGAATGGCTGTCCTGGCTCGCCTCCGACGCCGCCCCGGCCCTGGTCATCGGCCTGTTCATCGTCGCGGTGGCGAGCGCTGCGATCGGCTGGCTGATCTCGATCTTCGTCTGGCGCTGGTGGGTGGCGCGCAAGTGGCGGCGCCGCGCCCACGCCCGGCCCCACACCGTTTCCGCGCCCGATTGATCGGGGCGGGCGGACTGCTATAGGGCGGTCACACACCCAGAGACAGGACCCGCCCCAATGCGCAAGCGCTACATCCTCGCCGCTTCCACCGCCGTCATCCTCGGCTCCTTCACCGCTCTCGCCGCCAACCAGCACGGGGCGCACGCGCCGGCCGCCAGGGCCGCCGCCACCAGCCGTCCCCAATATGGCAGCTTCGGCTTCGACGCCGCCGGGATGGACCGAAATGTCGCCCCGGGCGCGAGCTTCTACAATTACGCCAACGGCAATTGGGACCGGACCACGGCCATTCCCGAGGACCGCTCCAATTACGGCATGTTCACCCTGCTCGCCGATCTGTCGCAGACGCGCACCCGCGAGATCGTCGAGCAGGCGGCGCGCGCGCCTGGCTCGCGGATCGGCGATTTCTACGCGAGCTTCATGGACGAAGCGGCGGTCAACGCCGCCGGAATCACGCCGCTCCGGCCGATGATCGCGCGAGTCCAGGCGATCGCCAACCGCTCCGATTGGGCGGCCGAGGCGGGCCGCCTGTTCCGCCAGGGGGTCACCGCGCCGTTCAATGGCTATGTCAACAGCGACGAGCGCAACCCCAATGAGATGATCGCCCGCCTGATCCAGTCGGGCCTCGGCCTTCCCGACCGCGATTATTATCTGAGCGAGCAGCCCGACCTCGTCTCGAAGCGCACCGCCTATCAGGCCTATCTCGCCCAATTGCTCACGCTTGCCGGCGAGCGGAACGGCGCCGCGCGCGCCGCGGCCGTGCTCGCCTTCGAGCGCCAGCTCGCCGAGGCGCAGTGGACGCGCGTCCAGAATCGCGACGAGGAGGCCACCTACAATCGCTGGGCGATCGCCGATTTCGCGACGAACGCGCCGGGCTTCGACTGGGCGCGCTATTTCCAGGAGACCGGCCTTTCCGGCCAGACCCACATCCTGGTCTCGCAGCCGAGCACGTTCACGGCGACCGCGCGCATCGTCTCGGAGACGGACCTCGGGGTGCTCAAGGATTATATGCTGCTGCGCCTCGTCGACAATGCGGCGCCGTTCCTTTCGCAGCCGTTCGTCGATGCCAATTTCGCCTTCCGCGGCACCGTCCTCAACGGCACGCCGCAGAACACCGACCGCTGGAAGCGCGGCGTCGATCTCGTCACCGCCGCCATTCCCGACGACGTCAGCCGGATCTACGTCCAGCGCTATTTCCCGCCCGAGGCCAAGCGCGAGGCCGACGCCATGGTCCGCAACGTCATCGCGGCGATGGACCGCCGGCTCGCCGGCCTGACCTGGATGGCGCCGGAGACAAAGGCGCGGGCGCGAGCCAAGCTCGCCGCCTTCACCCCCAAGATCGGCTATCCCGACAGCTGGCGGGACTATTCGAGCGTCCGGGTCAGCCGGACCAACCTGCTCCAGAACATCCTCAATGCGACCGAGTTCGAATATCAGCGCAATTTGAACAAGCTCGGCCGCCCGGTCGACCGCACCGAATGGGGCATGACCCCGATGACGGTGAACGCCTACGCCAATCCGGTCTGGAACGAGATCGTCTTTCCCGCGGCCATCCTGCAGCCGCCTTTCTTCGATCCGCACGCCGATCCGGCGGTCAATTATGGCGGCATCGCCGCGGTGATCGGCCACGAGATCAGCCACCATTTCGACGACCAGGGCAGCCATTATGACGAGACCGGCAGGCTTAGGGAGTGGTGGACGGCGGAGGACCGCACCCGCTTCAATGCGCTGACCGCCCAGCTCGTCGCCCAATATGACGCTTATGAGCCGCTTCCGGGCCGCCACGTCCAGGGCGCGCTCACGCTGGGCGAGAATATCGCCGATCTCGCCGGCCTCACCGTCGCCTACGACGCCTATCAGCATATGCTGGCCGGCCGGCCGGCGCCGGTGATCGACGGAATGACCGGCGACCAGCGTTTCTATCTCGGCTGGGCGCAGATCTGGCGGCGCAAATATCGCGAGGCGAATCTGCTCCAGCGGCTGCTGACCGACCCGCATTCGCCGTCCGAGCAGCGCGCCGCCGTCGTCCGCAATCTCGATCCCTGGTATGCGGCCTTCCGCCCCAGGCCAGGCGACGCTTTGTTCCTCGCGCCCGCCAGCCGGGTCCGCATCTGGTAGGATGGCGAGCGCGGCGGACCTTCCGGGCGGCAAGAGGGGTGGGTTCGGCCGCCCGGCGCTGCTGCTCGGCCTCGCCGCCATCGCCTCGGCGGCCCTCTTGCTCTGGGCCGCGGGCAGCCCGGTCTTCGCCGCCGCTTTCTTCGCCGGGCTGATCGGCGCCGGCGGCCTGATCGCATTCACCCGGCCATCGGCGGACGCGGCGCCGGCTCAAGCGGCGGGCGCCGACCTCGCTTTGCTCCGCGCGGCGCTCGACTGCGCGCCGCTCGCTCTGGCGCTGACCGACGGCGAGGGCGGCCTCGTCTGCGCCAATGCCACCTGGTCGGCCTGGTTCGGCGCCGCCGCCGGTCCCGCGAACCTCGCGGGCGAGAGCGACCGCGCCGCCGTCCAGGCAGCGATCCGCGCCGCCCGCCGCGACCGCAATGCGGTCGTGCCGCCGCTCAGCCTCGCCAACCTCAACGTCCGCGGCGAGGTCGAGCTGGTCGGCACCGGCCATCTGCTGTGGCGCCTCAGGCGCGGCGAGGCGGCCGATCTCGCCGCCGACGCGCGCCGGCTGATCGCTGGCGAGGCGGGCCGGCGGATGGGCGAGGCCGGGCTGATGGCCGCGATCGTCGATTCGGCGGGCAACATCCTCGCCGCCAACGGCGCCTTTTGCGCGCGCATCCTCAGCCCCGACGGCGAGCCGGTCGCGGTCGAGGGCACGCCGCTCGTCGACCATCTTGTCGCGTCCGCCGGCGGCCAGTTCCGCTTCGCCGCCGAGGGCAAGGCGGCGCCGCCCCTGCGCATTGTCCAGGTTCCGGCCGGCGACGGCCCCGAAGCGCTCTCCGCCTTCCTCCTGCTCGACGATATGGCCGGCCCGCGCGGCGACGACGAGACCGAGCACGTCCACGCGCTGCTCGACAGCCTGCCGCTCGGCCTCGCACTGGCCGACGGCGACGGCCGCTTCCTCTTCCTCAACAAGGTGTTCCGCAAGGCGGTCGGCCTCAGCCAGAGCGAGCGGCCGTCCTGGCCCGGCGATCTCGTCGTCGACGAGGACAAGGCGGCGGTCTCCGACGCGGTGCGCCGCTTCGGCCGCGGCCGGGCGATGTCGGGCGACCTCGCGGTGCGCCTCAGGACCAATCCCGAGGAGCCGGTGGCGATGACCGTCGCCGGCGCGCGCGGGCTCGGCAACGCCGCCGTTTTGCTCTCGCTCAAGGACAATAGCGAGGAGGCGCGGCTCAAGCGCGAGATCGCCCAGGCGACCAAGATGCAGGCGGTCGGCCAGCTGGCCGGCGGCGTCGCCCACGATTTCAACAATATCCTGACCGCGATCCTGGGCAATTGCGACCTCATGCTGATGCGCCACACGCCCGGCGACAGCGATTATGACGACATCCAGCAGATCCGCTCCAACTCGAACCGCGCCGCCAACCTCACCCGCCAGCTGCTCGCTTTCTCGCGCCAGCAGACCTTGCGGCCGCAGGTGCTCCAGCTTCCCGACGTCGTCGCCGAGGTCTCGCACCTGCTCACCCGCCTCTTGGGCGAGCGGATCAGGCTCGACGTCAAGCACGGCCGCGGCCTTGGCGCGGTGCGCGCCGATCCGGGCCAGCTCGAACAGGTCATCGTCAACCTCGCCGTCAACGCCCGCGACGCGATGCTCGCCCGCGATCCCGACGGCGGCGGCACGCTCACCTTGCAGACCTTCGCCGTCCCCGCCGAGGACGTCCGCCGGATGTCGAGCGACGTGCTGCCGATCGGCGACTATACGGCGATGAAGGTCACCGACACCGGCACCGGCATCCCCACCCATCTGCTCGGCAAGATTTTCGAGCCCTTCTTCACCACCAAGGAAGTGGGGAAGGGGACTGGCCTCGGCCTTTCCACCGTCTACGGCATAGTCAAGCAATCGGGCGGCTTCATCTTCGCCGAATCCCAAGTCCGCAAGGGCACGACCTTCACCATGTACCTGCCGGTCCACCGCGCCCAGCCCGGAGAGGCGCCGGTGCGGACCAAGGCCAAGGAGAAGGTCGGCGAGCTCTGGGGCACCGGCGTCGTGCTGATCGTCGAGGACGAGCATATGGTCCGCGCCGTCGCCGAGCGCGCGCTGGCCCGGCACGGCTACACCGTGCTCACGGCCGAAAATGGCGAGGCCGCGCTCGAGATCCTCGCCCGCGAGGGACGGGTCGACCTGATGGTCTCCGACGTCGTCATGCCGACCATGGACGGCCCGACCACGGTCCGCGCCGCCCGCAAGATGCAGCCCGACCTGCCGATCCTCTTCATCTCCGGCTATGCCGAGGAGCAATTGCGCAAGTCGATCGACATCCCCAACGTCGCCTTCCTCGCCAAGCCCTTCTCGGTCCAGCAGCTGGCGGAGACGGTGAGGGACACGCTGGCGGCGAAATAGCCCCCGTTCCCCGAACCCATCGCAGCCGCCAACCGGCGAATTTCCCCTTTTCCTTTGCGTGCCAAACGCTAAGGCCGCCCCATGCCGGGGTCGAAATCAATCCTGATCGTCGAGGACGAGCCGCTGATCGCGATGATGCTCGAGGATTTCCTCGAATCGCTCGGCCACAATGTGATCGCGACCTGCGACAGCGTCGCCGAGGCGCTCGGCCATGTCGAGGCAGGCGGCTTCGACGTCGCCATCATCGACGTGCAGCTCAAGGACGGCGAGAAGGTCTGGCCGGTCGCCGACCGCCTCGCCGAAAAGGGCACGCCCTTCGTCATCGCCACCGGCGGCCATATCGAGCCGCCGCCCGCCGCCCATGCCGGCGCCCCCATCCTCGCCAAGCCCTACACGATCGACGCCGTCGACCCCGCCTTGGACCGCGCTTTGGGCGCCTGACCGGCGCCTGCCGTTTCCTACTTGTTCCCTGAGAACAAATAAGGTACGAACTCCCGCATTGATCGGCGTCCGCGGACGCAATACGGGGAGACAAGCCAATGACGGCCGCACTTCAGATCGTTTCCGACAGGAGCCCGATGGACACGGACAAGCAGAAGGCGCTCGACGCCGCTCTGGCGCAGATCGACCGCGCCTTCGGCAAGGGCAGCGCGATGCGGCTGGGCTCGCGCGAGGCAATCGAGATCGAGACCATCTCGACGGGCTCGCTGGGGCTCGACATCGCATTGGGGATCGGCGGGCTGCCGCGCGGCCGGGTCGTCGAGGTCTACGGGCCGGAAAGCTCGGGCAAGACGACGCTCGCTTTGCACGCGGTCGCCGAGGCGCAGAAGGCCGGCGGAGTCGCCGCCTTCATCGACGCCGAGCATGCTTTGGACCCGATCTACGCCCGCAAGCTTGGCGTCGACGTCGACAATCTCATCGTCTCGCAGCCCGACACCGGCGAGCAGGCGCTCGAGATCACCGACACGCTGGTCCGCTCCAACGCGGTCGACATCCTGGTCATCGATTCGGTCGCCGCTCTGGTGCCGCGCGCCGAGATAGAGGGCGAGATGGGCGACAGCCATGTCGGCCTGCAGGCGCGTCTGATGTCGCAGTCCTTGCGCAAGCTCACCGGCTCGATCTCCAAGTCCAAATGCCTGGTCATCTTCATCAACCAGCTGCGCATGAAGATCGGCGTCATGTACGGCAATCCGGAGACGACGACCGGCGGCAATGCGCTCAAATTCTACGCCTCAATCCGGCTCGACATCCGCCGCACCGGCCAGATCAAGGACCGCGACGACATCGTCGGCAACACCACCCGGGTGAAGGTCGTCAAGAACAAGCTGGCGCCGCCGTTCAAGCAGGTCGAGTTCGACATCATGTATGGCGAGGGCGTGTCCAAATTGGGCGAGATCCTCGATCTCGGAGTCAAGGCCGGGCTGGTCGAGAAATCGGGCAGCTGGTTCAGCTACGATTCGATCCGCATCGGCCAGGGCCGCGAGAACGCCAAGGCCTATCTCAAGGAAAATCCCGAAATGGCCGGCCGAATCGAACGCTCGATCCGCGGCAAGACCGACGAAGTCGCCGAGGCGCTGATGACCGGCCCGGACGCGGAGGATGAGGGTTAGGGGGCGGCCAGGGTGGATCGCAAATCAGGGGAGCCATCCCGGCGAAGGCCGGGACCCATGAACCCCATCCGGCTCGAAAGGGCGGCAGGATCGTCACTTTTTCCGCAATTCCGAGTTCATGGGTCCCGGC
>DASYKV010000021.1:0-1565 GCA_035994965.1 Allosphingosinicella sp.
CCTCGTCCCCATAGGGGACGGGCGACTCAATTCGCCCAGAGGGCAACCGGCTCCCTCCCCACAGAAGCCACAAAGCGCGCGCCACACATGCGCCTGTGCATCCCAGGATCGCCGGATGGAGATTCTTCATGCCGTTGCCGCCGGGATCGCGCCGCCGCTGTGCGCTGCTTGCGGTCGGTCTTGTCGGCCGGAGGCGGTGGTCTGCACGCGCTGTGGGCGGCGGCTGGCGGGGGCGGAGCCGTTGCTGGGGAAGGGGCCGCCGGGGCTTGATCGGGCTTGGTCCTCGGCTTCCTATGAGGGCGTGGCGCGCAATCTGGTCGCCGCGCTGAAGTTCCGCCGCCTGCTCCCGGTGGCCGAGCTGATGGCGGATCGGATCCAGTGGCTGGCGCCGGCGCACCTGCTGAGCGGCACGATCGTGCCGGTGCCGACGGCGCCGTGGCGCCACCGCCGCCGCGGCTTCGACCCCGCGGGGGAGCTGGCCGCGGCGTTGGCCGAACGGCTCGAGGTGCCGCTGGAGGGCTGCCTCGCCCGGCGCGGCGGCCGGCGGCAGGTCGGCCGCAGCCGGGCCGAGCGGCTCGGGCAGCCGCCGCGGATCCAGGCCAGCGGCGCTGTCCCGCGTAGCGTCCTCCTGGTCGACGACGTGCTGACCACCGGGGCGACGCTCAGCGCCTGCGCCCAGGCTCTGCGGGCGGCCGGGGCGGCCCGCGTGGTCGCCGTGACTTTCGCCCGGCGCCTTTGAGCCTAGCTCGCTAAGGGTGAAGCTCTGCGGGGCGACCGCGCATCTGGTCGACCAGGCGCCGCGTCTGGCTGCGCTTGCGCCGCAGCTCGCGGTGCTTCTTGACCTGGCGGCGCACGTCCTCGGCCAGATCGCGCACGGTGTGCGTCATCTCCGGCGAGGCCTCGTGCGCGTGCAGGGTCACGCCCTTGAGGTAGAAGGTCGCCTCGGCGACCTGGCTGTCGGCGATCGAGGGGTTGCGCTCTTCCGAAAGCACAACCTCGAGCGTCGCCAGCGCTGAGACCTGCCGTCCCAGGCGCTGGAATCGCTTCCGCACCATCTCACGCAGGTCGTCCGTCATCTCGACGTTCCGTCCCCGAATCTCTATCCGCATGAGCGCCTCCTTGTCGGTTCCCTTCGATGCTACGCCTGCTACCCGCCCAGGGCAAGGGCCTATCGCTACTCTTGAGCAATGCCCGCAATGGACCTCGTTACCAAGGCCTTGCGCGCGGGGGAGGGTCGGAAGTTCAAGGCCTACCAGAAGCGCGCGGAGGCGATCAACCGATTTGAGCCGGAGATGGAAGCGCTCTCCGACGAGGAGATCCGCGAGGAGGCCGATTCCCTGCGCGAGCGCGCCCGCAACGGCGAGTCGCTCGAGGACCTGCTGCCGGAGGCCTTCGCGCTGACCCGCGAGGCGTCGCGGCGCTCGACCGGCCAGCGCCACTACGACGTGCAGCTGATCGGCGGCATGGTCCTCCACGACGGCGCGATCGCCGAGATGCGCACCGGCGAGGGCAAGACCCTGACCGCGACCCTGCCGGTCTTCCTCAACACCCTGGCCGGCGGCAGC
>DASYKV010000022.1:0-48150 GCA_035994965.1 Allosphingosinicella sp.
CGCTGGCCGAGCCGTTTTATGTGCCGTCCGGTTCGATGGAGCCGACGCTGCTGATCGGTGACGCGCTGGTCGCATCGAAATTCCCCTATGGCTACAGCATGGCCTCGCTGCCGCTGCCGATCCGCGTCAGCACGAGCTCGCGGATTTTCGGCGCGCTGCCCGAGCGCGGCGACGTCGTGGTGTTCCGCTGGCCAGGCGACCTCTCGCAGACCTGGGTGAAGCGCGTGATCGGCCTGCCCGGCGACCGGATCGAGATGAACAACGGGCGGCTCTACATCAATGGCGTCGCCGCGGCGTTGCGCCCCGACGGCTCCGGCGATGTCGAGGACGATGAGGGCGGCCTCGCAGCCTCTCCGCGCTTTGTCGAGACGCTGCCCGGCGGCCACAAACACGAAATCTTCAAGCAGCGCGCGCATGGCGTGCTCGACAACACGCCTCCCATCGTCGTGCCTCCCGACCATCTGTTCGTGATGGGCGACAATCGCGACAATTCGGCCGACAGCCGGGTGCCGTCGTCCGACCAGGGCCTGAACGGCCCGGTGCCTTGGGAGAATATCGGCGGCCGCGCCGAGTTCATCACCTTCAGCCTTGACGGCAGCTCCTCCTACTGGAATCCGGTCAGCTGGTTCACGGCGCTGCGCGGCGGCCGCGCGGGCAGCTCGCTCCATCCGTCGAGCGCGCCGCCGCGACAGGGAGCGCCGGGGCAATGACGATCACGCCGCCGCAAAGCGCGATCGATCCGGACGCCGGCGAAAAGCCCGAGCAGGCCGGCCCGATCGAGTTCCGCGATCCGGTGATCCGCCACGAATTCAAGCGCGCCATGGTCTGGGCCGGAGTGGTCCTCGCCATCATGGGCGTGATCGTGCTCGCCGAGCCCTTGATGCTGATCTTCGCCGGCATCGTGCTTGCCTCGATGCTCGACGGCGGCACCCGCCTGCTCGGCCGGGTGCTTCCGATCGGCCGCGGCTGGCGGCTCACCATCGTCACCCTTGCCGCGGTCGGCTTCGTCGTCTGGACCTTTTATTATGCCGGCACCGAGCTGGTCGCCCAGACCGAGCGGCTGAAGGAGACGGTGACCGGCCAGGTCAACCGCATCTTCGCCTGGGCCCACGACATGGGCCTCGTCCAGGGCGGCGGCGGCGCCGAGCAACTGAGCGGCCAGCTGATGGGCTCGCTGGGGCGGCTCGGCTCGGCCGTGTCGGGCGCGCTTGGCGTCATCAGCAGCGCGGTGATGATCTTCGTCATCGGCATCTTCATCGCGGTCGAGCCGCGCCTCTACCAGCGCGGGGTGGCCTGGATGCTGCCGCGCGACAATCGCGAGCGCTTCTACCGGACCGCCGAGCGCATGGGCCACACCTTGCGCCGGCTGATGGCCGGCCGCCTCGTCGGCATGGCGGTGGAGGGCGTCGGCACCTGGGCCCTGCTCCTCGTCGGCGGCGTGCCGATGGCGACCCTGCTCGGCATATTGACCGGCCTGCTCGCCTTCCTGCCCAATATCGGCGCGATCGTCTCGGGCGTGCTGATCGTGCTCGCCGGCTTCTCGGTCGACGTCAATCACGGCCTGTGGGCGATCGCGGTCTATTTCATCGTCCAGACCGTCGACGGCTATCTGATCGTCCCTTATGTCGCCAAGAAGACGGTCGATCTCGCGCCCGCGCTCGTGCTCGGCGCGCAGCTCCTCGCCGGCGCCCTGTTCGGGATCATGGGGCTGATGCTCGCCGATCCGATGGTTGCGATGATCAAGACCGGGCTCGAGCAGAAGTCCGACGACAACGAGGCGGACGCCGAAGCGGAGGCGGAGGCGATGGCCGAAGCCCGAAGCCATGCGGACGCCGCCGCCACTGCGGCCGTGGTCGAGGCCGAGCCGCCGCCGCGCAAGCGCCGCTTCTCGTTCAGGCGCAAGCGCGCGACCTGACGGGTCCGGCTAGAATCCCGCGGGCGGCACGGTGCCGCCATGGGGACCGGGCGGGGCCCCGCCTTGCTGCTGGAGCTGCTGCTGGAGTTGCCGCTGAAGCTCCTGCTGCTGCATCTGCTGCATCTGCTGCTGCCGCTGCTGCTGAAGAGCGGCCGCCTGGCCGGGGACGACCCGAACGTCGCGGATCTCGAACACCAACGTGTCGCCGGCGGTAAAGGGGACGGCGGGCGTGAACTCGCCCTGCAGGTGCGTTCCCGGCGGCAGCCACAAAATATATTCGCCGCCCGTCCGCATCTTCTGCATCGCCTCGCCGAAGCCGGGAAAGACGTCGCTCGTCGTCGCGGCGAAGGGCTGGCCGGATTCGTCGCTGTCCTGGATGACCGGGCCGGCGACGTCGTTCACGTGCAGCTTGTAGCGTAGGACGACCGCGTCGGCGGGAGTCATGAGCGGCCCGTTGCCGTGGCGAAGCACCCGGTAGCGAACGCCGGATTCGAGCGTGACCACCTGCAGCGGCGCGGTGCCGATCCAGGCGAGGCCGGCGCCGGCGGCCGCCAGCAAGGCGAGCGCGATCCACAATTTGAGCACGGAGCCGCGCGCGATCGGGCGAATCGGGACGGCGGTGACGGCGGACATGGATCGGCTTCCCCCAAACGAGAACGGGCGGCGCTTGGTCTATCGCCGCCCGGTCGGGATGTGAAGCTGCGAAGCGTGCGCTCCGCGGGTCTCAGCGGACGCCGTCGCGCTCCGCCCGCTTGCGCTCGAGCTTGCGCGCGCGACGGATCGCGGCGGCGCGCTCGCGGGCGCGCTTCTCGCTCGGCTTCTCATAATGGCGGCGAAGCTTCATCTCGCGATAGACGCCCTCGCGCTGCAGCTTCTTCTTGAGCGCCCGCAGCGCCTGGTCGACATTGTTATCGCGAACGATGATTTGCATAAAAGTTCGTCACTCTTTCCGTGCTTGGCTCGGTCTTAAATGGATTCGCCGCGAGCAAGGCCCGCGGCGCAGGCGCGTGCCACTAGCAGCACGCGCCCGCTAAGGCAAGTCGCTCAGCGCGCGGCGGCGCGGCGGCCGCCGCCCATCGGCTTGACTCGATTGGCGAAGCGGCCCGTGCCGCGCTGGGCGCGGTGCGGCGGGAAGCGGCGGCGGGCCTGCTCCTCGTCGCGGCGCTCCTCGCGCGACGGCGGTGGCGGCGCGGTCCGGGTCGTCTTGATCCGGTGCGCCTCGGCGACGAAATTGGCCGGCAGCGGCTCGACCGCGATCCGCTGGCGGGTCAGCTTCTCGATGTCCTTGAGATAGGGCCTCTCGTCGTCGGCGCAAAAGCCGATGGCGACGCCCGCCGCGCCCGCGCGCGCGGTGCGCCCGATGCGGTGGACATATTGCTCGGCGACGTTGGGCAGCTCGAAGTTGATGACGTGGGAGACGCCGGAAACGTCGATGCCGCGCGCGGCGATGTCGGTGGCGATCAGGATCTTGGCCTTGCCGCCCTTGAACTCGGCCAGAGCCCGCTCGCGCTGCGGCTGGCTCTTATTGCCGTGAATGGCGTTGGCGGCGATGCCGTTGCCGGCGAGCAGCTTCACGACCCGGTCGGCGCCGTGCTTGGTGCGGGTGAAGATCAGCACCCGGTCCATATTGCCGCGCTCGGAGAAGCCGTGGCGAAGCATCATGGTCAGCAGGGCCTGCTTCTCCGCCTGCTGGACGAAGGTGACGTACTGGTCGACGCGCTCCACGGTGGTGGCCGCGGGCGCGACCGAGACCTGCACCGGATCGTTGATGAACTGGGCGGCGAGCTGCTGGATCGACTTGGGCATGGTCGCCGAGAAGAATAAAGTCTGCCGCTTGGCCGGCAGGAAGCGGACGATCTGCTTCAGCGCGTGGATGAAGCCCAAATCCATCATCTGGTCGGCCTCGTCGAGGACGAGGATCTCGACCTCGCGCAGCGTCAGCGCGCCCTGCTCGACCAGGTCGATCAGGCGGCCGGGCGTGGCGACCAGCACGTCGACGCCGCGCGCCACGTCCTGCCTGTTCTTGCCGATCGAGGTGCCGCCGAAGACGGTGGCGACGCGCATCTGCGAATATTGGCCATAGGCGCGGGCGCTCTCGGCGATCTGCCCGGCCAGCTCGCGCGTCGGCGCGAGCACCAGCATCCGGCACGCCTTGGGCGCGGCGCGGCGGTTGGCGGCGACCAGACGGTCGATCGAGGGCAGCATGAAGGCGGCGGTCTTGCCAGTGCCCGTCTGGGCGATGCCGAGCAGGTCGCGGCCCTGGAGGACGGAAGGGATGGCCTGCATCTGGATCGGCGTCGGCGTGTCGTAATTCTTGGAGGCGAGCGCCTGGAGAATGGGCTGCGAGAGCCCGAGGGATTGGAATGACATTGGATATAGACTCACTAAGTGTGCGGCGCGGCGCGCAGCCCAAATGGCGCGCGCAACGCGGCGGGTTTTTGGCAACCCGCGTGAAAAGGGAAACCTTGGGGGAAAGTACGAAGCGGAGCCGGGGCGCTTACGCCCGATCACGCTGCATGGCGCCTCGCTGAGGGGCATATGCATGCTGCAGTGCAAAATGTCAATCGCGTCAAAATATGGCATGGGGGTTCAATGATCATCCTCAAGCCCAAACGGCCCTCTCAAATCGAGATACGACGCTACATGGACGTGGTCTCAGTGCTCGATATGCTGCTTAATAAGCACCTCATTCTCCTCAATCCTAAGTCTTGGGACGACAAGAACGACAGCTTCTTCCTCGAAGCGTATCGGAAACGCCTCGGGCTTAAGGCAGTGCGAGCAGCGTGCTTCAGCACCAAGCCGGAAACATATCACCATTGGCGATGCTTCGCTCCAGGCCTCAGCGGTGCGTGCATAATATTCTACAAAGACAAGTTACTGGAATATGTAGATAAAAGACCAGACTTGAGAGGAGGGCTGGTTAAATATAAAACGAACCAGCAGCTTCAGCGGATGGGGAAACTCGCAGACGACGATCTCCCATTCCTGAAGCGCTGGCCATATCAGGATGAGGGAGAATATCGAGTCATCTATGAAGACGATCTCTGGGAATGCGATGACGCGCACGGAATTGATCTCCCGTTAGAAACGATCAAGCGTATTGTGGTGAGCCCGTGGTGCCCTCAGTCCCTATATCTCTCCCTTAAATCGATTATTCGAACTCTTGATGGTTGCAATGAACTAACCGTCAATCGCTCGCTGCTCGTCGATACCGAAATGTGGAAGGACGCGTTGACCGCGATCCACGACAGAGCATTTGCGCCTACCGAACAAGACGATTGCCTCTAAGTCAAAAAGAACTTTCCTACACCGTCCCGAATCCAGCATATACTCGGGATGGACGACTCCTACCCCCTCCCGCCCCGCCTTCAGGCGATCCTCGAAGCCCTGCCGCTCGCCGAGCTCGCCTTCACCCCCGTCCCCGTTCGCGCGCGCCACGACGGCTGGACGCATGCGCGCCAGACAGCATTCATCCATCGCCTCGCCCTGTGCGGGTCGGTGGCGACGGCGGCGCGGGCGGTCGGGATGACGCGCAAGAGCGCTTACAACCTGCGCGAGCGGGCGGGGGCGGAGAGCTTCGCGGCCGCTTGGGACGGGGCGCAGGGGATGGGGCGGAGCGGCGCGCTCGACCGGGCGATGGAGCGCGCGATCGCCGGCGAGGTCCGGCCGGTCTTTTACCGGGGCCGCAAATGCGGCGAGCATGTCCGCCACAATGACGGGCTCACTATCGCCGTGCTCAACTTTATGGAGCGCCAGCGCCCCGGCACGTGCTGGCCGCGGGTCGAGCGCGATCCATGGAGCTACTGAAAGATAAGGGTTTCTTCGCACTGGATGAGGGTATTTTGTGTACTTCCGCGAGCCGATGACGGTGCCGATGAACCCGATCCGCCCGTCGGCGTTCATCCCGGACCCCTCCCAACAGGAGCCCCTCTTATGGAAACCTGGCGCGGCCGCCTCATCGACCATCTCCATCTTCACGCGCGCGATCTCGCGGCGTCGCGGCGTTTCTACCAGGCGGCGCTCGACGCGCTCGGCATCCCGCTCACGCCGGGCGACGGGTTTTTCTTCGCCGACGAGTTCTGGGTCGACGAGGGCGAGCCCGCCACGGCGGTCCATTTCGCCTTCCAGGCCAGGGACCGTGATATGGTCGACGCCTTTCACAAGGCCGTGCTGGCCGCCGGCGGGCGCGACAATGGGGCGCCGGGGGAGCGGGACTATCACCCCGGTTACTATGCCGCTTTCGCCTTCGATCCCGACGGCAACAATGTCGAGGCGGTCCATCACGGGCCGCACGAGCGGTCAGCCGAGAGCGTTCACATCAGTTGGTAGGGCAAACCGGGGGAGGCCGCCCGGGGCCATTGCAGTAAGGCCAGGCCCACTCCCGAGTCCTGTCCAAGGCCCAGAGCGGGATCCAGATCCCGGGGCCCGCCGCGACGCGGATATGCCGTTCCGCGCGGGCGTAGCTGGCGGCGTTGGGAGCGCTCAGCTCGAAAGCCGGCACGTGCTCCCGGCCGAACAGGGCGTAGCCGCAGCTGATCCGTGTCGGCTGGGTTTCGCAGTGCCGGAAATAGGCGACGCAGCTCTCGCCTACGCAGGCCCGGTCCATCCGGGCCGGATCAAGCCTGCGGGGCGAGTCGGAGGTGAGCGTGATGCTGAGCTCGGCCTCTTCGAGGCGAACCTCGGCGGTCCCTCTGAGCGTGCTTGGACGGAAGCTGATGCCTTGGGCGTCGGAGAGGCAGATGAAGTGGATGATGACGAGGCATTCGAACATCGCGCCCTCCTTCTCCCGTTACAGCAGGAGAATCGTCGAAAGGCTCAGGAAGATCCCCATGCTCGCCACGTCGCTCGCCGTGGTGAGGAAGATGCTGGACGCGGTCGCCGGGTCGGCGCCCATCCGCTTGAGGGTCAGCGGAATCATCGCGCCCGCAATGCCGGCGACGGTGCAGCTCACCGTCATCGCGAACAGGACGACCAGGCCCATCAGCCAGGGCTGCGCCTGGCCCTGCATGGTCGCGTAGACGGCCATGCCGATGCCGGCGGTGATGCCGACGAGCAGGCCGTTGGCGAGGCCGAGCAGGCCCTCCTTGGCGACCAGCCTTTTGACCAGGCTGGGCTGCAATTCGCCCAGCGTCATTCCGCGCAGCGTGACCGCGAGTGCCTGGCAGCCGGTATTGCCGGTCTGCCCCGCCATCACCGGAAGGAAGACGGCGAGGATGACGAGCTGCTGCAGCGTATGCTCGAAGGCGCCGACCACGGCCGCGGCGACGAAGGCGGTGACGAGGTTGATCTGCAGCCAGGGGTGCCGAAGCTTGAGGCTTCGCGACAGCGGCGTCGCCAGCCTTTCCTCCTTGTCGACGCCGACCATCTTGCCCGATTGGGCGCTGATCTCGATCGCCTGGTTGCGGAACAGCTCCTCGCCGCGGATCAGGCCCTTGAGCAGACCCGCCGCGTCGGTGACCGGATAGACCGGGAAATGCTTGGCGACCGCGGTCTTCAGCGCCTCCTCGAGCTCGAGATCCTCGCGGAAGGCGAAGACGTCCCTGAGCATCAAGGCGTCGAGCCTGGTGTCGGGATCGGCGAGCAGCATGTCGCGCATCACGACGACTCCGACCAGCCGGCCGTCGGCGTCGGTGACGTAGCAATAAGTGATGATCGCCGAGCGGGTCAGCTCGCGCAATTCCTCCACCGTCTGCGCGACTGTCATCTCCGGCCGGAACACGCCGAGCGCCGGCGACATCAGGTCGGCGACGGTCGCGTTCGCGAGATCGTCTTCGGACGAAAGGGCCTTGGCGGGCAGCTCGGTCATGCCCGGACAGTGGCGAAAGCTGCGCTTGGGGACAAGCGCATCTTTTGTCTGCCGTGCGAGTTGAGTTAGGATCGGGGCGACCGATTCGCATGGAGTGGACCGATGGGCAGATCTGGGGACTCGCTGGGCGCGCGCAGCCGCGCGCATCTCGACGCCATCGGCGAGGATTATGCCGAGCACCGGCGCTTCGCCGTCGGCTTCGGCTTGGCGATGGTGAAGGGCGGCCTCGCCTGCATGGTCCACGGCCTGGTCCCGGCTTTGTTCACCGACACGGGCAGCCGCACCGTGCGCGCCCTCAACGCCGTCATCGAGCATCGCGAGCGCCTGGCGCCCGCGGCGCCGCGCCGCGAGGGGCTTCCGGTCCTGCTCTTCCTCGCTCTGGTCAACGCGGCGGTGCCCTGGCTGGCGGGCGCGCCAATCTGGGCGGCGCTTCCGCTCACCCTGCTCTCGCTCGCCTTCATCCCCGCTTATTGGTGGAGCGAGGCGCGCGGCGCGGCGGAGAAGGACGTCGAGGAGGCCTGGGCCTAATCGTCGAGCGGGGCGAAGCTGGGCTCGGTCTTGCCGAGCCGCGCCCGCACCGCAGCGCCGATATCCTGGCTGGCAAGAGTCCCGGCATTCCACATGGCGACGTCGCGAAGGCCCTCCTCGACCGGCCGGCCGCGGCTGTGGTTGAGGCTCTTCTTGGCACCGGCCACGGCGAGCGGCGACTTGGCGGCGATGGCCGCGGCGATCTCGAGCCCGGCGGCGATCGCCGCCTCGCGGTCCGCCTCGATGCGGTTGACGAGGCCGTAACGCGCCGCCTCGTCGGCCGCCATCCGCCGCCCGGTATAGGTCAGCTCGCGAAGCACGCCCTGGGGGATCAGATAGCCGAGCCGCTGCAGGGTCCCGAGATCGGCGGTGATCGCGACGTCGATCTCGGCGATCTGGAAGAAGGCGCCGGCGGCGGCGACGCGCAGGTCGCAGGCGCTGGCGAGGTCGACTCCGGCGCCGATGCAGCCGCCATGCACTGCGGCGATCACCGGCGCGCGCGCCTGCTCGACCGCGTTGAACGCGTCCTGCAGCCATTCGATATGGCGAAGCTTGGACTCGACCGCGCGGCCGGCATCGGCGCCGGGCGAGAACTGGCTCGCGGCATATTCGAGGTCGAGCCCGGCGGTGAAATGCTTGCCCTGGCCCGAGAGCAGGATCGCGCGCACCTGCGGGTCGCGGCCGAGCTCCCGGAAGCTGTCGCCGATCGCCGCGAACATGGCCTTGTCCATCGCGTTGAACTTGTCCGCCCGCGCCAGCTCGACATGGGCGACGCCGCCTTCGATCCCGACGATGATCCGGTCGCTTCCCATGGTGCCCCTTCCGCGATTAGAGGTGGTGGATGAGCAGCTTTACCGTGAACGGCCAGCCCGTCCACTATCGGATGGATCCCGCGACCCCCTTGCTATGGGCGCTGCGGGACGCGCAGAACCTGACAGGCACCAAATATGGCTGCGGCACCGGCCATTGCGGCGCCTGCACCGTCCATGTCGACGGCAATGCGGTGCGCTCCTGCCGGGTGCCGATCTCGGCGCTCGAGGGCAGCTTCGTCACCACCATCGAGGGCCTGTCGCGCGACCGGTCGCACCCCATCCAGCAGGCCTTCATCGCCGACATGGTCGTCCAGTGCGGCTATTGCATACCCGGCGTGATCATGGCCGCCGCCGCTTTGATCGACCGCAACGACAGCCCGAGCGACGAGCAGATCGACGCCGCGATCACCAATATCTGCCGTTGCGGCATCTATCCCCGGCTTCGCGATTCGATCCGCCGCGCGATCCGGATCAAGACCGGGCGGGAGGAGGTGACCGGCGCGCCGGCGCCCGGCATCGCGCCCGAGGAGGCGGCGCGGACCGTGCCGGCGCTGCGCCCCCAGCCGCGCGGGCCCCGGCGGCAGCGCCCCTGACGCCCTGCGACATTTTGCGACATCCTGTCGGCTTGCTTACCGGCCGGTTCAGCAACCGGTCATCCGCGAATCGGCACAAGCCATCTCATGAACGGGCGGCACCAAGCCGCCGGGAGCAAGGAGTTTTTCGATGCGCAAGGCATTGATGGGATTGATCTTGGCGGCGACGGTGATGACTCCGATCGCGGCCGAAGCACAGCGCGGGCATCGCGGCGATGGCGATGGCGATTCGGCCAGCCACTCGAGCGGACGGCACGCCGAAGGCCGCGCCGCTCGGATCGAGGCGCGCAACGAGGCGCGCCAGGCCCGCAGCGAGTCGGCGCCGCCGCAGCAGCAGCAGCAACAGCAGGCGCAGCCGCAGCCGCAGGTCGTCCAGCGCCAGCGCGGCGGCGACGGCGACGGCCGCAGCAATCGCAGCTGGCGCGGCAACGACAACAACCAGGCCGACAACAATCGCGGCAATCGCGGCGGCGGCGGCGACGATGGGCGGCGGGGCCGCAACACCCAGTCCATCTATCCGCAGGCCTGGCAGGGCAATCCGAACGATCCGCGCCTGCGCCACTATCAACAGCTCGAGCGCCGCAACCAGCAGCAGGGCTATCGCCGCGGCGACAATCGCGGCAATGACGGCCGCAACTGGCGCAACAACCGCAACGACGGCGATGCCCGCCGCGGCGACCGCAGGCGCGGCGACTGGAATCGCGGCTGGCGCAGCGACCGCCGCTACGATTGGAACGGCTGGCGGCGCGGCAACCGGCACCGGTTCCACCTGTCGCCTTATTATTCGCCCTACCGGGACTGGAATTATTCGCGCTTCTCGATCGGATTTTTCCTCGAGCCGCTCTTCTACAACCAGCGCTACTGGATCGGCGATCCCTGGCAATACCGGCTGCCGCCGGCGCCTTACGGGACCCAGTGGGTACGCTATTACAACGACGTCCTGCTGGTCGACATCTATACCGGCGAGGTGATCGACACGATCTACGACTTCTTCTGGTAAGGCCCAGGCGAAGCGAGCCTTCCCAGCGAGGGGAAACGGGAAGCCCGGAGCGCGAGCCGCTCCGGGCTTTTCGCTTGTCAGGGCCGCCGTCGCTATCGCATGAAGCGGGCCCGATAGGGGATTCGCCGATGCTCGCCCGCCTGTTCGCCGCCCTGCTGCTCCTCTTCGCCGTCCCGGCAGCGGCCCAAACCCTGGTCGTCCATGCGGGCCGGCTGATCGCCGATCCGTCGCGGCCGGCGCAGGGCCCCTCGACCATCACCATCGTCGACGGGCGCATCCAGAGCGTCGCCGCCGGCCTGATCCCGCCGCCGCCGGGCGCGCGGCTGATCGACCTTTCCGGCAAGACGGTGCTGCCAGGCCTCATCGACATGCACGTCCACCTCTCGGGCAATCCGGGCGGCGACTATCGCGAGGAAGCGGTCGACACCGACGAATATGCCACCTTGGTTGGGGTGCGCAACGCGCAGCGGACGCTGCGCGCCGGCTTCACCACGGTGCGCGATCTCGGCTCGGGCCCGCAGGTCGGCTTCGCTCTGGCACGCGGCACCAGCGAAGGGCTGTTCCCCGGCCCGCGCATCATCGCCTCGGGGCCGGCAATCTCGATCATCGGCGGCCATGGCGACGTCAACGGCTTCCGGCCCGAGGTGATTGACGCGCTCTCCTCGCACAACACCTGCACTGGCGCCGTCCAGTGCGCCGAGCGGGTGCGCGAGGCGGCCCGCGCCGGCGCGCAGGTGATCAAGTTCACCGCCACCGGCGGCGTCCTTTCCCAGCAGGCCCGCGGCCTGGAGGCGCATTTCACCGACGAGGAGATGCGCGCGATCGTCGTCACCGCCCATTCGCTCGGTCTCAAGGTCGCCGCCCACGCCCATGGCGCGCGCGGCATCGAGGCCGCGGCGCGGGCCGGGGTCGATTCGATCGAGCACGGCACCTTCGCCGATGCCGCCGCGATCGCCGCCATGCGCCGCTCGGGCAGCGCGCTGGTGCCGACCCTGATGGCCTTCACCGGAGTCCGCGAAGGCCTTGCCCGCAACGTCTTCACTCCGACCGTCGCCGCCAAGGCGCGCGAGGCGCTGACCCACCTCGGCGAGGCGGCGCGGGCGGCTCGGGCGGCGGGCGTCCCGGTCATCTTCGGCACCGATGCCGCCGTCTATCCGCACGGCCGCAATGCCGAGGAATTCGCCCAGCTCGTCCAATATGCCGGGATGAGCCCGGCCGAGGCGATCGCCTCGGCGACCACCGGCGCCGCCCGCCTGCTCGGCCTCGAAAACGAGATCGGGCGGATCGCGCCGGGCTATTCGGCCGATCTGATCGCGGTCTCGGGCGATCCGCTCGCCGACGTGCGCGCGCTCGAGCATGTCGATTTCGTCATGGTCCGCGGCCGAGTGCCCGAGTGAGCGCGATGGACGAGCTTCAGTACCGCGTCACGCTTCGCGCCTGGATGATCGATCGGCTGGAGAGCAACCCCAAGGCGCTGCGCATCCCGAGCACGAGGCTCGACATCTTCATCGTCCGCGACTTCCTCGACCGGCGGGATTGCGCCGATCTGGTCGCCTTGATCGACGGCGACCGCGAGCCGTCGAAGCTGCTCTCGCCGATCGACGACCCCGAATTCCGGACCAGCGAAAGCTGCAACCTCGATCCCTATGGCGAGGCCGTCATCCGGGTCGAGGGCAAGATGACCGACCTGATGGGCATCGATCCGGCTCATGGCGAGACGATCCAGGGCCAGCGCTACGCGGTCGGCCAGCAGTTCAAGCCGCATTTCGACTTCTTCCACGAGACCGAGGCCTATTGGGACGACATGCGCGAGAGCGGCGGCCAGCGGACCTGGACGGCGATGGTCTTCCTCAACGACGTCGAGGAGGGCGGCCAGACCTTCTTCCAGCAGGCCGCGGTCAAGGTCACGCCGCGCCGCGGCAATCTGCTGACCTGGAACAACATGGATGCGTCGGGCCAGCCCAATTCCTATGCCATCCACCAGGGCATGCCGGTCATCGCCGGCACCAAATATATCATCACCAAATGGTATCGCGAGCGGCCGTGGACCTGGATCGACGCTCCGGCTTATTAGCGCCCCTTGCCGTCATCGTCGTGGCGTCATAGAACAGCAATACAGCTCCCGCCTCTTCGAAACGGACCGAGATGATCCCCAGATTCGCGCTCCTCGCCGCCACCTTGCTCACCACCACCGCCTGCGCGGCCATGGCGCCGCCGCCCGCGCCCGCCGCTGCTGCGGCCCAGCCGGCCGACAACGAAGCCGGCGCCCGGCTCAGGCGCCTGTTCCACGACAGCGACGAAGCCAATCTGCGCCGCAACCCGATCTCGGCCCTGTTCCGCGGCGACCTGCGCTATGCCGATCATCTCGGCGACTATGTCAGCGACGCTTATTATGCCGCCGAGCGGGCCGCCGCCGAGCAGGAGCTGGCGGCTTTGCGGGGCATCGACCGCAACGCCCTCAACGCCACCGACCGGATCGCCTACGACGTCTTCAAATATCAGCGCGAGGAGGATCTGGCCGACGTCCAGCCCGACATGCTGGCGCTGACCGCGGTCCGCCCGCTCAATCATTTCTCCGGCTTCCACACTTTCTATCCGGTCCTCGCCTCGGGGCGAAGCGCGGCGCCGTTCCGAACCGTCCAGGATTATGACAACAATGTCCGCCGCCACCGCGAGTTCGCCGGCCTGATCGACCGCGCCATCGGCCGCTTCCGCCAGGGCCTCGCCTCGGGCGTGGTCGAGACCAAGCTCACCATCCGCAACGTCATCGAGCAGCTCGACACCCAGCTTCGCGACGCGCCCGAGGCGTCGCCTTATTACGGCCCGGCGCAGACCTTCGCCGACACAATCCCCGAGGCCGAGCGCGCGCGGCTTCGCGCCGAATTGCTCGCGGCGATCCGCGACGACATCTTCCCGGCCTATCGCCGACTGCGCGACTTCCTGAGGGACGATTATCTGCCCCATGCCCGCGACGGCGTCGGCCTCATTTCGATGCGCGGCGGCGACCGGCTCTATGCGCGGCTGATCGAGAAGAACACGACGTTGCCGCTCAGCGCCGACGACGTCCACAATCTCGGCCTGCGCGAGGTCGCCCGGATCCGCGGCGAGATGGACGCGATCCGCCGCCAGACCAACTTCACCGGCACGCTCGCCCAGTTCTTCGAGTTCATCCGCACCGACCGCCGCTTCGAGCCGGCGAGCCGCGAGGCGCTGCGCGACGGCTATTACGCGATCGGCCGCCGCGTCGACGCGCGCATCCGCGAATATTTCTCGACCATCCCGCGCAGCCGGCTGGAGATTCGCGAGGTCGAGGCCTTCCGCGAGCGCAACGAGGCCGGCGGCTCCTATCAGGACGGCACGCCCGATGGCACCCGCCCCGGAATCTTCTATTACAACGCCTACGATCTGCCCTCGCGGCGGACCTCGGGGATGGAGACGCTCTATCTGCACGAAGGCTCGCCCGGCCACCATTTCCAGATCATGCTCGCCGCCGAGAACGAGCAGCTCCCCGCCTTCATGCGCTTCGGCGGCAACACCGCCTTCGTCGAGGGCTGGGCGCTCTACGCCGAGACGCTCTGGGACGAGCTCGGCATGGAGACCGACCCCTATCAGCGCTTCGGCGGCCTCAACGACGAGATGCTGCGGGCGATGCGGCTGGTCGTCGACAGCGGCATCCACGCCAAGGGCTGGACCCGCGACCAGGCGATCCAGTACATGCTCGACAATAGCGGCATGAGCCGGACCGAGGTCGTCGCCGAGGTCGAGCGCTACATCGCAATCCCCGGCCAAGCGCTCGCCTACAAGCTCGGCCAGCTCAAGATTCTGGAGCTGCGCGCCCGGGCCGAAGCGGCTTTGGGGCCGCGCTTCGACATCAGGGAATTCCACGCCCAGGTGCTGATGAGTGGCGCGCTGCCGCTGGTCGTGCTCGAACGCAAGATCGACGACTGGATCGCCAGCCGCCGCGCGGGCTGAGCGTGGCGGCGGAGGTCTGGACCTGCCCGGCCTGCGGGCGCTTCTTCGCCAATGCCAACCAGAGCCACGCCTGCGGCCGCCACGCGCTCGAGCCGCATTTCGAGGGCAGGTCCGCTAAGGTCCGGGCGATCTACGACGCCTTTCTCGCGATGCTGGAGAGCTTCGGCCCGGTCACCGTCCTGCCGGAAAAGACCCGGATCGCCTTCCAGGTCCGCATGTCCTTCGCCCAGCTCACCATCCGCCGGAACTGGGTGCTCGGCCACCTCGTCCTCGCCCGCCGCGTCGAGGACCCTCTGTTCACCCGGGTCGAGACCTTCTCGCCGCGCAACCATCTCCACGCCTTCCGGCTCGACACGCCCGACCAGGTGGCGGCGCTGGTTGACCACGCACGGGAGGCCTATGCCGTCGGCCGCCAGGAGCATTTGCGATGAAAGCCATTCCCCTCCTCACCCTTTTGCTGGCGGCCCAGCCCGGCGCCGCCCTGGCCTGCACGATCGTGCCCAGCCCGCTGCCCGTCGAGGAGCAGAACGACCAGTGGGCCCGCGAGAGCTATTCGCGCGCGGAGGCGATGGTCGAGGTCGTCGCGCTGGAGAGCTCGGGGCCGCACCGGCGGGGCCTGGTGCGCGTGCTTCGGGTCCTGAAAGGACGGATCAGGCCCGGCAGCGTGCTCAGCCTCAGAGTGGTCGAATCCAGCATGTGCGGCGCCGGCGATTTCGAGCGCGGCTCGCGCGGCCTGATCCTGCTCGACCGGCTGCGCGGCCCGCTCGTCTTCCAGGGTTATTTGCCGGCCGGCTATCTGGCGCGGCTCGACCGCCTCGGCCTCGGGCCAAACCGCTAGCGCGCCAGCGCCTCGGCGATTAGCGCGCGGCTGTTCTCTATCCCGTAGAGCGCGATGAAGCTGCCCATGCGAGGGCCCCGGCTGGTGCCGAGCAGGATTTCATATTGCGCCTTGAACCAGTCGCGCAGGGACTCGAACGGGTGGGCCTTGCCGACTTCGTAGACCTCGGTCTGGATCGCCTCGGCATCGGCATCCTCGGGCAAGGCAGCCAGCCGGGCGTCGAGATCGCGCAGCGCCTCGGCCTCCATCGGCGTCGGGGCGCGGTGGACCAGAGAATCGGCGATGAAATCGCGGAAATAGGCCAGCGCGAAATCGAGCCTCTTGTCGAGCGCCGGGTCGGTTTCGGGCGATGCCTCCGGCGCGTAGCGCTGCACGAAGCCCCAGAGCAGGTGCTTGTCGTCGGTCGAGGCGACCGCGACCAGGTTGAGAAGCAGCGCGAAGCCGATCGGCATGCGCGCCGCCGGCACCCCGCCCGCATGGACGTGATGGACCGGATTGCCGAGGCGCTTGTCCCACTCTTGGCCGGGATAGGCGGCCAGGAACTGGTCATATTCGTCAACCGCCTTGGGGATGACCGAGAAGCTCAATTGCTTGGCCTTCCTCGGGTCGCGGTAGATGTAGAAAGCGAGGCTCTCCTCCGGCGCATAGGCCAGCCATTCGTCGATGGTGACGCCATTGCCCTTGGTCTTGGAGATCTTCTCACCATTCTCGTCGAGGAACATCTCGTAATTGAAGCCGTCCGGCGGCCTGCTGCCAAGGATGCGGGCGATCTTCGAGCTCTGGGTGACCGAATCGATCAGGTCCTTGCCCGACATTTCGTAGTCGACGCCAAGCGCCACCCAGCGCATCGCCCAATCGACCTTCCATTGCAGCTTGGCGCCGCCCGCCAGAATCGACTGCTCGACGCGTTCGCCCCCCTCCTCGAACGCGATCAGGCCGGCCTCGGCATCGACGATCTCGATCGGCACCTGCAGCACCTTGCCGCTGGCCCGGCTGATCGGCAGCACCGGCGAATAGGTCTTGCGGCGCTCTTCGCCCAGCGTCGGCAGCATCACGTCCATGATCGCGTCGTAATTGCGAAGCACGCTCTTCAGCGCCTCGTCGAAGCGCCCCGAGAAGTAGCAGTCGCTGGAGGCGAGGAATTCATAGTCGAAGCCGAACCGGTCGAGGAACTGGCGCAATATCCCGTTATTGTGATCGGCATAGCTGTTATGGCCGCATCCGAACGGGTCCGGCACCTTGGACAAGGGCCGGTCGAGCTGTTCGTGCATCATGTCCTGGTGCGGCACGCCGGGCGGGACCTTGCGCATCCCGTCCATGTCGTCGGAGAAAGCGATCAGCCGGCTCGGCCAATCGACCATCTCGGCCAGAGCGCGGCGGACCATCAGCGTGCGCGCCACCTCCTGGAACGTTCCCAGGTGCGGCAGCCCGCTCGGCCCGTAGCCGGTCTCGAAGACGATGGCCTTGTCGCCGGGCCCGTCCGGATAGCGCTTGAGCAATTTGCGCGCCTCCTCATAGGGCCAGGCCTTGCTGACCTTCGCGGCTTCGCGCAGTTCGGGATCGACGGCACCCATCGCCGCGCTCTTCGCCGCTTCGCGCGCAAGGCGCAAGGTGATATGAGGCGGACATGACTGTCGTTCAGCCAATCAACGTGCCCCAGCCCGTAAAGCTCACCCTCGAGCAATTCGATTTGCTTGATCGGTCCGGCGCCTTCGATGGCTACGCGAAGACTGAGCTGATCGAAGGAGCGATCTACGCGATGCAGGGACAATTCCGGCCGCACGCTTTCGCGAAGACCGAACTTGTCATTCGTCTCCACCAAGTCCTCAAAGAGCTGGGCTCGCCGCTCTATCCGATAGTGGAGGCCACAGTGGGAATGCCGCCGCTGAGCGCACCCGAGCCCGATATCTCGCTGACCAGCGCCCCGATCGGCAAGGGGTATGTACCTTCGGAGTCCGTGGCGCTCGCAATCGAAGTGACCGACGCGACGGCAGATTTCGATCTCGGACTGAAAGCCGCTTTATATGCCAAGCATGCCATTCCCGAGTATTGGGTCGTTGAAATTCCGGCCGCGACGATCCATCAATGCTGGTCGCCTTCCGAGCAAGGTTATGCCGAGGGCCGTTCGGTCCCGATCGGCGGATCCGTCGAAAGCCTCACCATCGCCGGCCTCGCGGTGGAAACCGACGGCCTGATCTGATCCAGCGTTGCCGTTTCGTTCCTTTTCGGCCTAAGCAGGCGCATGGGCTTGCTCCCTTATCCCGCGCTGCACGCAACCCATGGCGGCATCTGGATCGCGCATGGCGACGGCCGGGTCGAGGCGGTCGGGCGCGGGGCGGCGATCGCGCGGGCGGCGGAAACGCCGATGATCATGCTGAACGCGCCCCTGATCGGCAACCGGCTCGGCTATCCGGACCTGTCGGGGCTCGACCTTCTGGAGCTGTTCGCCTTCGTTCATCCGGCGCGGTTCGCGGTGCCGACGCCCAAGGGCCTCGCCCATGCGCTCGGCCTGAACGCGCCCGAAGGCGAGGAAGCGGCCGCCTTGTTCCTGCGCGCGGCGGCGACGGCCTTGCTCGGCACGCTCGCGGCGGGTTGGCCCGAGCGCGAGGGCGCCTGGGCGTCGGCGCAAGCGCTCTACCGCCTGCGCTGGAGCTGGGCCGGCGCGGTCGCCGAGCGGCTGGCCAGGCCCGAACGCGAGGAACGCTGGCTGTTCTCCCGCCTGCCCGAATGGGAGGAGACGGGCGGCCGGCCGCAGCCGCGCCCGATCCGCCTCGACCTCGCCGACACCGCCTTGCGGCTCGAGCGTCTCGTTGGCGCCGACGCGGAAGTCCGCGACGGCCAGCGCGATTATGCCGCCGCCGCCGCCGCCATCTTCGATCCGCGCCGGATCGAGGACCAGCCCAACGTGCTGCTCGCCGAAGCCGGCACCGGGATCGGCAAGACGCTGGGCTATCTCGCGCCGGCCTCGCTCTGGGCGGAGAAAGCGGACGGCGCGGTCTGGATCTCGACCTATACCAAGGCGCTGCAGCGCCAGCTCGACAGGGAGGGCGAACGGATCTTCTCCGATCCGGGCGAGCGCAAGGCGAAGATCGTGATTCGCAAGGGCCGCGAAAATTATCTCTGCCTCCTCAATCTCGAGGATGCGCTCCAGGGCGGCTTTGCCGGGCGGGCGGCGATCCTGGCCCAGCTCGCGGCGCGCTGGGCGGCCTATACGCGCGACGGCGACATGGTCGGCGGCGATCTGCCGGGCTGGCTGACCTCGCTCTTCCGACGCGCCGGCGCCGCCGCGCTCACGGACCGCAGGGGCGAATGCGTCTATGCCGGCTGCCCGCATTACCGGCGCTGCTTCATCGAGCGGGCATCACGCGCAAGCCAGGACGCGGACCTCGTCATCGCCAACCACGCTTTGGTCATGGTCAACGCCGCGCGCGGCCGCGACGAGGGCAAGGCGCCGACCCGGATCGTGTTCGACGAGGGCCATCACCTCTTCGACGCCGCCGATTCGACCTTCGCCGCCGCCTTCACCGGCCAGGAGGCGATCGAGATGCGCCGCTGGATCGTCGGTCCCGAAAGCAAGGCGCGGGGGCGCAGGCGCGGCCTCGCCGCGCGGCTGATGGACGTCGCCTCCTATGACGAGGCGGGCGCGCTGGCGCTGGACACCGCGGTGCAGATGGCCGGGGCCTTGCCCGGCGACGGCTGGCTGCAGCGGATCGCCGAGGGCGCCGCCTTCGGACCGGTCGAGGGCCTGCTCTCCGCGGTGCGCGGTACCGTCTATGCGCGGGCCACGGCGCAGGATGCGGGCTACGGCCTCGAGACCGAGCTTGCCGAGCCCGACCCGGTTCTGGTCGAGGCCGCCGCGCCCGCGGTCGAGGCGCTCGAGCAATTGCTCCGGCCGCTGGTCGCGCTCGGCAAGAGGCTGGAAGCGGTGCTCGAGGACGCGCCCGACTGGCTCGACGCCCAGGCGCGCGCCCGAGTCGAAGGCGCGATCGGCGGCCTTTCCTGGCGGGTGCAGACGCTGTCGGCCTGGATCGCGCTGGCGGGGCGGATCGGCGGGCCGGCCGACCCCGATTTCGTCGACTGGCTGGCGGTCGAGCGGGTCGAGGGGCGCGAATATGATGCCGGCCTGCATCGCCACTGGCTCGACCCGACCCGGCCCTTCGCCGAGGCGGTGCTCAAGCCCGCCCATGGCGTGCTCGTCACCTCCGCCACGTTGCGCGGCGGCGCCGACTGGCCGGCGGCCGAGGCGCGCACCGGCGCGCTCCACCTCGCAGGCGCGGCGTCCCGCTTCGAGGCGGCGAGCCCGTTCGATTATGCCGCGCATAGCGAGGTGCTCGTCGTCACCGACGTCAAGAAGGGCGACCTCGCCGCCCTGGCCGGCGGCTATGCGCGGCTGATCGAGGCGGCGCAGGGCGGGACCTTGGGCCTGTTCACCGCCATCCAGCGCCTCAGGGCGGTCCACGCCCGGATCGCCGACCGCCTCGCCCGCGCCGGCCTGCCGCTCTACGCCCAGCATGTCGACCCGATCGACACCGGCACCCTGATCGACATCTTCCGCGACGATCCCCATGCCAGCCTGCTCGGCACCGACGCGCTCCGTGACGGCGTCGACGTGCCCGGCCATTCGCTGAGGCTGGTGGTGATGGAGGGCGTGCCCTGGCCGCGGCCGACCGTGCTCCACGCCGCCCGACGCGCCGCTGGGGGCGGCACCGCCTATGACGACAGGGTGGTCCGCGCCAGGCTCGCGCAGGCCTTCGGCCGCCTCATCCGCCGTCAGCAGGACCAGGGCATGTTCGTCCTCCTGTCGGCGGCGACGCCGTCGCGGCTGCTCGACGCCTTCCCGACCGGGGTGCGGGTCTCGCGCGTGCCGCTCGACGAAGCGATCCGCCGCGTGCGCGCGCGGCTGGCGCCGGGCGCCGGCCTCATGCATGATGGCGCGCTGGAGAGGATCGAAGACGTCGAATGAAGACGCTCACTTTGCTTCGCCACGCCAAATCGGGCTGGGACGCGCCGGTGCGCGATTTCGACCGGCCGCTCTCGCCACGCGGCCGCAAGGCGGCGCGGGCGATGGGGCGCGAGATGAAGCGGCTCGGCCTCGATTTTGATTTCGTCCTCGCCTCGCCGGCCGCACGGGTGACCGAGACTTTGACCGAGCTGGCGCAGGGCTATGGCGGCGCGGTCGCCACCGATTTCGACGAGCATATCTATCTCGCCTCGGCCGAGACCCTGCTCGAGATCGTCCGCGCCGCCGACGACGCGCACGAGCGGCTGCTGATCGCCGGTCACAATCCGGGGATGGAGCAGCTCGCCCTGCTGCTCGCCGAGGGCGGCGCGCTGCGCGACCGGATCGCCGCCAAATATCCGACCGGCGCGCTCGCCGAGCTGCGCTTCGATGGGCCGGGCTGGCGCGACGTAGCGGCGGGTGCCGGCCGCCTCGAACGCTTCATCCGCCCCCGCGACCTCGATCCGCAGCTCGGGCCCGAGGGCTGAGCCTCAGGACTGCGCCGGCGGCGCCAGGCGGCGCTGGAACTCGTCGAGCCGCTGGTCCATCGCGCTCTGCTCGTCGGCGCTGAGCCGGCCCTCGATCATCCGGAACCGGTAACGGCCCTGGTCGATCTCGAGCACGCCGAGCCGGCGGCCCGAGCCGGTTTCGGCGATGAACAGCGGCACGCCGAGGATGAGGACCTCGTCGTCATGCGCGGCCGGCAGGATGTGCGAGCGGCCGCACAATATCCCCGACGTGCCTTCCGGGATTTCGGGGGTGAAGCGGCCGGCGACCGCGGTCTGCTGGAGGACGTGGAGGTCCGGCGCCTCGATCGTCGTCATCCGTCCGCCGCGCTGGGTCTCCATCAGGTCGCAGCGCAGCTCGCGCAGCGGCCGCGGCGAATCGGCGGCCGTTGCAGCCGAGGCCAGGACGAGGCCGCCCAAAGCGGCGAGCGAAAGAGTGGCAAAGCGTAGGGTCACAGGGCCGTCTCCTCTAATGCGTCGATGAGCGTCCGCCGGAGCGCGCGCAGACCGTCGGCTGGGAAGGGTGAATGCTGGTTGGCCGGAGTCGCTCCGGTCGCGGCGACCGCCGCTTCCCCGGACGACGCGCCGCCGCCTTTGCCGAGCAATTGCTGGACACCGCGTATCGTATAGCCGTCCTGGCTGAGCAGGCGATGAATGCGCCGCGCCAGCGCGACGTCCTCGGTGCGGTAATAGCGGCGGTTGCCGGCGCGCTGCAGCGGCTTCAATTGGGGGAAGCGGGTCTCCCAATAGCGCAGGATATGCTGGGGAACGCCAAGCTCCGCCGCAAGCTCGCCGATCGTCCGGAAGGCGTGTTCGCTCTTGCGGATCGGCTCGACCATGCGATCAATCCATATCAGCCGCTGCGGGCGATCCGCTCGCGCATGATCTGACTGGCGCGGAACGTGAGAACGCGACGCGGCGCGATGGGAACCTCGACGCCGGTCTTCGGATTGCGGCCGACCCGCTCGCCCTTGTCGCGCAGGATGAAGCTTCCGAAGCCGGAAATCTTCACATTCTGCCCGTCCGCCAGAGCGCTGCACATATGGTGCAATATGCCCTCGACGATGCCGGCGGATTCGGCGCGCGACAGCCCGATCTCGCGATGGACGATGTCCGCCAGATCGGCGCGGGTCAGCGTCCCGACCGACGGTTTGCGGATCGCACCTGAATCGGCCATCAAGCCGTCCCCCTTCTCAATCGAGAATTTGGAACCTTAACCGCGCTTTAGCCCAAGTGCAATCAGACTCTGTGCGCAAAGCCCGGCTATCGCCAAAATATTCCGGAGCCGTGTCGTTCCGGCTCAGAAACGAACGACCGCGGCCCCCCAGGTGAAGCCGCCGCCCATCGCCTCGAGCACGATCAGGTCGCCCCGCTTGATGCGCCCGTCGCGCACCGCGGTGTCGAGCGCGAGCGGCACCGAGGCGGCCGACGTATTGGCATGCTGGTCGACGGTCACGATCACCTTGGCGGGATCGAGGCCAAGCTTCTTCGCGGTGGCGTCGAGGATGCGCTTGTTGGCCTGGTGCGGAACCACCCAGTCGATCTCCCCGACCGCGTGGCCGGTGGCGCCCAGAGTCTCGCCGAGCACGGCGGCGAGGTTGACGACGGCGTGGCGGAACACCTCGCGGCCCTTCATCCTGAGCTTGCCGACCGTGCCGGTCGTGGAGACGCCGCCATCGACGTAGAGCAGGTCGTTATAGCGCCCGTCGGCATGAAGCCTGGTGGCGAGGATGCCGCGGCCATCGCTCTCCTCGGCGCTCAGCACGACCGCGCCGGCGCCGTCGCCGAACAGGACGCAGGTCCCCCGGTCCTCCCAGTCGAGGATGCGGCTGAACGTCTCCGCGCCGATCACCAGGGCATGATCCGCCATGCCGCCCTTGATCATATTGTCGGCGACGGAGAGCGCGTAGAGGAAACCCGTGCAGACCGCGGCGACGTCGAAGGCGATGCAATCGTCGATACCGAGCGCCGTCTGCACAAGCGTCGCGCTGGCCGGGAAGGTCTGGTCGGGCGTGGCGGTTGCCAGCACGATGAGGCCGATCTGGTCGGCGCTTATTTCGGCCGCGGCGAGCGCCTTGCGCGCGGCATCGGTCGCCAAAGTGGCGGTGGTCTCGCCGTCGCCGGCGATGTGGCGGGCCTGGATGCCGGTCCGCTCGACGATCCATTCGTCTGTCGTGTCGACGCGCTCGGCCAGCTCCTGGTTCGAAACGCGCCGCAACGGCAGCGCCGAGCCCGTCCCGGCAATGACGGCGCGCCGGGTCATTTGGCGGCGGCGAGCTGCGCGGTCTGCGCAGAGACGTTGGCGAGATCCTCGGTGATCTTGCGGGTCAGATCCTCGCGCACCATCCGCGCCGCCACCCGGATCGCATTGGCGACGCCCTTGTCGGTGGCGCTGCCATGGCTCTTCACGACGAGGCCGTTCAGGCCGAGGAAGACCGCGCCATTATGGTTGTTCGGATCGAGATGGTGGCGGAGCAATTCGGTGGCCGGCCGCGAGATCAGGAAGCCGATCTTCGAGCGGGCCGAGCTGCTGAAGGCGCGCTTCAGGAGGTCGGTGACGAAGCGCGCCGTCCCTTCCAGCGACTTCAGCGCGATATTCCCGGAAAAGCCGTCGGTGACGATCACGTCGGTGTCGCCGCGCGACAATTTGTCGCCCTCGACGAAGCCGGCGAAGCGCATGTGCAGATGATGCGAGCCGCGCAGGATCGCGGCCGCTTCCTTCAATTCGTCGGTGCCCTTCAATTCCTCGGTGCCGATGTTGAGCAATTGCACGCGCGGCCGCTCGAGCTCGAGCACGACCCGGGCGTAGGCCGCGCCCATCACCGCGAACTGGACCAGGTTGTTGGTGTCGCACTCGGTATTGGCGCCGAGATCGAGCATGACGCAATCGTTGGCGCCCAAGGTCGGCAGCAGGGCGGCGAGCGCCGGCCGGTCGATGCCCGGCATCGTCCTCAGCGCGAGCTTCGACATCGCCATCAAGGCGCCGGTATTGCCGCCCGAGAGCGCCGCCTGGGCGTCGCCCTCCTTCACCGCCGCGATGGCGCGGCCCATAGAGCTGGTCTTGGCCCGGCGGATGGCTTGGGTCGGCTTGTCGTCGCCAGAAATGACGTCGTCGCAATGGACGATCTCGCAGACGTCGGCGAGGCTGCGATGCTTGGCGAGCTCGATCCGGATCGCGTTTTCGTGGCCGAACAGGAGGAAGCTCAGATCGTCGCGGCGGTGCCAGGCATCGGCGGCGCCGGCGACCATCACCTCGGGGCCGGAATCACCACCCATCGCGTCGATTGCGATCCGTGGCCCTCTTCCCACCTGCGTCTCCCGTCCTGCAGCCGGACCGTCTTACGCCTCGGACTTCAGGATTTCACGTCCCTTATAATGGCCGCAGCTCTGGCACAGATTGTGCGGGAGGCGGAGCTCGCCGCAATTGGGGCATTCCTGATAACCGGTCGGCTTGAGGGCGTCGTGGCTGCGGCGCATGTTGCGCTTGGAGGGCGAGGTCTTTCTTTTGGGGACCGCCATATTGGCACCTGTTCCAGTTCAAAATGATGTGGCGAATGCCGGCTGCTGCGGTCAGCGGCGGATCGGCCGCTGGCCTCGCGGCCTGATGCTCTCGCATGAAGGGAGCCGCCTATAGCGATTCCTCCACCGGTTGCAAGCATCGCCTCGCCATGCTTACGCTGGAGCCTAAGGAGACTTCGCCTCATGATCCTGCCGATCACCCTCACCATCGCCGCCGCCGCCGCGATCCTCCACGTCTGGCTCAGCCTGCGCGTCTCCCGCCTCAGGCGCCCGCTCAAGATCGGCTTCGGCGACGGCGGCAACGAGACCCTGCTTCGGCGAATGCGCGCGCACGGCAATTATGCCGAGAACATGCCCATCTTCCTGATCCTGCTCGGCCTGCTCGAGCTCGCCGGCGGCGACCAGACGATATTGTGGGCGGCCGCCATCGTCTTCGTCCTGGCGCGCCTCCTCCACGCCTTCGGCATGGACCGGCCGGGCGCGAACTGGATGCGGGTCTCGGGCATTTCCTTGAGCTGGCTGGTCCTGATCGGCCTTGCCGGCTGGGGGCTGAGCTTCGCCTATCGCCACTCAGCCCCGGCGGCCGGCCAGGGCGTCCAGGTCTCGCCGGGCCGCACCGCTTAGGCGCGCGCCAGCACGCGGTCGGCGACGAAGGGATTGTTGCGGCGCTCCTGGCCGAAGGTCGACATCGGGCCGTGGCCGGGGACGAAGGCGGTGTCGTCGCCGAGCGGCCACAGCCGACCGGTGATCGCGTCGATCAGATCCTGGTGGTTGCCCATCGGAAAGTCGGTGCGCCCGATCGAGCCCTGGAACAGGACGTCGCCGACGATGGCGAGCTTCGAGGCCGGGTGGTGGAAGACGACATGGCCGGGCGTGTGGCCGGGGCAGTGATAGACGTCGAAGGTCAATTCGCCGACCGTCACCGTGTCGCCGTTGACCAGCCAGCGGTCGCTCTCGAAAGGCTTGCCGGTGATTCCGTAGGCGCGGCCGTCATCCTCGAGCCGGGCGATCCAGAAGCGGTCGTCCTCGTGCGGCCCCTCGATCTTCACGCCCAATTCGTCGGCGAGGATCTTGGCCGAGCCGCAATGGTCGATATGGCCGTGGGTGAGCAGGATCTTCTCGATCGTCACCTTATGCTGGGCGGCCGCCGCCTTCAGCCGGTCGAGATCGCCGCCGGGATCGGTGAAGGTGCCGCGCATGGTTTTGGTGCACCAGATCAGGCAGCAATTCTGCTGCAACGGAGTCACCGGGATGATCGCGGCGCGAAGCGGTGGGAAGGGGGGAGCGGTGGCCATGGCCCGCAAATGGCCTTGGCGGGGCGGCGATGCAAGCTATGGTCCGCCGATGGAGCTCAGCCGACGCCAGATCCTCGCGGCCGCCGCCTTGCCGCTGCTCGCCGGCTTCGCCGAGCCCGAATATGAAGTGCCGTTCGTGCCGACGCCGCACGCGCTCGTGCAGAAGATGCTCGATCTCGCGCAGGTCACTGCCGCCGACTATCTGATCGACCTCGGCTGCGGCGACGGGCGGATCGCGGTGGCGGCGGCGCGGCGCGGCGCGCGTGCGCTCGGCGTCGATCTCGATCCGCTGCGTATCCAGGAAGCCGCGGCGGCGGCGCGGATCGCCGAGGTCGAGGCCCGTGTCGTCTTCCGCCGGCAGGACCTGTTCCGGACGCCGATCTACGAGGCGAGCGTCGTCGCCCTCTATCTGCTGCCGGACATCAATTTGCGGCTGCGCCCGCGCCTGCTCACCGAGCTCAGGCCGGGCAGCCGGATCGTCAGCCACGCCTTCGACATGGGCGATTGGCGCCCGGAGGCGGAGGACAGGCTCGACGGCCGGCGCATTTACCTGTGGATCGTGCCGGCGGTCGCCGGCGGCAGCTGGGCGCTGACCGACGCCGACGGCGGCCAATATGCGCTGGAGATCGAGCAGCGCTTCCAGGACGTGACCGGGACCCTGACTGGCGGCGGCCGGGTGCTGGAGCTGCAGGAAGCGGCGCTGCGCGGCACGGCGCTCCGCTTCACCGCCGGCGGGCGCATTTATGCCGGCACGATCGGCGACGCCGAGATATCCGGCGAGGGCGGCTGGCAGGCGCGGCGCGTCTGATCAGGCGAATCGGTCGGCGAGGTGACGGGGGCTCTCCTGCATCGCCTGAATGTGGCCGATGATGGCGGCGAGCAGGATCGCCGAGGGGATGGTGAAGGCGGCCGAGACGACGCTCACGACGTCCGCCGCCAGAAACGCGTCATAATCGTCCATGCGGGTGAGGGCGAAGGCGATGTTGCCGCTGATCAACGTGCCGATCCAGCACGCCCACCACAGAGCGATGAGCGGCGAGCTCGCGCCGAGCTGCCAGTCGCGCGGCGTGGCGCTCGCCTTCCACAATTCGCGGACCGCGACGAAGGGCATGACCAGTTGGACGAGCGGCACGAAAAACCAGCCGACCGCCCAAGGCGGGCTCACCATCATGTCTTCGGCGCCGAGCGCGCGGGCGTTGACCTCGGCGCGGTAGAGCCAGACCAGAAAGGCGATCGCCGTCCCCGCGAACAATGCGAGCTGGGTCAGCGCCATCGCGCCCTCGGCCTCGCTCATCAGGAAAGGGTCGAAATCGCGCCGCCAGCGCACCACAATCTCCAGCAGCGCGCCCAGCGCATTGGCCCAGAGCAGCCAGCGCACCGCCCGCGCGAGCAGGGCGGAGTCGCGGAAGGCGGGGCGCGCCTCGCTCATGCCGCCGTTGCCGGCGGGCCGCCATCGCGCTCATATTGCCGGGTCGCCTCGGCCCGGGTCTGCCGGTAGAGGAAATAGAAAGGCACGCCGATGACGATGCACAGGACCGGCCAGATCGAGAACTTGTTCATCGCATAGAAGCCCAGCAGCATCGCGACGCCGATACACCCCGTCACCAGCATCGCCGTTTCGTTGGCCTTGGAATAAGCGAAGGCCGAGCGGCCGCGGTCGTCGCGGACGCCGTGGACGCCGCGATGGTCGACCGCGGTGTAGAGGTAGAAGCGGCCGCTATTGCCCACTTCGAGCAGGGCGCCGACATCCTCATGGGCGATCGCCTTGGCGATCGACTTGCTGCTGCCGTCGCGAAGCCTGAAGGTCAGGCTCTGATAGACGCGCGTCGTGCCGCGGACCCGCTTCAGATCGGCGGCCTCCAGCGTGCCGTCGATGATCGAAACCGCCATCTGCTTTCCCCCTATCCCGCCGCGCCGAGCAGGTTCGCCTGCCAGAACATCAGCCCGACCCAGAATTGATAATCCTGATTCTCCTTCTTGGCGAAGCCGTGGCCCTCATTCTGGCCGAGCAGATGCCAGGCGGTGCGGCCGCTCGCGCGGACGGCGCGGACCATCTGGTCGGCCTCCGAGGCGGGCACGCGCGGATCGTTGCCGCCGGTCACCACCATCAGCGGGATCCTGAGCTCGCCGACCCGGGTCATCGGGCTGATCCGAAGCAATTCGGCGCGCTGCGTGCGCTCGTCGCCATATTCGACGCGCCTCAAGTCGCGGCGATAGCTCTGGGTGTTTTCGAGGAAGGTGACGAAATTGGAGATGGCGACGACGCAATTGGCGGCGCGTAGCCTCTCGCCGAAGCGGATCGCCGAGGCGTAGCACATATAGCCGCCATAGGAGCCGCCGGTGACCGCGAAGCGGGTCCGGTCGAGCGCCGGATCGCGGTCGAAACGGTCGAGAAAGGCGCCGATGTCCCGGACCGAATTCTCACGCAGCGCCGGGCCGTTGTCGAGGCTGACGAAGCGCTTGCCGAAGCCGGTCGAGCCGCGGACATTAGGGTAGAAGATGGCGATGCCGAGCTCGTTGAGCAGGTAATTGTTGCGGCCGAGGAAGCCCGGCCGCGACTGGCCTTCGGGGCCGCCATGGATATTGACGATCAGCGGCCGGCGGCCGGGGAAGCGCGCCGCGTCGGGCCGGTAGAGGAAGCCCGAGACGCGCTCGCCGTCGAAGCTGCTCACCTCGATCAGCTCGGGCTCGACATTGAGTCCGGCATCGAGGCCGCCGGTCTCGCTCCTGGTCCAGCGGGTCACGGCCAGGGTGCGCGGATCGACCGAATAAGCGTCGGACGGGCTTCGCGCCGAGCTCAGGCTGAAGCCGATCGCGCCCCAGGGCGCGATCTGGACGCCGCCGATCGTGCCGGCCGGCAAAGCGGTGACGAGCCGCGAACGGCCGGTACGCGTGTCGAGCAGCCTGAGGCGGCTGGTCCCCGCCTCGTTGGTGACGAAAGCGATGAAGCTGCCGTCATCGGCGATGTCGAACGTCTCGACGTCCCAGTTGATGTCGGTGACGACGGGCGCGAAGCGGCCGGTCGCGACGTCGATCCGGCCGAGCCGCTGATAGTCCGAGCCCTGGTCCGAGGTGATCCAGAGCGTGCCATCGCGGGCGAATTCGGCGCCGCCATAAGAAATGTCGCGGCTATGGTCGCCGATCGGCGTCATCGTCCCGCTGGCGACGTCGACCAGGAAGGGGTTCGACTTGGTGACCGAGAGATAGTTGATCGCGACCGCGCGCCGGCCGTCGGGCGAGAAATCGGCTAGGCCCCAGCCACCGCCCTGGACTTGGGCGACCATACGATTGCTGGAGGGGTTGCGCGGGTCGACCACGTAGAGGTCGGAATCGGTGCCGTTGCGCCGGGTCGAGCTGTAGCTGAGCCAGCGGCCGTCATGGCTCCAGGCGTTCATCTCGTTGCGGCTGCGGCCGTCGGTGAGCAAGGTGAGCCGGCCGTTGGCCAGGGTGTAGAGCTGGAAGAACTCGCTGCCGCCGACATCCTTCTGGACGGCGAGCACGTCGCCATTGGGCGACCAGCCGCCCTGGACGGGCTCGGCCTCGAAGCTCAATTGCTCGCGGTCGCCCATCGGCGTGGCGACCCGGTGGACCTGCGCGGTGTTGCCGAAGCGCGTGGTGATCAGCATCGAGCGGTCGCGCGCGTTCCAGCCGGCAAAGCCCGCGGTCCGGAACTCCATATAGGGCCGGGTCCGGTTGGCGAGCTCGGCCGGGACCGGCGGAATGCCGTCGGCGACCAAAGCGGCGGGCTTCTCCACCGCCGGCGGCGCGGCATTTTCCTGGGCGAAGGCCGCGCTCAGCGGCAAGGCGGCGATGGCGATGGCGAGCGTCAGGCGCATGGATTTCCTCTCGGGACCGATTCGGGCGGGCGATGGGCGCGATCTGGCCTTTGTGCGTTCGATGCGTCAACAACAGTATGATGAACCGGGAAACCAGCTCTTGCTGACTCAATATGGCGTGCTCCCCTATCGGGTCGGCGGCGAGGGTGCGGTCGAGATCCTGCTGATCACCTCGAAGGAGCGGCGGCGCTGGGTGATTCCCAAGGGCAATCCGATCCCCTTCTTCCTCAACTACGAATCGGCGGCGCGCGAGGCGTTCGAGGAAGCGGGCGTCGAGGGCCGGGTCGCGACGGTGCCGGCGGGCACCTATCGCTATGCCAAGAGACGGCGCTCGGGCGCCGACGCGGCGGCGATCGTCGCCGTCTATCCGCTGCTGGTGACCCGCGAGGCGGCGGACTGGCCCGAGCGCCGGGAGCGGGAGCGGCGCTGGTTCGCCTGCGCCGCGGCGGCGGACGCGGTCGAGGAGCCCGAGCTCCGGGCGCTGATCAGCGGCTTTGCCGGCGGACAAGAGGGTCTCTATCCCCGCGCCTCGCTGGTTGTTATGGGCGTGAACCGATTCTCCTGGGGGTATAGAGTGCTCAGATTCATTCGCGCGATCATGCCGAAGGAAGACCGGTTCTTCGACATGTTCGAACGCCATGCCCAGATCCTGGTCGCCGGCGCCGGCGCGATGCAGAAGATGCTGTCGGGCGAGGAGGGAATCCCCGCATCCTGCGCGCAGATCCAGGCGCATGAAAATGCCGCCGACGACGTCACCCGCGACGTGCTGGTCGCGGTCCGGCGCTCGTTCATCACCCCGTTCGACCGCAGCGCGATCACCGCCCTCACGTCGGCGATGGACGATGCGCTCGACGAGATGTGGCAGACCGCCAAGGCGATCACGCTCTACGAGGTCGCCGGCTTCGAGCCGCAGATGAAGGAGATGAGCGAGCTCGCCAGCGAAGCCGCGGCGCTCGTCCTCGAGGCGATCCCGCTGATGCGCAACGTCGGGCGCAACGCGCCCCGCCTCCACGAAATCACCGAGCAGGTCGTCCATCTCGAGGGCCGCGCCGACGAGCTCCACGCAATGGGACTGAAGACGCTCTACCAGCGCCATGGCGCCACCCAGCCCATGGCCTTCTTCATCGGGCGGGAGGTCTACAGCCATATCGAACGGGTGCTCGACCGGCTCGAAGACGTCGCCGACGAGATCCAGGGTATCGTGATCGATCACGCCTGATGGACGGGCAACTCACCATGACCCTGCTGATCGCGCTGATCGGCGTCGCCTTGCTGTTCGATTTCCTCAACGGCCTGCACGACGCCGCCAATTCGATCGCCACCGTCGTCTCGACCCGGGTGCTGAGCCCGCAGCTCGCCGTGTGCTGGGCCGCCTTCTTCAACTTCATCGCCTTCCTGTTCTTCGGCCTCCACGTCGCCAACACGATCGGCACCGGGATCATCAACCCGAACGACGTCACCTCCGCGATCATCTTCTCGGCCCTGATCGGCGCGATTTCGTGGAACGTGATCACCTGGCTGCTCGGCATCCCCTCCTCGAGCAGCCATGCATTGATCGGCGGCCTGCTCGGCGCCGGCATCGCCAAGACCGGCATCGGCACGGTGGTCTGGTCCGGCGTGATCAAGACCACGTTCGGCATCTTCCTTGCGCCGCTTCTCGGCATGGTGGTGGCGATCCTGCTGATGCTGCTCGTCGCCTGGGCGTTCCGCAGGATGACGGCCAACCGCGCCGATCGCGTCTTCCGGCGCACGCAATTGTTCACCGCCGCGCTCTATTCGCTCGGCCATGGCGGCAACGACGCGCAAAAGACGATGGGGATCATCGCCATCCTGCTCTATTCGCAGGGGATGATGGAGGGCGGCTTCCACGTCCCGTTCTGGGTGGTGATCACCTGCCAGTTCGCGATGGGACTCGGCACGTTGATGGGCGGCTGGCGGATCGTCCACACGATGGGCTCGAAGATCACCCGGCTGACCCCGCAGCAGGGCGTCTGCGCCGAGGCGGGCGGCTCGATCATGCTGTTCGGCGCGACCTGGCTCGGCATCCCGGTCTCGACCACCCACACGATCACCGGCTCGATCATGGGCGTCGGCGCCGCGCGCCGGGCGTCGGCGGTGCGCTGGGGCGTCGCCGGCAACATCATCATCGCCTGGTTCATCACTTTGCCTGCGTCCGCGGCGATCGCCGCGGCGACCTATGGGGTGACGCGGCTGTTCTGAGCGACCGCCCGCAGTTCGCGGATCATAGGTGCTCCATGCCGATCTCGGCGGCGTTATGCAGTCAGCTCAGCTCGACAGAGAGTCGCCGGCCGAGCACCTTCGCGGCGCGTGCCAAGGTGTCCAGCGTGACGTTAAACTCTTCCGGGTCGAGAATCCGGGCGAGCTGGGCGCGGCTGGTCTCCATCAGTTCGGCCATGCGCGCCTTGGACATTCTTTTGTCCACCATCGCCTGCTGGAGCTGCAATGCTATCACGCGCTTGATTGCGCGCGCCGTGACTTCCTCCCGAGTGCCTTCCTCGTCGAGGAACTCATCAAGGGAGGTGAGGCCTTCATAGGTACGGCCCTCTTTCATTTCTGCCACTGTCACGCTCCTCTTATCGGAATTCCTCCTTTCGCTTCCTGGCCAGATTCAGATCGCTCTTCGGCAGCTTGGCACTCTTCTTGAACCGCGCATGCGCCACCAGCAGGCATTGTCGCTCACGATCGAAGAAAAAAATGAGGCGGAACTCACGCTTCGACGGCAGCGACGATCTGATCTCGTAAAGCCCATCGCCGAGGGGGCGGCACAGCGGCAAACCCATCGGGAAGCCGATCTGGACCGTCTTCAAATCCTCGCCGACGACCTTCTTCTCCTCGGCTGAAAGCTGACGGACGAAATCCAGGACAACCTCATTCCCCGAAGCAGTCCGATAGAAGAGCACCTTGTGCATGAGTGGGCCTCACTCTCTGAAGCTGATTTTCCATGACTAGTTTCCCTTTCTCTTCGGTGACCCTGACGGGTCCCAAGTCACCGCCCGCTTCGTGCGGGGGAGCTTCAATGTATCATATTTGGTACAGACGTCAAGCGCGCGCCGCTCAGCACTCCACCACGTTGACCGCCAGCCCGCCGAGCGAGGTCTCCTTGTAGCGCTCGTTCATGTCGAGGCCGGTCTTGCGCATGGTCTCGATCACCTGGTCGAGGCTGACGCGGTGGGAGCCGTCGCCGACGAGGGCGAGGCGGGAGGCCTCGATCGCCTTGATCGCGCCGACCGCGTTGCGCTCGATGCACGGCACCTGGACGAGGCCGCCAACGGGGTCGCAGGTGAGGCCGAGATTATGCTCCATGCCGATCTCGGCGGCATTCTCGACCTGCGCCGGCGTTCCGCCCAGGGCGGCGGTCAGCCCCGCGCCCGCCATCGAGCAGGCGACTCCGACCTCGCCCTGGCAGCCGACCTCGGCGCCCGAGATCGAGGCATTCTCCTTAAACAATGAGCCGATCGCGGCGGCGGTGAGCAGGAAGATGTGGACGCCCTCGCGGTTCGAATGGGGCGTGAAGCGCTCATAATAGCGAAGCACGGCCGGGACGATGCCGGCGGCGCCGTTGGTTGGCGCGGTGACGACCTTGCCGCCGGCCGCATTCTCCTCGTTGACCGCGAGTGCCCAGAGGTTGACCCAGTCGATCACGGTCAGCGGGTCCTGCAGCGCCCGCTCCGCCCGCTCGGTGAGCAGCCGGTACAGAGCGGGCGCGCGCCGCTTGACGTTGAGGCCGCCGGGCAGGATGCCGCTCGCGGCCATGCCGCGGTCGATGCAGGCCGACATCGCCGCGGTGATCGCGTCGAGCCGGGCGTTGATTTCCTCGTCGGGCAGAGCGGCGCGTTCGTTGGCCAGCGCGATGTCGGCGATGCTGAGGCCCTCGCGCGCGGCGATGGCGAGCAATTGGTCGCCCGAGCTGTAGCGCCAGGGCACGTCCCAGGCGCCTTCGGGCGGGGCGTTGCGGGCGACGTCCGCCTCCTCGACCACGGCGCCGCCGCCGACCGAATAGGAGATGGCGCTGGCGAGCGTCGCGCCGGCTTCGTCATAAGCGGTGAAGCGCATGCCGTTGCTGTGATGGGGCAGCCGCGCGCGCTGGAGGAAATGCACGTCGCGCGCCTCGTCGAAGCCAATTTCGCGCTCTCCGCCGAGCGCGATCCGGCCGCTCTCCCGGATCCGCGCCACCACGATGTCGGCCGAGTCCGGGTCGATTCGGTCGGGCCGCTCGCCCGAAAGGCCGAGCAGCACGGCGCGGTCGGTGGCGTGGCCCTTACCGGTCAGGGCGAGCGAGCCGTAGAGATTCGCCTCGACCCGCGCCGTCGCGGCGAGCACGCCGCCGTCGCGCAGCCTCTCGACAAAGCGGCAGGCGGCCGTCATCGGTCCCATCGTGTGCGAGCTGGATGGACCGACCCCGATCTTGAAGAGGTCGAAGACGCTGCAGACCAATTTATCTCTCCTGGCCGGCGCAAATGAGCCCGAAGCGGCGTCATGGCAAGGCTGAGCGCGCCCTTCGTGCTGCTCGACGACGCCCGGCCGGGTGGCAAGGCGCGGCTCTATACGGGCCTGCGCGAGACGATCGAGACGCGCGATCCCGAGGAGATCGTCGACTGCCTGGAGCGATTGCGCGGCGCGGCGGCGGCGGGCTTCCTTGGCTACGAGGCGGGCCATGCGCTGGAGGCGAAGCTGGCGCCGCTGCGCGCCGTTCCAGCGCCCGACGAGCCGCCTCTGCTCTGGTTCGGCCTGTTCGATTCGGACGAGGAGGTCGACGCCGAGACTTTCCTCCCCGATCCCGCCGGCGCCTGGGCGGGCCGTGCAAGGCCGCTGATCAGCCGGGCAGAATATGAATCGGCGCTGGCGGCGGTGAAGGCGCATATCCTGGCCGGCGACGTCTATCAGGCGAATCTGACCTTCGCCGCCGAGGTGCCGGTTGCCGGTCACCCGCTCGCGCTCTACGCGGCCTTGAGGGCGCGGGCGCGGGCCGGCCATGGCGGCATCGTCTTCACCGGCACGCACTGGCTCTTGAGCCTCTCGCCCGAGCTCTTCTTCACGCTTGAAGACGGGCGCGTCGTCACCCGGCCGATGAAGGGCACGGCGCCGCGCGACGCCGACCCCGCCGCCTTCGCCGCCGACCCCAAACAGCGCGCCGAGAATCTTATGATCGTCGATCTGCTGCGCAACGATCTGTCCCGAGTCGCCAAGGCGGGCAGTGTCGACGTGCCCGTGCTGTTCGCGGTCGAAACCTATCCGACCATCCTCCAATTGACCTCGACCGTCACCGCGCAGCTGGAGAGCGGGCTCGGCCCGATCGACCTCATTCGGGCCATCTATCCCTGCGGCTCGATCACCGGCGCGCCCAAGATAAGGGCGATGGAGATCATCGACGCGCTCGAGGCGAGCCCGCGCGGGCCCTATTGCGGAATGATCGGAAGGCTTGCGCCCGACGGGGAAGCCGCGTTCAATGTCGCGATCCGGACGCTGACGCTCCGGGACGGCGCGCACGTCGCCCGTCTCGGGCTCGGCTCCGGCATCGTGGCGGACAGCAGCGCAGGCGAGGAATGGCGCGAATGTCTGGCGAAAGGGGCGTTCGTGGAGACGGCAAGGCGGTTCGACCTGATCGAGACGATGCGCTTCGACCCGCATGACGGAGTCGTCGATCTCGACCGCCATCTCGAGCGCCTCAAGGCCAGCGCCGACGCGCTCGATTTCGCCTTCGACCGGCACGAGGCGCGCAACGAGCTCCAGGCGGCGACCTTCCGCGCCGGGCCGAGCCGGGTGCGGCTGATGCTCGCGAGGGGCGGCGCGCTGGCGATCGAGATGCGCCCGCTGGAGCGCGCGCCGGAGGAGCCGGTCGCGGTCGCGCTTGGGTCCCTGCCGGTCCCGCCCGACGATTTCCGCCTTCGCCACAAGACCAGCGACCGCGCCTTTTACGACGAGGCGTGCGCCGCCGCGGGAACGTTCGAAATCCTGTTCCGCGATTCCGAGGGCTTCCTGACCGAAGGCAGCTTCACCAGCCTGTTCGTCGAGCGCGGCGGCGTCCTGGTGACTCCGCCGCTCGGGCGCGGGCTGCTCCCCGGCATCCTGCGCGGCCGCCTGATCGACGAGGGCCGGGCCGCGGAGGGCGATCTCGTCGAGGCCGACCTCGCCGGCGGCTTCTATATCGGCAATGCGGTGCGCGGACTCGTTCGCGCGCGGTTAAGGTCGGACGGAGCATGAGGCCCGTCATGAAGATCGACAGACGCTCCTTTCTCGCATTTGGCGGCGCCGCGGCGGTGACCGGAGTCGCCGTCACCATGCACGGCCGCGTCGACGCCGATCCGGCGCCCGGCCGCTTTCCCTATCGGCTGAGCGACGCGCAATGGCGGGCGCGGCTGAACCCGGGCCAATATGCGGTGCTCCGCCAGGCCTCGACCGAGCGCCCCGGCTCGAGCCCGCTCGACCGCGAGCATCGCCGCGGCACCTTCGCCTGCGCCGGCTGCGGCAATCGCCTGTTCGCCTCGACGACCAAGTTCGACAGCGGCACCGGCTGGCCGAGTTTCTACCGGCCGCTGCCCGGCGCAATCGTCACCCGCAGCGATTCGAGCGGGTTCATGAGCCGCACCGAAGTGCTCTGCGCGCGCTGCGGCGGCCATCTCGGCCACGTCTTCAACGACGGCCCCCGCCCGACCGGCCTGCGCTATTGCATGAACGGCGTCGCGATGACGTTCCGGGCGGCCTAGGCGGCGATCGGGAATCTCAGCAGCCGGTCCTGAACCGGCACCAGCGCGTGGGCGCCTTCTCCGACCGCCTTGACGATCTCCGGGTGATGCGCATCGAGGCCGCCGGTCAGCGATCCGAAGGCGGGGAGGATCAGCTTGCGCTCCGTCGCCACGAAGCAGCGGCGCGAGACGAGGCGGCCGCGATGGCTGATCCTCAGCTTGGGGTGGAAATGGCCGCTGAGCTCGGGCCGGGTCTCGGCCGGATCGGCCTCGTGGCGAAGCAGCAGGCCGTCGACCTCGGCCTCCTCGGCGATGGCGCCGCCGCAAGGGTCGACGAAGCCGGCATCGTGATTGCCGGTGATCCAGGTCCAGCGCGTCGCGGCGGTCAGAGCGGTCAGCAGGCCGCGGGCGTCGGCGGGAAGGCGGTCGCAGCCGTGGCGGTCGTGGAAGCTGTCGCCCAGGCACCAGATTTCCACAGGCGCGGTCGCCGCGACGATCACGGTGAGATCGGCCAGAGTGGCGATCGAATCGTAGGGCGGCAGCATCTGCCCGCCTTTGGCGAACCAGCTTGCTTTTTCGAGATGGAGATCGGCGACGAGCAAGGCCCGGCGCGCCGGCCAGAACAGCGCGCCCTGGGGCAGCGCCATCAGCTCGTGACCGCAGAACGAAAAGCGAACCATGCCCCGCTATAAAGCGGCGGCCCGGCGGCTTTCAAGGCGTCAGTTGGAGGCGGGAGCCGAAAGGGTCGAGGCGGCGGGCGCGGCCGGCGCGGGCGCGCTGGCCTGGCCCTGCGTGGTCCAGAACAGGAGGCCGCCGACGACGAAGCCCTGGACGACCAGGGCGAACGGGTTTTGCAGCTTGTTCCAGACTTTCACGGGCTTTCCATCCTTGTTCGGTTGCTTCGAACCTGGCCCCGCATTCCTAAACAACCAGTGAACCCGCCAGTATTATCGCACCAACCGAACGAATCCCGCGACGAAAGCTCCGCCGCCGGAACGAATCCGGCGCTTGTTCATCGCGGGTTTAGGGGTACCGCAACCGCTTCGGCCTTCGCATCCGTCGCGGTTCAAGACCGGGTCAGCTGGCTCGCGACCATGGCCGACAGATCGTCGATCCCGAACGGCTTGCGAAGCACCGGCACGTCGGCCCCGCAGGCGCCTTCGAGCTGGTCGCTCTCGGCGAAGCCGGTGACGAAGACGATCGGCAGGTCGGGGAAGCGGGCGCGGATCTCGCGGGCGAGCTCAGCGCCGTTCATGCCGGGCATTGCGAAATCGACCAGGACGAGGTCGGGCGTGCCTTCGTCGAGCGCGGCCAAAGTCGCCGCGCCGCCGGCCAGCGTCTCGACCCGGTGGCCAAGGCTGACCAAGGCGTCGGCGAGGAATTCGCGGACGTCCTCATCGTCGTCGACCACAAAGATGCGCGCGCCGCCGCCGGGCGCGAGGCCGGCGGCGCCCGCTTCGCCCTCGCCCGGCATATCCTCCAAAGCGTCGCCGCTGGCCTTCGGCAGCAGCAGCCTGACGATCGTGCCCTCCCCCTCGCGGCTTTCGATCCGCATCGTCCCGCCCGCCTGGCGGACGATGCCGTAGACCTGGGCGAGGCCGAGGCCGGTGCCCTTGCCCAATGGCTTGGTCGAGAAGAAGGGCTCGGTGGCCCGCGCCACCACCTCGGCGGTCATGCCCTGGCCGGTGTCGGCGACGGCGACGCAGACATAGTCGCCCGCCGCAAGGTCGAGCCCGTCCGGCTCCTGCGTCACGCCGGTCGAAATGGTGAGGATGCCGCCGCCCCCCGTTTCATCGGCGAGCATCGCGTCGCGGGCGTTGATGGCGAGGTTGAGGATCGCATTCTCGAGCTGGTTCTCGTCGCACAGAGCGCGGTCCGCCGCCGGGTCGAGCTCGGTTCGGATGGTGATCGCGCTGCCGATGCTGTGCTTGAGCATCAGCCGCATCGTGTCGATTACCTTGTTGACCCGGACCGGCACCATGCGGATTCGCTGGATGCGCGAGAAAGCGAGCAATTGCGAGGTCAGCTTGGCGCCGCGCCGGCCCGATTCGAGCGCCGCCTCGGCGATCCGCTTCAGCCGCGGCTCCTCGAGCGAGCGGCTGATGATCTCGAGCCCGCCGATGACCGGGGTGAGGAGGTTGTTGAAATCGTGGGCGATGCCGCCGGTGAGCTGGCCGACCGCCTCCATCTTCTGGGCCTGGCGAAGCGCCTCCTCGGCACGCTCGCGCTCGCCGACCTCCGCCTGGAGCCGGTCGATGGCGGCGCGAAGATCGGCGGTGCGCTCGGCGACCCGGGCCTCGAGCACCTCGGTGCCCAATTTCCACTCGGTGATGTCGTGGGCGACTCCGATAAAGCCGATATGCTCGCCGCCCGGCCCCCAGCGCGGCTGCGAGATCGAGCGCAGCCAGCGCCATTCGCCGTCGCCGCGGCGGAAGCGCCCCTCGAGCACGAAGTGCTGAAGCGAGGCCTCGCCAGCCAGCGATTCGGCATGGATGCGCGGCTGGTCGTCGGGATGGATTATGTGCCGCCAGTCATAATCGACCGCATCCTCGTAGCTCACCCCGATGAAGTCGACATAGGCGCGGTTGACGAAGCCCCGCGTGCGGTCGAGCTTGGTCACCCAGATCGGCACCGGCGCCGAATCGGCGATCAGCCGGAAACGCTCCTCGCTCTCGCGGATGCGCTGCTCGGCGCTGGCGTCGCCGACCGCGATCACCGTGCCGAACACGCCGGCCGGCGTTCCGTCCTCGCCGATTATGGGGTTGTAGCCGAAGGTCATCCAGACCTGCTTCTCGCGCCCGCCGCGCCTCAAGATGCGCGGATCGGCTTCGAAGAACAAAGTCTCGCCGGCAAGCGCGCGCTCGGCATTGGGCCGGATCCGGTCCCAGATGTCGGCCCAGACCTCGCGCCCCGGCCTGCCCATCGCCGGCTCGCGATCGCCGAGAATCTCGGCATAAGCCTCATTGTAGAGCATCAGGAAATCCGGGCCCCAGCCGATGAACATCGGCGTCGCCGCGCCGAGCACCATCGAGGCGGCGGTGCGCAGGGATTGCGGCCAGCTCTCGACCGGCCCGAACGCCGTCGCCGCCCAGTCCTGGCCGTCCGCCGCGCCCGGCAACGGCGCGGGCCTCGCCAGATCGGGCTGATTGAGGATCCGGTCCATCTGCGCCCAGCGTCTCGAGGCCGCCCTAGGACGCCGGCGGCGCCGCGGCCGCCTGGACCTGGCGCATCACGCGCAGCAGATTGCCGCCCATGACCTTGGCGATGTCGGCCTCGCCATAGCCTTCGCGCCGAAGCCGCGCGCTGATTCGCGGCAAGAAGGTGATATCCTCCATGCCGATCACGCCGCCGCCGCCGTCCCAATCGGCGCCGAGCCCGACATGATCGACCCCCATCACCCTTATCGCGTGCAGCAAGGCGCGCATGTAGAGGTCGAAATCGGCGGTCGTGTAGGGCCTGAGCGCGTTCAGGGCGGCGGTATCGGCGACCAGCTGCCGCCGCTCCGCCGCGTTGAGCTCGGCCCAGCGCTCGTGGCGCTCGTTGATCGCGTCGCGCTCGGGCGAGCCGTCATGCTGGACAAGGAAGATCGAGTTCATGAACATGACGCCGCCGGCCTCGGCGAGCCGGCGCATCCTGGCGTCGTCGAGATTGCGCCGATGCTCGAACATCGCTTTCGGCCCCGAATGGGAAAGGACGATCGGGACACGGCTCAGCCTGAGCATGTCGTCGAAGGTCGCGTCCGAGCTGTGGCTGGCGTCGATGATGATGCCGAGCCGGTTCATCTCCGCGACCCACCGCCGGCCGAGCGGGCTCAGCCCGTTCCAGCGCGCCTCGCCGGTCGCCGAATCGGCGAGCTGGTTGGTGCGGCTGTGGACCGGGCCGGCCATGCGCAAGCCGAGCCGGTGGAAGGTTCGGAGCAGCGACAGATCCTCGCCGAGCGGCCAGCCATTCTCCATCGAGATGAAGGCGATTCGCCGCCCCGCGCGGTGCAGCCGCTCGGCGTCGTCGGCGGTGAGCGCGAGCCCCATGGCTCCGCGATTCTCGCCGATCACCCGCCGGATCGCCGCGGCGCGGACCAGGGCCGCGTCGCGCGCCTCGGCATAGCCGGCGTCGGTCAGCGGTCCCTGCGCGGTATAGATGACGAAGAAGCCGCCATCGAGCCCGCCCGCCCTCATCCGCGGCAGATCGACCTGGCTGCCATCCTCCGCGTAGCGGTGACTTTGAGAGAAATCCCAGCGGCCGTCGTCGAAGCGGTCGGGGATGTCGAGATGGGTGTCGAGGACCAGCATGCGCTCGTGCGCCCGCCGGTCCGCGCCGCTCACTCGCGGCTGCTGGGCCGATGCGGGGATGGCGAGCAGGAGCGCCAGAGCGGGAAGGATGATTATGCGCATGCGGCTCTTCTGACGCCGCCCGGCGGCCCGCGTCAATGGATCACTCCATCCGTGCCGTCCCGCGCAGGGTCTCGAGCTTGCTGCGCAGGGCCTCGGCCGACTGATCGAGCACCCGCTCCGCCATCGCCGCCTTGAGCTCGCCGAGCGAGCCCTGGTCGGCGCCGCAATCGTTGCACAGGATCGCAGTCTCGTCGGCCGTGGCGCCGGCGAGACTGTAATTGGCGCTGCCGCAGGCGTCGCAATTGATCTCGACGGTTACGTCCATGGGCCGGCCATGGCAGAAACAGGGGCGGTAGCTCAAGGGCTTAACGCGCCCCATCGAGGTGTGGACGGCCCTGAGGGCTTGTGTTACCGCTCTGCCGACAAAGGAAGTTTTTGGGGACGGATTCGGGTGGCGCGACCTTCTTGGCTTAAGCTGTTCGGCAAGAACGCCGATATCACGTTGGATCAGGTTCGCGAGGCGATCCTGAGCTCCGACTTCGGCGCCCGAATCGCCGATTCGAGCAATTTCCTGCAGCAGATCCTGCGCATCGCCGACCGCCCCGAAGCCTCGAACATTCGCGCGGCCGCCGTGCCCGATGTGGGGCCACTCGACCACTCCGATCTCGATGCCGCGCAGCCGAGCGCCCCAACCGCCATCCTCACCGGTCCGGAGTTCCGGGCCATCGTCGACGGCGCTTCGCCCGGCCCGGCCAATCTGGAAGAGGGCGGCGACAACCGCCTGTTCACGCTGCAGATCGGGATCGAACAGCCGTTGGTCAGTACCGGCACGCGCGTTGTGGAAGGCGTCGAGAAGTCGGCCAAGGAGATCGAGGATCTCATTCTTTTCGGCGGCTGGGCGGCGAATTATCAGTGGATGCACTCTCATCCGCTCCTGCCCATCGCCGAATTTGATGCCACGACGGTCGCGGGCATGGCCGCCCCCGGCATCGAGGGCCCTGATTTCGACACGCTCGCTTTGTCGGGCGATTTCTCGGCGGGCTTCGATCTGGTGGCGCCGCCGGTTGACCTCGGCCAGATCCTGCTCGCCGCCGGCAACGATTATGTTCTCTCGGTCGGCGACGATTTTCAGATCGGCGGGTCGGTGACCATCGACGGCCGCTCGCTCGGCGACGGCAACCACGTCATGTTCGACGGCAGCGCTGAAACCGACGGCAGTTTCTCGTTCCAGGGCAGCGGCGGCAACGATCTCTTCTTTGGCGGCGCGGGAGCGGATTCGATCCACGGCGGCGGCGGCGGCGACGTGCTGAGCGGCGGCGCGGGCGCGGACACCTTCGTCTACACCGGCGCGAGCGAATCGACCGGCACGACCTACGACCTGCTGGCCGATTTCGACCCCGCGGCCGACCGGATCGACCTGCCCGGGTCGGTGTCCGGCTTCGCCGCGGCGGTGACCAGCGGCAGCCTCTCCGACGCGACCTTCAACGTGGATCTCACCGCGGCGCTCGGCGGGCTCGGCGCCCACCAGGCGGCCTGGTTCGCGCCCGACGCGGGCGATCTCTCCGGCCAGATCTTCCTCGTCGTCGACGGCAATGGCGTCGCCGGCTACCAGGTGGGCGAGGATTACGTCTTCGGCATCGCCGGCAGCCCGCTCCCGGACCTGATCGGGCATACGGACTTCTTCGTCTGATTATCTGAGCAAGCGCTCAATCCACCCGCATCGCGATCTCGGCGAGGCTTTCGGCTTCGATGAGCAGGCTGTCGTCGACCGTGCCGGTGGCGGTGCGCTCGCGGCCGATGATGACGAGGACGGGGACCGCCATCGGCGAGACCCGGTCGAGCGCGACATGGACCATCGTCCCTGCCGCGCGGTCGAGCAGGGAGGCGAGGCGGCCGACGTCGGTCATCCGGGCGCGGGCGTCGGCCCAGGCCGCTTTCAGGAGGAGATGATCCGGCTCGTAGCGGCGCAGCACGTCATAGATGAGGTCGGTCGAGAAGCTGACCTGCCGGCCCGACTTGCGCTTGCCGGGATGGTGGCGCTCGACCAGGCCGCCGATCACCGCCACCTCGCGGAAGGCGCGCTTCAGCAGGCTCGAGCTCTGCACCCAGTCGACGAACTCGTCCTCGAGGATGTCGGCCGAGAACAAGGCGGCCGGATCCTCGATCGGATCGAGCCCGTAGACGGCGAGCGCATAATCGTTGGAAACGAAGCCCAATGGCCTGAGGCCAGCGCTTTCCATCCGCCGGGTGATCAGCATGCCGAGCGACTGGTGCGCGTTCCAGCCCTCGAAGCTGTAGGCGACCATGTAATGGCGATGCTCGTGCGGGAAGGTCTCGACGAGAAGCTCGTCCGGGGCAGGCAGCCTCGAACGGTAATCCTGGACGCCTAGCCAGTCGCGAACGTCGTCGGGGAAACGCGGCCATTGGCCGCGATCGTGGAGAAAGATGCGGACGCGCTCGGCGAGGTTGGTCGACATCGCCATGCGCGCGCCGAGATAGGTCGGGATGCGCGCCGATTTGGAGGAGGCGCGGACGATCAGGTCCATGCCGTCGATCTTCTCGACCTCGAGCACCAGCCCGGCGAAGAAGAAGGTATCGCCTGGAGACAGGGTCGAGGCGAAATTGTCCTCGACCGTGCCCAATTTGCGGCCGCCCCGGAAGCGGACGTCGTAGAGCGGCACGTCGATGATGATGCCGGCGTTCATCCGGTGCTGCTGGATGAAGCGCGGGTGGGAAACCCGCCACGTCCCGTCCGGCCCGCGGGTCAGGCGCTTGAACTTGTCGTAGGCGCGCAGCGAATAGCCGCCGCTCTCGATGAAGCTCAGCACCTGGCCGAACAGCTCCTCCGACAGGCCGGCATAAGGCGCCGCGCCGCGAACTTCGGCGAGCATCTCCTCCTCGCGGAAGGGCGCGGCGCAGGCGGCGGCCATGAGATGCTGGGCGAGCACGTCGAGCGCGCCGGGGCGGAAGATTTCAGGGTCGAGCTCGCCCTCGCCGATCGCGTCGAGGGCGGCGCGGGCCTCCAGATATTCGAAGCGGTTGCCGGGGACGAGGATCGCCTCCGAGGGTTCGTCGAGCCGGTGATTGGCGCGGCCGATGCGCTGCAGCAGGCGCGAGCTGCCCTTGGGCGCCCCCATCTGGACGACGAGGTCGACATCGCCCCAGTCGACGCCGAGATCGAGGCTGGCGGTGCAGACCAGGCCGCGCAGCCGCCCAGACGCCACCGCCGCCTCGACCTTGCGCCGCGCCTCGATCGAGAGCGAGCCGTGATGGATGCCGATCGGCAGATTGTCGTCGTTGACCGCCCACAGGTCCTGGAAGATCAGCTCCGCCAGGCTGCGCGTGTTGCAGAAGACGAGCGTCGTCTTGTGCCGCTCGATCTCGCGCATCACGTTCGCCGCCGCCCAGCGCCCCGAATGGCCGGACCAGGGGATTTTCTCGTCCTCCGGAAGCATGATCGAGATCTCCGCCTCGGCGCCCGGATCGCCCTCGACGATGTCGACCATGTCGATGTCGCCATGCGGCGCGAGCCAGCCCTGATAGGCTTCCGGATCGGCGACCGTGGCGGAAAGGCCGACCCGGCGCAGCGCGGGCGCGATCGCCTGCAGCCTGGCCAGCGACAGCGCCAGCAGGTCGCCGCGCTTGCCGGTGGCGAAGGCGTGGATTTCGTCCACCACCACGGTGCGCAGCCCCTGGAACAGCAGCAGGCTATCCTCGTGGCTGAGCAGCAGGCTCAGCGATTCGGGCGTGGTCAGCAATATGTGCGGCGGCTTGACGCGCTGGCGGGCCTTGCGGTCCGACGGCGTGTCGCCGGTGCGGGTCTCGACCCGAATGGGCAGGTCCATCTCGGCGACGGGGGTCAGCAAATTGCGCTGCACATCGACGGCCAGCGCCTTCAAGGGCGAGATGTAGAGCGTGTGCAGCCCTTCCTTTATTTCCAGCCGTTCGGGCTGAGCCTGTCGAAGCCCTCCCTTCTTTCCGGCGTCCGAAGACGAGGAAGGTCCTTCGACAGGCTCGGGACGAACGGAGGGAGAGGCCTCGATCAGCTCGGCCAGGGTCGGCAGGAAGCCCGCCAGCGTCTTGCCCGCCCCGGTCGGCGCCACCAGCAAGGCGCTCCGCCCGGCCCGCGCCGCCGCCAGCATTTCGAGCTGGTGCCGGCGCGGCGCCCAGCCCTTTTGCGCGAACCAGGCGAGGATCTCGGCGGGAAGCATCTGGGAACCAAGGGGCATCGCGGCCATATAGTCCCCATGGCGCGTCTCGGTTCCTGGGTGAAGCCTTTCCCCGAAGGCATTTACGTCGCGCCGGCCGACGCCTGGATCGATCCCTCGCAGCCCAAGGCGCGCGCGCTCGTCACCCACGGCCACGCCGACCATGCCCGCGGCGGCCATAAGGCGGTGTGGGCGACGCCCGAGACGCTGGCGATCATGGATTGCCGCTATGGGCCGCAGGCGGGCAATCCGGTCGCTTATGGCGAATCGATCCGGCTCGGCGAGGTGGACGTCAGCTTCGTCCCCGCCGGCCACGTTCTGGGCTCGGCCCAGATCGTGCTCGAGCACAAAGGCGAGAAGATCGTGGTGTCGGGCGATTACAAGCGCCGGCCGGACCCGACCTGCGCTCCGTTCGAGCCGGTGCCCTGCGACATCTTCATCACCGAGGCGACCTTCGGCCTGCCCGTCTTCCGCCATCCGGCGACGGCGGGCGAGGTCGACCGGCTGCTCCAGCGGCTGCACGACAATCTGGAGCGCTGCATCCTGGTCGGCGCCTATGCGCTCGGCAAGGCGCAGCGGCTGATCATGGAATTGCGCGGCCGCGGCCATCACGACCCGATCTACATTCACGGCGCTCTCCAGCGGCTTTGCGACCTCTATGCCGGGTTCGGCGTGAAGCTGGGCGATTTGCGTCCGGCCACGGGCGTTGCGAAGGACGAGCTCAAGGGGACGATCGTCATTGCCCCGCCCGGCGCGCTCAACGACCGCTGGTCGCGGCGCCTGCCCGATCCGATCACCGCAATGGCGTCCGGCTGGATGCGGGTCCGCCAGCGCGCCCGCCAGCGCCTCGTCGAGATGCCGCTGATCGTCTCCGACCATGCCGATTGGGACGAGCTCACCGCGACGATCCAGGAGCTCGCCCCGCGCGAGGTCTGGATCACCCATGGCCGCGAGGACGCGCTCAAGCATTGGTGCATGACCCGCCAGATCAAGGCCCGCGAGCTCAACCTGGTCGGTTATGAGGACGAGGACGATTAGATTGGGAGGGTGCGTAAAGCCCCTCCCTTGGGTGTCAGGTACGTACCTGACACCTAGGAAAAATCCTACGTACCTGTCACCAAATTGCTCAGCGGCCGAGCGCGGCGGCGAGCCTTGCCGCGAGCTTGCGGTGGTAGAGGATCGAGGCCAGCAGGATGAGGTTGACGCCGAAGATCATCGCCAGGAAATAATAAAGCGGGCTCCCGGCCAGCATGCTCGCGCCCATCAGGAAAGTCTTGGGATTGGCGCCGATCGCCTTGGCGAGGATCAGCCCGGGCCCGGAGTCGCGGCGGACCATGAGGCGGATGCGCTCGGTCTCGCGCGGGTCGTCCTCGGCCCTGGCCAGAGCCGCGTCGATCGGATTGAGGCTCGGCGTCATCCGGTTGGAGAGCCAGACATAGCCGACCGCCCAGAAGCCGAACCAGCGGGTGAACCAAGTGTCCCTGCGGAACACGGCGTCGCCCGAGGCGGCGGCGTTCCTCAGCCAGGGCACGCCATAGGCCCGCCACAGATAGAGCCGGCGCTGGGTCTCTGAATGGTTGGTCTGGACGATATGGCTGGCGCCCGCCACCACCGCCAATATCCATGCCCAGGCGCCGATCCAGTCGTCGAGCATGATTGCGAAAACGACATAGAGGATGACGTTGCCGGCATAGTCGCAGACGCCGTCGACCAATTCGCCCGTCGCCGACGCCCGGCCGGTCATCCGCGCGAGGTCGCCGTCGGCGCCGTCGATCACGTGCCAGGCGAGCATGAAGGCGAAGCCGGTCAGCGCGCCCGCCGGCCAGGCGAGGCCGGTAAAGGCGGAAGCGGCGGCGATCAGCGCGAAAAGGCTCATCACCGAGACCATGTTGGGCGAGATGCCGGTCGGCCGCAGCAGCCGCGCCAGCCGCGCCGCGAGCGGATGGTAGAGATAAAGGTTGAGCGGGTCCTGCAGCTCGCGCGGGCGTGCCTGGGGCCGAATATCGGCGGCGTTCGCCGTTGCCATGATCCGGCCTCCTTTCTCGAACAAAGACAAGGGTTCAGGTTGCTCTTGCGTAAGGATCCCCATGTTGGGAAGCGAAAAATCCGGACCGACCGTTGCCGCTTTCGCTTCCGCGGCCGCGGCGGATCGCCCGATCGCCGGCGTCGCCACGGCGGCGCGCGCCGCCAGGGCGCTGATCGACGAGGGTGCGAACGGGGTCCGTCTCCTGGTCGGCGACGGGGCGCCGCTGGCGCCGGCGACGATGGCGGAGATCGAGCGGCTGCGCGGCCCGGCGACGGTGACGGTCGCGCGCGGCGAGGGGCCGGCGCCCCTCCTGCCGACGGCCTGGGCGGTGGTGCGCGCCACCGGCAAGCCGAGCGACGGCCTGGTCTCGCGCTGGCTCAACCGCCCGATCTCGCAGCGCATCACCTGGCTCGTCCTGGCGATCCCGGGCATCCGGCCGGTTCATGTGACGATCTTCAACGGCGTCCTCGCCATGATCATGTTCGCCGTGCTTCTGGCGGGCGGTCATGGGGGGCTCTTTGCCGGCGGCCTCCTGTTCCAGGCCGCGTCGATCATCGACGGCGTCGACGGCGAGATGGCGCGCGCCACCTTCCGCTCTTCCGCGTCCGGTGCGACCATGGATTCGGTGGTCGATATCGCGACCAACCTGCTCTTCGTTTTCGCGCTGACCGTGAACCTGGCGCTGCGCGACCATGACGCGATCGGCTGGATCGGCGGCTGGGCGGTGACCCTCTCCATCCTCGGTGGCATGCTCATCGCCTGGCGCACCCGCGCCGGCGGCGGTCCGCTCGGCTTCGATCTGCTCAAGCGCTCCGGCACCCGAATCCGGGGCCCCGTCGACCTCATCTACTGGGCGGTGCAGACGCTGACCGGCCGCGACTGCTTCGCCTTCCTGTTCATGGCGCTGATCCTCACCGGGCTCGAGCGAACCGCGCTTTCCATCTATGCGGGCGTCGGGACCTTGTGGTTCCTCTACGTGTTGACGACGCTGCTGCCGCGCTCGCGCGCGGTCCGCGGCGCGGCATAGTTTCTTGACTTCCCCATAGGATTGTGACGAGCGTATGACTGACACGGGGGCGCCGGGCGCCCAGCAGAAAAACCGGAGAATCATGAACAGCATCAAGGTGGCACTGGTCGGGGTCGGCAATTGCGCGAGCTCGCTGGTTCAGGGCCGTTATTTCTATGCCGGCGGCAGATCTCCCGCGGGCCTGATGCACGAGCGGATCGGCGGCTATCGGCTGTCCGACATCGAGTTCGTGCTC